>NZ_JBPCKQ010000120.1:0-2963 GCF_051004135.1 Ornithinimicrobium sp.
GACTAAGTCTACCGCGTGCGATTTGTACTCGTCAGTGAAACGGCGACGGGTCGATCCCATGATGTTCTCCTTCTACTATGAGAACCCATTGACTTTCCTCCGTCTCCACCGTAGTGGGCACGCTCCACTGGGTGTTCTTGGCGGATCACCCGAGATCTACCACTTGGCAAGTCTCAGGTGGGGGACCGCCACCCAAAGTTCCACGAGACCCGGGACAACCTCCAGGCCGAGTTCCAGATGGTGCCCGCGCCCGTGTTGGACGAGGCCGACCTGGTGGTCGTCGACACTACTTGGGGTGAGATCCAACCCATGTCACCTGCTGCCGGGGCACAAACTGTTGGCGAGCTGGAGCTGCGTGAACTGGCAGCCGACGGGGCGCTGCTGGTCGACACCCGCAACCAAGAGCAGTTCCGAACGGCAACCCTGCCCGGCGCGGTCCACATCCCCTTCAGCGACGTGCTGGAGCGACGCAACGAACTCGAGGATGCCGACCAGATCGTCTTCTTCTGCAACGGTCCCCAGTGCCCCCAGTCCCCAACAGCGATCACCCAACTGGTCGAGGACGGGTTCCCTGTGCAGCAAATCGCCTACTACCGCGGCGGAATGCACGACTGGGTGACGTTGGGGCTGCCCACCAACCCCGGCACCCCAGCGTACGGCGAGTTGAGCGCCGAAGAATAGCCGCGAGATGCGGGGCGAGCGTTGGCGCCGACGGTGTAATCGGGGTCTCGCATCGTGGCCGTCGCAGACTGGGAGTCGCTCAGTGCGGCTGCTCTGTTTCAGTACGCCCGGTGCTCGAGGTTCTCCTTGGCACCACCCTCAGCTTAGCTAACCGGACCGGATACACATCACGGTTACCCGTGCCGGGGGATGCTCAGAGCGCCAGCAGCCCGTCGACGACCTCTACGAGGTCATCGCCACGGACGTCCGCGGGCAGGAAGACGTCGCCGGGTTCGCCCTCGAGGCGGGAGCACCAGCCGGCGAGGGCGCCGACCCGCTTGGCGCCGTGGCAGTCCCAGGCGTGCACCGCGACCAGCGCCATCCGGTCTAACTCGCAACTCAGAGCCTTCGCGGTGTGATGGTAAACGCCGGGGGCGGGCTTCCACACGCCGACCGCATCGGAGGTCACTACGTGGTCGACGTAGGTCTCCAGGCCCGCCCCGGCCAGGAAGGATCGGGTGTTCTCCGGGTCGCCGACAGTCAGGCAGCCGATGGTTACCCCGGCTTCGGAGAGCTTACGCAGCGCCGGGATGGCATCCGGGAACGCCGGGACTTTCGCGAAGCCCTCCAGGACGTGGGCAATCGCGTCCTCTGACATTGCCTGCTTGGTCTCGGTGCGCAGCGCCTGGCGGGCGGTCGCGGTGAAGTCCGCGACGTCACCAGCCAGCGTCAGCGCCATCGCATCACGTTGGAACCGCAGGAAGAACGGGCCCAACACCGCCGCGGGCTGCCCGACCTCCTCGAGCCGTGCCCCGATTGGGTCGAGGTCTAGCAGCGTCTCTAGGACGTCGAAAACAACAGCTTCAACGCGATCAGCCATGGGGGACTCCTTCATACTTCGCGGGACGCCAGCCTGTTGGCGCACGCAACTATACATACCAGTCTGTATAGTTGCGTGTCGAGGTGAGTGATGGATCGAGTGGACAGGCACGCGCCCAGCGCCCGAGACCGTCTCCTGGCGGCTGCGTCGCGGCTGTTCTACGAGGACGGTATCCGCGCGGTCGGGGTCAACACGATCGCCACGCAGGCTCAGGTCACCAAGGCAACCCTCTACGCCCACTTCGGCTCCAAGGACGGCCTGATCACCGAGCACCTGCGTGCGCGCGACCAGCGCTGGCGCCGCGACCTGCAGCGCTTCCTGACCGGTCACCTGCATCCCGCAAGCCAGCTCGGCGCGATCTTCGCCGCCTATCGGGCTTGGACCGTTGCCGACGACTTCCGCGGTTGCGGGTTCGTCAACGCCGCCGCTGAACTCCCCGACCCCACCCATCCCGCACGGGCCGTCATCGACGCCCACAAGCACGCCATCCGTGTCCGCCTTGAGGACCTCGCCACCGTCGCTGACTGTCCTGACCCGAGCGACACCGCCGAGCAGTGGTTCCTGTTGCTGGAAGGCGGGATGCTCATGACCACGCTACGCCGCGACCCCGCACCCCTGGACCGAGCCCACGACATGGCCACTCGGCTCCTGCCCACTCAGCACACCTAAAACGGGGGTGGGCTGCTTCTCGACCAGCTCCTTCTTTGACCACATCCACAACACCTCACATCAATAGGGGCGTTGCGACGACCGACTGAGCTCGCCTACCCCAAATAGGACACAACGCACTGGCCTGCTCAAGTCCAGTCCATAGATACCTGTTCTGGTAGCCGCGCCCTGTCCTGCGCTCTGCTCGGTGAAGATCAATTCCAAGCAGATCGACAGCCAGTGCCGGTTGTACTCGACGGACCCGCCCGAAGCCCTGCTCAGCTAAGAGCTTGTCCGAAACCCTCAACTCAAGGCCTTTTCGGACGGACAGCGTTACCGAATCAACCCCACCAGACCGTGCATCTAGAAACCCCCCTACATGCATACATCTGTTTTCTGTTCTTCTGGGGTACACCCACCGCACAGATCTGTTACGAAACTCCGAACCACCCATGGGAACGTTACTTTGGGGTCTAGACCCGCTTCTTTCAGCGGACTCCTCGGGGGCCGTCATGGCGGTGCCGCCTCGGGTTTGCTCACGGACCGTGATGACACGAGTACTGGGCGCCGGTGACAGGACTCATGACCGGCCTGCTCGGCACCGGGGGCGGTCTCCGTCGACCAACGGACCGCCCTGCAGAGTGCTGCCGAGCAATGATCAGAACCTGTGGATGGTCCTCGGCGAGGTGACGTGAAGCGGCGCACCTTCCCGAGGATGATCTGAAGCCCATGCATGTCTGATCAAGAGCCGGCGTTGAAGCGCTGGTTCGGAAAG
>NZ_JBPCKQ010000121.1:0-23785 GCF_051004135.1 Ornithinimicrobium sp.
GGGCACCCACAGCTGAGGATGCGCGCAGACCAGCCTGTTGCACCGTCCGCAGCGTTTGGGCGTCACCACGCCGGCGTCGTGCGCTCGGCCATCCGGCCGAGACCAGGGCCCGGACCAGGTGACGTGCAGTCCCGCGCGCCTGGGCTGGACGATCCGCAGTCTCGAGGTACTCGACAAGGCAGACCTCGAGGGCAGACGTGCGGGTCTGGGGGTCGCAACGACACACTCGACGGCTGGCTCTCATCACTTGTGGCTGCGCCTTGGGATTGCGTGCGGCGGTGAAGTCATACCCTAGGGGGGTATATGCTGGCAGACCCGGGTGGAAAAGACCGCCGCTGGGATGCCCACGACTCGACCGATGGAGAGCCTCATCTTTCTCGGAATCCTGAGCATGCTCGCGCTGGCCTGCGCAACGGTGGGCGCGCTGTATGCGGTGCACCGGCTGACGTCCGTCGCGCCCGGCGTCGTGCTCTCGTTGCCGTTCCACTCCGGGTGGCAGCCCGAGGAGCACGCTTTGTCGCGCTACCACGCGCGGTGGTATGTCGCGACGCTGCTCTTCCTGGCCTTCGACGTCGAGATGCTGTTCATGTATCCCTGGGCGGTGGTCGTCGCCGACCTGGGCGTCTCGGCCGTGGTCGAGATGTTCCTCTTCCTCGGTGCGCTGGTCGTCGCGGTGGTCTGGGTGTGGCGCGAGGGAGGTCTGCGATGGGCCTGAGCGAGCGACTGAGCCGGTATGCGGTGCGCCGGGCCCACGTGCTGATCGTGGAGGCGCCCGGGTCCTGGGTGGTGCGTGCGCACCTGGAGCGAGCGGCGCTCGAGCGCGGCTGGCGTCCGGCCCTCTCCCCCGCCGACGCCGACGTCCTCGCTGTGTGCGGCGCACCCGGGCCGGAGCTCTCCGTGGTGATCGAGCGCCTGTGGGAGCAGCTGCCCGGGCCGCGCGTGCGCGTCAACCCTCTCGACGTGGCGGGGGTGCCCGCCGCACTGAACCTTGCCGTCGAGCGGCTGCGGGACACCGATCGCCACCGGGAGGACGCCCGCTCCAGGTCGGCCGAACCGGACCTCGAGTCCTCTTCCGACGGCCGCGAGGACATGGACCACGAGGACCTGGACCACGAGGACCTGGACCACGAGGACATGGACCACGGGGACATGGAGATGGCCCCGGACGGGATCGCCCTGGCCGGCAGTGACGACGACCGCGACGGGCTCGAGATGGACGTCCTGCACCTGCGGCTGGGACCCGTGCTGCCGCACTGGCCGGCCGGGCTGGTGCTGCGCTGCACGCTGCAGGGAGACGTGATCACCGAGGCCGAGGGTCATCTCTTGGACGGGGGGTCTGCTGCATACCTCGGCGCTGGGGCGACTGACCTGGCGTGGCGCTGGGACAACATCGCCCGGCTGCTCGCGCTCGCCGGGTGGGAGGACACCGCTGCCCGGGCCCGACGAATCCGCGACGCCCAGCTCAGGACGGACTGGCCCCGCGGGAGCGACGCGTCCCTGGGGGCAGTGCGTCGGCAGCTCGCCCGCTCGCGGACGCTGCACTGGTCGCTGCGCGGGCTGCGACCGCTCACCGCCAAGGATCTGCAGGCCCACGGGTTTCCCGAACACCTGGTAGGTGACACCTACGACCGGCTGCTGTCCATGCTCGACCGGGCGGTCGACGCTGCCGAGTCGGCACCGGGCAGCGTCGCGGAGCTCCCCGTCCAGCAGACCCCCTCGATGAGCCCGGAACCGGTGGCCTCTGTCGTCGTCGGTCTGGACCTCGCCGCGGCCCGCCTCGTCGTTGCCTCCCTGGACCTGCCGCCGCTGCCCGCCGCGAAGGTGATGACCCGTGCCTGACACCACGGTCCTGGCGGTCTCCCCCGCCTGGGCGCTCCTGGGTGCCGCGCTGCTGGGCCTGCTGGTGCTCTTCGCCACCGTGCTCGACAGCGTGCTGACCGCCCGGAGCGAGCGAGCCGGCGGCCTCGGCGGCTCCGCATACCTCGGCGGCGCGCTGGCCGGGCCCCTGCACGAGAGCGCCCGGCTGCTGCGGCAGCGCCGCCGGACCACGCTGTCGGCCGACTCGCTGCTGTGGCGCATCGGTGGCGGCGGTCTGCTCGTCGTCGCCCTGCTGATGGTGACGGTCGTGCCGCTGGGCCGCTGGACCATCGCTCCCCTGGACGTCGGCATCGTCTGGTTCAACGCGATGGACGTCATGGTCTGGGCCCTGGTCTGGCTGGTCGGGTGGGGGCCCAACTCGGCCCACTCCCTGATCGGTGGCTACCGGTTCCTCGCCCATGGCCTGGGCTATGAGCTGCCGCTGATGTTTGCCCTGGTCGCCCCCGCGATCGCAGCGGCGAGCCTGGACGTCGGCACGGTCGCCGCCGCCCAACAGGACCTCTGGTTCGTGGTGTGGATGCCGGTGGCCTTCGTCGTCTACTGCCTCGGGGTGCTCGCCTTCTCGGTCTGGGGACCGTTTGCCGCGGCACTGGGTGCCGACATCGGCGGCGGCGTGGGGGCCGAGCTGTCCGGGGTCGACCGCCTGCTGTTCCAGGCCGGGCGCTACGCGTTGCTCGCCGCCGGTGCGGCCTTTGCCGTCCCGATGTTCCTGGGTGGCGGCTCCGGGCCGCTGCTGCCCGACTGGCTGTGGACGGTGGCCAAGACCGCCGTGCTGCTGGGTGCGCTGGTCTGGCTGCGCCGCCGGATGCCGATCCTGCGCCCGGACAAGTTCATGGAGCTCGGCTGGGTGGTCTTGCTACCCGCGGTCCTTGTCCAGGACCTGATCGTCTCCGTCGTCGCCGTCTGGAGGGCCTGAGCATGACCGCCGCAAGCACCGCCGTTGAGATGAGCACGGTCGTGGACATCGCGCATTGGGTCCTGGCCGTCGTCGCGGTGCTCACCGGTGCCGCCGTGTTCTACGTCGACTCGATGGCCCGGGCCACCTACGCCCTGGCCGCCTCCTTCATCGCCGTGGGCCTGGATGTGCTGCTGCTCCAGCAGAACTACATCGGGGTCACGATCATCCTGATGATGATCATGGAGATGGCGATCATGGCCGTCTACATGGTCATGTTCATGGGCATGAACCCGGCGCTGATGCCGATGAGCATGGTGCACGACAACCGGCAAGCCCTGGCCGCTGCCATCGGCACGTTCGGCGTCCTCGCGGCCGGCATCATCCTCATCGACTGGCCGACCCGCCGGGGCACCCCCTCCTCGGAGGTCACCGCGGTCCTCGGTGAGGCGCTGATGGGGCCGCAGATGCTGGTGATGATCGTGATCAGCCCGGTGATGGTCTCGACGATCGTCGCGGGCGTCGTGCTCGCCGCGCATCGCACCCGCTACGACCGGATGGGCGATGACCTGAGGCGCCGACCGGCGAGCGACCCGCAGCCGGGAGGGGTGGGCCGATGACCCTCGAGACGGTGCTCCTCGTGGCCGCCGCGCTGTTCAGCGTCGGTCTCTACGGCGCGATCTCCCAGCAGGTCGTGGTGATGGTGATGATGGGGCTGGAGCTGATGATCAACGGCGTCATCCTGGCCGCCGCCGGGTTCTGGTGGTTCACCGCGCCCGAGCCGTCCGGGCAGGTGCTGCTGCTGGTGGTCATCGCCGCGATGACCGTCGAGATGGCGATGGGCTTCGCGGTGGCGACCCTGTTGCACCGGCAGGCCCAGGCCGACATGACCGACATGGCCAGCGAGCTGTCGCGGTGAGCGCGCTCGCCCCGGCCCTGCTGTGGTCGCTGGTGCTGCTGCCCGCCGTGGTGGGCGGCCTGCTCACGCTGAGCCCCCGCGCCGAGCGGATCGCGGCTCCTGTGGCGGTCGGGACGGCGACCCTGACCGCCGCGCTCGCGGTCGTGGTGGCGCTGCGGCGCCCGAGTGTGTCCGTGCCGTTCGTCGTCGACACCGACTTCGCCCTGACCGTCGACGCGCTCGCCGCCCTGCTCGTGCCGACCATCGCCGTCGTCACCACACTGGCGCTGCTGGCCGCTGCCGGGGAGATCGAGACGGCCCGGCCGCGGTTCTACGGGCTGATGCTGCTGTTCGCGGCCTTCGCCCTGGTCACCGCCACCGCCACCACCCTGCCGACCCTGCTGTTCGCCTGGGAGCTGATGGGTGCCACGTCCTACGCGCTGATCGGCTTCTGGTGGCGCGAGGAGCACCGCGTGGGCGCCGGGCTCACCGCCTTCGTCACCACCCGCACCGCCGACGTCGGCCTGTATGTCGCCGCCGCTGCCGCGCTGGCCGGCGGGGCCGGACTGGGCCTGGCCGAGCTGGCTGACGCCTCACCCGGGTGGCGCCACGTCATCGCCGCCGGGGTGGTCCTGGCCGCATTGGGCAAGGCGGCCCAGCTGCCGTTCTCGTTCTGGATCTCCTCGGCGATGGCCGGGCCGAGCCCGGTGAGCGCGCTGTTGCACTCCGCGGCGATGGTGGCGATGGGCGGCTACCTGCTGCTTCGCCTCGAACCGCTGCTGGCCGTCACCGGCTGGGCCGGACCCACGGTGGCGTGGTTCGGGGCGGGCACCGCGCTGCTCCTGGGAGCCGTGGCGCTGGCGCAGCGCGACCTCAAGCAGCTCCTGGCCGCATCGACCTCCGCCCAGCTCGGGTTCGTCGTGCTGGCCGCGGGGGTGGGCAGCGTCGCCGGCGGCGCCACCCACCTGGTGGCGCACGCCTTCACCAAGGCCCTGCTCTTCCTGGTCGCCGGCGTCTGGCTGACCGCCCTGGGCACCAAGGCGCTCACCGGCCTGCACGGCGCAGCCCGGCGGTGGCCGCTGGTCGGGGCCACCGCCGGCGTGGGCGCGCTGTCGCTGGCCGGCGTCGCTCCGCTGTCGATGTGGGCCACCAAGGACGAGGTGCTCGCCGCGGCCCTGGAGGACTCGATCGCTCTGTATGTCGTCGGGCTGGCCGCCTCGGCGCTGTCCGCCGGGTATGCCGGCAAGATCCTGGTCGTCGTGTGGCGCCGGGTTCCCGCCGAGGACACCGGCCGGGTGCGCGCCGAGCACGACACCGAGCAGCAGGGGACCCGGACGGTGCCGGCGATCGCGCGACCACCGCTGGTCGTGCTGGCCCTCGGGGCCGCGGTGCTCGGCGTGCTGGCCCTCGGCCCCTGGGGCGAGGCCATCGCGCGTGCTCTGGACGGCCCGGAGCACGCGAGCGCAGCCCTCGTGGAGCTGCTGGTCTCCGCCGCCCTGGCTCTTGCGGTGGTCCTCGCAGTCTGGCGGTGGAAGGCACCCGAGCCGGGGTGGGCCCGCGGCTGGTTGGGGCTGGAGACCGCGTCCCACGTCCTGGTGGTGACACCGACCCTGCGGCTTGCCGAAGCGCTGGCACGCTTCGATGACCGGGTGCTCGACCGCGGGGTCGACGCGCTCTCCACCGCGACCCTGCGCACCGCATACCAGGCGGGGCGGGTCGACGACCGCCGCGTCGACGGCGCGGTGCAGTGGGTGACCGCCCAGATCCGGCGCCTCGGCGCCCTGGCCCGTCGGCCGCAGACCGGCCAGCTGCACCAGTACTACCTGCAATCGGTCGTGGTGGTCACGGCCGGCTTCCTGCTTCTACTCGCTGTAAGGGGATGAGCGTGCTCAGCCTGATCGTCTTCCTGCCGCTCGCCGCCGCGCTGGCGCTGGTCGCCCTGCCCGGGCTTCCCGCGGCTGCGGCCCGCCGGACCTGGGTGGCGGTGGCCGCCCTCGACCTGGCCCTGATCGTGGTGGTGTGGGCGCGCTACGAGAGTCCGGAGCCGGGTGCTCTGGCGTTCGAGGAGCAGGTCCCCTGGATTCCCGGGGTCGACAGCAGCTATCACATCGGCGTCGACGGTCTGTCGTTGCCGCTGGTCGCGATGACCGGGGTCATCTTCCTCAGCTGCGCGGTCTACGCGCTGCGCGAGGAGCACCGGCCCCGCATCCAGGCCGCGCTGTTCCTGTTCCTGCAGAGTGTCAGCCTTGGCCTGTTCGTGGCCGCCGACCTGATCCTGTTCTTCGACCTGTCGATCGTGGCGATGTACTTCGTCATCATCGGCTGGGGGCACGGCGACGCCGCCCGCTCGGCGATGAAGTTCTTCCTCTACACCTTTCTGGGATCCCTGGCCCTGCTGGCCGGCTTCATCGGGCTCTACGTCGCAGCGCAACCGCACACCTTCGACATGGTCCGGCTGGCCGAAGAGATGCCCCTCGCTGGCCGGCCGGTCGCCGGGGGCCTCGTGCTCGGCGCGATCCTGCTCGGGCTGGCGGTCAAGACCCCGACCGTGCCGTTCCACACCTGGCTGCCCCCGGCGCACACCGACGCCCCGGCGGTCGGCTCCGCGGTGCTGGCCGGGGTGCTGCTCAAGATGGGCACCTACGGCTTCCTGCGGGTCGCCATGCCGATGCTGCCGGAATCCTGGCGGGCCTGGGCGTGGGTCATCATCGCGGTCGGGGTGGTGTCCGTCCTGTACGGCGCACTGGTCGCCCTGGCCCAGCAGGACCTGAAGCGGATGATCGCCTACACCTCGGTCAACCACATGGGCTACATCGTGCTGGCCGTGGGCGTCGCCGGGCTGGTCGCCGACGACACCACCGCGGCCCGGGAGGTCGCGGTGACCGGGGCGGTCACCCAGATGGTCAGCCACGGGTTGATCACCGCGGCCCTGTTCCTGCTGGCCGGGGTGATGCACGACCGCGCGGCCACCTACGACATGGGTGCCTACGGTGGGCTGGCTGACCCGGCGCCGCGGATGGCGACCCTGTTCGCCGTCGGGGCCTTCGCCTCCCTCGGGCTGCCGGGGCTGTCCGGCTTCATCGCCGAGTTCCAGATCTTCACCGGCAGCATCGCCGCCGCCCCGGTCACCGCGGTCGCGCTGCTGGGCATCCTGCTGGTCGCCGCGCTGTTCCTGCGGGCGCTGCAGAGGGTCTTCACCGGGGCAACCCGCGGCGCCTCAGTCGGCTTCGCGGACCTGCGACCCACCGAGCTGTGGGCGGTCGCGCCGCTGCTGGCCCTGTCCCTGCTCATCGGGGTGCTGCCCCGGCCGCTGCTCGCTGTCATCGAGCCGGCGTCGCAGACCCTGATCACGCTGGTCGGGCGGTAGCCGGTGGCCTTCGACTCACCGATGCAGATGGCCACGGCCATCGCGACCGCCACCGAGAGCGCGATGCGTCCGCTGCTGCTGCTGCCGGAGATCCTGCTCTTCGTCGGGGGGCTCACGGCTCTGCTCGGCGGCTCGTTCCTGGCCCGGGACCGGCAGTGGGTCACCCGCGTCGTCGCTGCGCTCGCGCTGCTCGGTGCGGGCGTGGCCGCAGCGCTGTCGATGGGCGGGCCGGCGCAGCCGGCCTTCGAGGGCTCGTTCACCGTCGACACCACGACCGGGATCGTCCGGCTCCTGGTGGCGCTCGGGACCCTGCTCGTGCTGGGTCTGGCCACCGATGAGATCGCCGCGTCACCCCGGGAGAGCGAGACCTACGCCCTGCTGCTGTTCTCCGCGACCGGCACCCTGGTGCTGGCCGGGGCGGACGACATACTCGTGCTGGTGGTCGGCTTCCTGCTGGCCAGCATCCCGCTCTACGGCCTGATCGGGCTGGCCGGCGGCGCCGTGAGCGCCGAGGCTGCGATGAAGACCTACCTGCTCGGGGCGCTGTTCGGGATCGTGCTGATGGGCGGGGTCACCGTGCTCTACGGCGTCACCGGCACCACCGGGTATGCCGAGCTCGCCGACCGGCTGCCCGACGCACCGGCGGGTGCGGTGGCGGCCGGCGTGCTGGCCGTGCTCGTGGGGCTGATGTTCAAGGCCGGCGGGGTGCCTGCCCACTTCTGGATCCCCGATGCCGCCCAGGGCACGACCGTCACGGCGGCGGCCTTCCTGACCACCGTGCCCAAGATCGGGGCGGTCATCGCGGCCTACCGGCTGGTGCTGACCCTGCCGGACACCTTGGCCTGGCCGTTGCTCGTGGCGGTCCTGGCCACCGTCGGCATGACGCTGGGCAACCTGGCGGCCTACTGGCAGAGCGACCCGCGGCGGCTGCTGGGCTGGTCGACGGTCAGCCAGGTCGGCTTCCTGCTCGTGCCGGTCGTGGTCGCGGGCGCCTCGGACCTGGCGCTGCCCTCGCTGCTGGTCTACCTGACCGGCTACACGGTGACCAACATCGCCGCCTTCGCCGTCACCGCCGCGTTGCCGCAGCGGCGCACTCTGGAGTCCTACCGCGGGCTGGGCCGGGACCATCCGTGGCTGAGCCTCGCCCTGGTGGTGGCGCTGCTCGGACTGCTCGGCACCCCGCCGACCGCGGTCTTCGCCGGCAAGCTGACCACGGCCACCGCGGCCTGGGACGGCGGGTGGGCGTGGTTGGCCATCGTGGTCCTGGTCAACACGCTGCTCAGCCTTTTCTACTACCTGCGTTGGATCGTCCAGCCTTTCCGCTCCGGCGAGACGGCCTGCAAAGAGCCCACAGCGCCGCTGCCCTGGTCGACATCGACGGCCCTGGTGGCCGCGGTGCTCAGCGTCGCCCTCGGGATCGGCGCCGGCCTCGTCTGGGCCGTGGTGGCCGGCTGACGGGGCTGCTTGTTGACTCATGCCCCCTTCCGCACGTCAGCACCGGTCGAAGGCGTAGCCGGCGTCGTCCGAGGTGCTGACCTCGACGTCACGGCGCACGATCGAGAGCTGGTTCTCGAAACCCGAGCAGCCGGCCGAGCAGGAGGCGCTGCTGGCCCGGGTGCGGGTGGCCGTCGCCGAGGAGCTGCCCCCGGGCGCCGACGACGACCCGCTGGACCTGCCGTGGGTGACCACCAGCCTGCGATACCGACGGGAGAGCTGAGGAGGGTCGAGGAGCCGTTCGTGCCGGCAGGCAAGGCTCACCCGGCGTTGGCGGTGGCCGACGTCGATGTGGTGGCGCGGGCGATGGTCGCCGCGGGGCACCCGCTGAGCTGGAACGACGACATACCCGGGCTGCGCCGCTTCCACACCCGGGACGGACATGGCAACCGGGTCGAGATCCAGCAGGCTCAGGACAGTGACTGAGCGTGCTGGCCCGGTGACCGGTCAGTCGTCGGAGACCGACATCTCCCCGAGCTCGGACCACTCGGTGCCCTCGACCTCGGCGTTGATGATTTTGGGCGTGTCCGCAAGGTAGGCGGGCAGCTCGGAGGTCGCCTGCTTGAAGTGCTCGGACTGGACGTGGGCGGCGCCCGCCTCCTGGTCGCGGAACGCCTCGACCAGGACGTAGACAGTGGGGTCCACGATGCTGCGCGACCACTCGAACCACAGGCACCCTTCCTCGGCCAGGCAGGCCTGGGTGAACTCGCGGGAGATGTCCGGCCAGTCCTTGGCGTGCTCATGCTTCACAGAGAACTTGGCGGTGATGAAGATCAAGACGTGCTCCTGCTCGTCGGGGGTATGCGGTGCGCGCTCAGTCTGGCAGGGGATCCCACGTGCACACTCCGGACCGTCACGTCAGGTGGGCAGTGGCGACTCGTCCAGGCGGAGCAGCATCGTGTCGGCAGCCTCGAACGACTGCACCGTGTGGAATCCCTCGGCAACGTACAGCCGCTGCGCCGGGTTGGCTCGCTCGACGCTGAGACACACCGCCGGTATGCCGCGCGTCCCGGCTCGGGCCAGCAGCCTGCGAAGGAGCGCCTGCCCCACCCCCCTGTTGCGACGCTCGGGGACGACGCCGATGCTGAGCTCGGGGATGCCCTCGTCCACGAAGCCGTAGCCGGGATCACCGGCGCTGAAGTACCTGAGCCAGGCCGCGCCGATCGGTCGCGAGTCCTGAACTGCCACGACGCCGAGGTCGCTCGGGCGCTTCCAGCCGCTCACGTAGTGCGCGAGCCCGGGATTGTCGAGGATCTGTGCGTGGCTGAGCCCGGCCCGCTCCGGCAGCCAGTTGACCGCCTCGAGGAGCATCCGGGTCACGAGCGGCTCGTCGTCCTGCACGGCGTCGCGGATCTGCACCTCTCCGCTCGGGTCCTGGCACAGGTCCAGCCGATAGGCCAGCAACGGCACGTCGGGCCGCGGCGCCCAGTCCCGCTCCGGCAGCCGGGTGAACCCCATCCGCTCGTAGAGCCGGTGCGCCGCCTCCATCCACTGGGCGCTGCTGATGGCGACCGCGGCATACCTCTCCTGCCTCGCCCGCTGGACGCAGGCCTCGATCAGCAGCCGGCCGATCCCCCGGCCCTGTGCGCTCGGGTCGACGCCCAGGCTGCGGAACTCGCCCTCGTCCGGCGCGGCCACCTCGCGGTGTGACGACGGCGCCGGGCACCAGGTCACCGTGCCGAGCAGGGCGTCTGCCTCCGCGGCCACGAGGACCACCGAGTCCCGGGCGCGCCCCGCTGCGTCGCGCAGGTGGGCCAGATAGGGGTCACCCGGCTGCAGCGCACCGTCGGCCAGGTATGCCGCCGCGACCAGCTCGCCGGCCCGATCCCACTCCTGCGGCCGGGCCGGGCGCACGACAACATCCATGGCGGCGAGCGTAGATCCCTCGCGTCGACTCGGGCGGCGCCGGGCCACTGGCGCCCTCCGGCGCACACTGGTGCCTTGCGCGCACAGGGCACCAGTGTGCGGGATAGGGCACCAGTCGACCCGAATGGGCTCGACCGGCAAACCCGCTCGACACAGCGCTAAGGTTGGTGGACATGCTCCGCATCACGGACCTGTTCCCGCCCCTGGGCCTGCGGATCACCGTGGGGCCGCTGCAGCTGCGTGGCCTGAGCGATGAGCACCTCCCGGAGTTGTGCGAGCTGGCCGAGGCCGGCATCCACGCCCCGGAGCGGATGCCGTTCGCCTACCCGTGGACCGACGCCCCGGCCGGTGAGCTCCCCCGCATCGCGGCGGCATACCACTGGCGGTGCCGGGCCGCCTGGTCACCGGGGCAGTGGAGCCTGCAGCTCGGCGTCTGGCACGACGGGCAGCTCGTCGGGTGTCAGGGCCTGGAGACCAGCGACTACCTGGTGACGCGGTCCGCCGAGACCGGCTCGTGGCTCGGTCTGGCCCACCAGGGGCGGGGCATCGGCACCGCCATGCGCCGGGCGATCTGCGCGTTCGCCTTCGACCACCTCGATGCGCAGGAGATAACCTCGGGCGCGTTCACCGACAACCCGGCCTCGCTGGCCATCAGTCGCAAGGTCGGCTATACGAACAACGGCATCAGGCGGATGAAGCGCCGGGAGGACGACCTCGCACACAACCAGCAGCTCACGCTCACCCCCGATCGGCTGGTGCGGGGCGAGCACCCCTTGCAGGTCGAGGGGCTGGCGGCGGTCCGTGCCTCCATCGGTCTCGCCGATGAGGTGGACGCAGACTGACTCCGCCCGAGCCCTGAGCGCTAGTCTCGTTGCTGCTACCGCGGTAGCATGATGGTGTGAAGGTAAGCGTGAGCCTGCCCGAAGAGGACGTGTCTACCCTGGACGAGTTCGCTCGCTCCTCGGGGCTTGCGTCGCGCTCCGCCGTCGTTCGGCACGCGATCCACCTGCTTCGACTGCCCGACCTCGAAGACGACTATGCAGCCGCCTGGGAGGAGTGGGAGAGCAGCGGCGACCAGGCTGCCTGGGAGAGCGCTGCCTCCGATGGGTTGGCCGATGCGGCGCGGTGAGCTGCGGCTGACCGACTTCGAGCCTGCTCGCGGAAGCGAGGCCAACAAGCGCCGACCCGCCGTTGTCGTCAGCAATGACCGCGCCAACTCCAGCGCCGAGCGCCTCGGAAGGGGGACCGTCACCGTCGTTCCCGTGACGAGCAACGTCACTCGCGTCTTTGCATTCCAGATCTTGCTCCCGGCCGGGCGGACCGGGCTGCGGATGGACTCGAAGGCGCAGGCCGAGCAGGTCCGCTCCATCGCCGTCGAGCGTGTCGGGCCTTTGCTCGGCAGACTCCCACGCCCACTCCTCGCGCAGCTCGACGACGCCCTGCGCCTCCACCTGGATCTATAGTCCGCAGCAGCCTGCAGTTGTGTCCCCAGAGCTGAGCAGCCTGACACCAGACGAGCCAGGGAGCTACCCACCGGGCCGGAGCGAGTCAGCGCTGCCGGTGCCCGGCGATAGGGTCAGAGCTTCCCACCGCGCCGCAACCTGTGGAGACCAGCAGATGAGCGATGACCTGAGCACGACGGCCCAGGATCGGCTGCCGCAGATGCTCGCCGACCTGGAGCGACTGATCACCCTGGAGACCCCGTCCAGCGACCACGCCGCGGTAGCCCGAGGCGCCGCGGACCTCGCCGACCTGCTCCAGGAGCGGCTCGGCCGTCGCCCCGAGGTGCTGGAGCGCGACGGGGTCACTCATCTGCGAGTGCGCTGGGACGACGGGGCAGCCGACCCCGCGGGGCGAGTGCTGCTGCTCACCCATCAGGACACGGTGTGGCCGCACGGCACCCTGGAGCGGCTGCCGTTCTCCACGGCGGACGGCATCCTGCGCGGGCCCGGGTCGTTCGACATGCTGACCGGTCTGGTCATGGCGATCCACGCCGTGGCGCTGCTGCAGGCACAGGGTGCCCGCCTGGACGGCCTCAGCCTGCTCGTCTCCGGCGACGAGGAGGTCGGCTCGACCACCTCCCGCGACCTCATCGTCGAGGAGGCGCAGGGGGCGCCGGCCGTGCTGGTCCTGGAGGCCAGCGCCGACGGCGGGGCGGTCAAGCTCGCCCGCAAGGGCTCCTCGACCTATCGCATCACGGCACACGGCAAGTCCTCTCACGCCGGTCTGGAGCCCGAGGCCGGGATCAACGCCGGTCTCGAGCTGGCCCACCAGCTGCAGGTCGTCGCCGGCATCGGCGACATCGAGGCCGGCACCAGCGTCACCCCGACCACGTTCGCCGGGGGCAGCAGCAGCAACACGGTGCCCGCGTCGGCATACCTCGACGTCGACTCCCGCGCCCGCACCGAGGCCGAGCAGCAGCGGGTCGACCAGGCCATCCGCGCGCTCACGCCCAAGCTGCCCGGCGCCCGGCTCGAGATCTCCGGCGGCATCGACCGTCCGCCGCTGCAACGATCGTCCTCGGCCAGCCTGTATGCCGTGCTCGGCGAGGTGTGCGACGCCCTGGGGGTGGCGACCCCGGACGGGGTCGACGGGGGCGGTGCCTCCGACGGCAACATCACCGCCGGAGTGGGTGCTCCCACTCTGGACGGTCTGGGAGCGGTGGGTGCCGGGGCGCACGCCGACCACGAGCATGCCGTCATCGACCAGATCGCGCCGCGCACGGCCGTCCTGGCCGCGCTGGTCCGGCGGCTGCTGCAGGCCCCCGTGGGCCTGTGAACGTCCATGAGCCCATCGACGCGCAGCTGATGAGCCAGGCGCGGCACGATGCGGCCGGTGCGGCCGAGCGGGCCGGCGTGCAAATCGTGCCGGCCCGGGACGCCGACGACTGCCGGCGCGTCGCCGATCTGCTCAACCAGGTCTGGCAGGTGCCGCCGGGCCACGACGTGCTCGACGTGAGCATGTTGGTGGGCTTCATCCACAGCGGCTGCTACGTGGCGCTGGCCTGTGACGCCGCATCCCAGGTCGTCATCGCGGCCGGCGTCGGCTTCTTCGGTCCGCCCGGGAGTCCGTTGCACTCCCACATCGCCGGCGTCGTCCCCGGCGGTGTGGGCCGCGGGGTCGGCCGAGCCCTGAAGCTGCACCAACGCGCCTGGTCCCTGGAGCGCGGAGTCGACCAGATCACCTGGACCTACGACCCTTTGGTGGCCCGCAACGCCTGGTTCAACCTCGTCACGCTGGGGGCCCGGGCGGACGCCTACTACCCGGACCACTACGGCGTGATGACCGACGGGCTCAATGCCGGTCAGGCCTCGGACCGGATGCTGATCCGGTGGGACCTGCGCCGTGACCCCTCGCCCGCAGATCCGATCGCGGGGGCACGGCATACCGTGCTGGCCGACGTCGAGGGCCGCCCCGGGCCGGTCGACGTCGAGGTCCCCGGGGGCTGCGTGGCAGCCGAGATCGCCGTGCCCGGTGACATCGAGGCCCTGCGGCTCAGCGACCGCGAGCTGGCCATCGCCTGGCGACAGGCGACCCGCTCCGCCTTCGTGCCGCTGCTGGGGGCCGGGTGGCAGGTCACCGGCATCGAGTGGCCGGCCCGATACCTGCTGACCCGAGCCCACCGATCCGAGCCCACTGACCAGGAGCACCGATGAGACTGCGCGAGCTGCGCCTGCACCACCTGGACCTGCCGCTGGTGGCCCCGTTCACCACCTCGTTCGGCACCGAGGTCAGCAAGGCGACGTATGTCGTGGAGGCCACCGTCGACACCCCCGCCGGGCCGGTGACCGGGTGGGGTGAGTGCGTGGCGATGAGGGCGCCGCTCTACTCCCCCGAGCACCTGAGCGGGGCGGCCGAGGTCACCCAGCGCTGGATCGCCCCCGCCCTGTTCGCGGTGCAGGACCTGCGGGCCGAGAGCGTGGCGGAGCACCTGGAGCACCTGATCGGTCATCCGATGGCCAAGGCCGCCGTCGAGATGGCCGTGCTCGACGCCCAGCTGCGCGCCATCGACCTGTCCTTCTCGGCATATCTGGGGGTCCTGCGCCGGACCGTGCCGTCGGGGGTCTCGGTCGGCATCCAGGACACGGTGTCGCAGCTGCTGGAGGTCGTGCACGGATATGTCGACGCCGGCTACGCCCGGATCAAGCTGAAGATCAAGCCGGGCGCCGACCTGGAGCCGGTGGCCGCGGTGCGGGCCGAGTTCGGGCCCGACCTGCCGTTCCAGGTGGACGCCAACGCCGCCTACACCCTGGTGGACGCCCCGCACCTGCGGCACCTCGACGAGCACGACCTGCTGCTGATCGAGCAACCACTGGGCGAGGCCGACATCCGTCAGCACGGCGAGCTGGCCCGCTTGATGCGCACCCCCATGTGCCTGGATGAGTCGATCGTCTCGCCCGAGGCGGCCGCCGATGCCATCACCCTGGGCGCCGCGGCGGTCATCAACATCAAGCCCGGTCGGGTCGGCGGCTATCTGCAGGCCCGGGCGATCCACGACCTGTCCCGGGCGCACGGCATCGCCGTCTGGTGCGGCGGGATGCTGGAGACCGGCATCGGGCGCGCCGCCAACGCGGCGCTGGCCGGGCTGGCCGGCTTCACTCTGCCCGGGGACATCTCCGGCTCGGACCGGTTCTACGCCCAGGACATCGTGACCGAGCCGATCGTGATGCACGACGGCGTCGTCGACGTGCCGACCGGACCGGGCTTCGGGGTCGAGGTCGATCGGGAGATCATGGCGAGGTTCACCACCGGGGTGCAGACGCTGACCCCGTGACCGGCCGGCGGGTGGCCCGCGTGGTCATGCCCCCGGTGGCCCTGCCGACCGTTGTGCGCGCCACCGCGCCCTGCGCAGACCACAGGCGCGCGCACAACGGTCCGCGGGGTCAGGCGTTCTTGACCGCGGAGATCTCGATCTCCAGGGTGATCTTGTCCGAGACGAGCACACCGCCGGTCTCCAGTGCGGCGTTGAAGGTCATGCCGTAGTCCGAGCGCAGCAGGGTGGTGCTGCCCTCGAAGCCGACCCGCTGCATACCGAAGGGGTCGGTGGCGCCGCCGGCGTAGTCGAAGTCGATGGTCACCGACTTGGTGACGCCCTTGATGGTCAGGTCACCCGCGATGCGCAAGGTCTCGGCGTCGAGCGCGGCGACCTCAGTGGAGCTGAAGGTGATGGTCGGGTAGGTCGCCACGTCGAAGAAGTCGCCGGTGCGCAGGTGGCCGTCACGGTCGGGGTTGCGGGTGTCGATGCTGGCGGTCTGGATGGTGACCGACACGGAGACGTCGGCGAGCTGCTCGCCGGTGGTCACCGAGCCCTCGAAGTCGTTGAACGACCCGCGGACCTTGGTCACCATGGCGTGCCGGGCCACGAAGCCCAGCTGGCTGTGGGCGGGATCGATGGTGTAGCTGCCACTGAGGTCGCTCAGTGCGGTGCCGGCGGGGGCGGCGGTCTGGGTGGTGTCGGTCATGGCGTGCTCCTGGGTTCCTGGGGCTTGCTCACACCCCATTTTGGTTGACGTGTCATCAAGTTAGTCTCAACTAGATGATGTGTCAACTATCTGGGTACACTCTCCTTCATGGTGGCGAACGACAATCCATGGCTGGACGCGGACCAGCAGCAGGTGTGGCGGCAATGGATGAGCGCGCACCGACAGCTCAGCGCCGCTCTGAGTCGTCAGCTCGCCCGGGACACCGGTATGTCGATGGCCGATTTCGAGGTGCTCGTGCACCTCAGCGAGGCGACCGACGGGCGCGTCCGCATCGTCCAGCTCGCCGAGGACGTGCAGTGGGAGCGCAGCCGCCTGTCCCATCACCTGACCCGGATGGAACGCCGCGGGCTCATCAGGCGCGAGGAGTGCCCGCACGACGGTCGCGGGCAGTATGCGGTGATCACCCCCCCAGGACGGCGGCAGATCGAGCAGGCCGCACCCGGTCACGCCGAGGCGGTGTGCACCCTGCTCTTCGACGACCTCGGCGCTGCCGACCTCGCGGCGCTGGACCGCATCACCTCAGGACTGCTCGAGCGGGTCGACCCGTCCTGAGGCGCGCCGTGCGATCCGCGCAGCAGGTCGAAGATTTGGCGAACGCTTCCACAGGGTCAGTCGACCAGGTAGCGGCGGGACTCCGCATACAGGCGGCGCCACGCCGTGGCCTCGACGTCGGGCTGGGCCGGGACATGCGGCCCGTGTCCGGACTGCGGATCCAACGGTTGCACCGCGAGCCGGTCGTCGTGGCCATGGCCGAGGATCATCCCCTGGCCACTCGCCCGACGCTGCGGCTGGTCGACCTGGCCGGTTGGGCCGTGGTCAAGCTGCCGCGGGAGCGCGCCCGGCTCATCGACGACCTGCTCCGCAGCATTCCGGCGGACACCGGCGCAGCGCCCGCGGGGTCCCCTGCGGCAGTGGCACAGGAGGCCAACCAGTACATGACCCTGCTCGCGCTGGTGGCCGCGGGCATGGGGGTGGCGCTGGTGCCGGACTCCGTGCGACCGCTGCGGCTCTCCGGTATGCGGTACCTCGCCCTGGACGAGCCGTCCGCCTCGACGTCGCTGATGGTCGCGACCCGGGCTGAGCCCGGCCACCCGGCCGCCGATCAGCTGCGCACGGTCCTGGTGGAGGAGTTCGGCGACGCCGTCCAAGCCCGCAGCTGAGCTGCCGCCGCAGCGCCGTGCTGTGCCCGCGCCGTCCGTGCGTTAGCGGCCTGTTTCGGTGCGGCGCAGGATCTCCGCGGCCAGGGCGAAGGCCGAGGTGGCGGCCGGCGACGGTGCGTTGCGCACGTGGCTGACCGGTCCGTCCCGGGCGATCACGAAGTCGTCCACCAGGCTTCCGTCGCGGCCCACCGCCTGGGCGCGCACCCCCGCCGCGGTGGTGCCGTCCAGGTCCTCGACGGTGAGCGAGGGCACGTACTCCGCGCACGCCGCCACGAACGCCCGCCTGCTGGCCGCGAGCCGGACCTCATCGAGACCGGTCCGCCAGAAGCGCCCGGCCACCCGCCAGGTGCCGGGCCAGCTGGCCGTCTCCCAGACGTCCCGCGCGCTCACCCGACGGAGCCGGTAGCCCGCGCGGCTGGCCACCGCCAGCGCCGTGGGACCAAGCATCACCTGGCCGGCGACGTGCGGGGTGACGTGCACCCCGAGGAAGGGCAGCTCGGGGTCCGGCACGGGATAGACCATGCCGCGCACCACCGGCGGGTCGGTGGCCTGCAGCCGCAGGTAGGCACCACGGAACGGCACGATCCGCGGATCGGCCGGGGCTCCGCAGCGCCGGGCGATCCGGTCCGACCACAGTCCCGCGCAGACGATGACCCGGTCGGCCCGCAGCTGCCCGCGGTCGTGCCGGACGATCGCTCCTGCTCCCTGCGGCGTCACGCGCTGCACCGTGCGCCCGAGCAACAGCTCGACACCACCCGCCCGCAGCTCCTCCGCGATCGCCTCGGCGACCCGGCCGTAGTCCACGATGCCGGTGCCCGGGGCGTGCAGCGCCTGCACCCCCACGGCGTTCGGCTCGATGTCAGGTATGTCGCGCCCCGCCACCCGCCGCAGCCCGGGCACACCGTTGGCCCGCCCGCGTCGCTCGAGCTCGTCCAGCCTGCCCAGCTCCCCCTCGTGGCGGGCCACGATCAGCTTGCCGCAGCGCTCGTGCGGTATGCCGTGCTCGTCGCAGTAGTCGTACATCAGCCGGGAGCCCTCGACGCACAGCCGGGCCTTGAGCGACCCCGGGGTGTAGTAGATGCCACCGTGGATCACCCCGGAGTTGTGACCGCTCTGATGGGCGGCCACGATCTGCGCCTGGTCGATGACCGCAATCCGCGCATCGGGCGCTCGGCGGCGCAGCTCTCGGGCCACGGCCAGTCCCACGATGCCCGCCCCGACCACGATCGCGCCGTAGTGCCCCTGCGACGCCTCAGCCACCCTCGCGCTCCCTTCGACGCCCTGCCGCCGGCTCAGCGGGGGACGAACGCCCGACGCTGGTGCACACGGTATCGAGTGTCACCGTCTGCACCGGTTCGGCCGTCATAGCTGGTGCATACGGTGACACTCGGCACCATCTGCCCACCCGACGCGGCAAGCGCCACGTGGGAGTCACTCACCTGGGCGCCGAAGCGCTTGGCGCGAGGTCAGTGGACCGACTCGCAGCGGTCGCGGATGCCCCGCAGCATCCGCTGCGACATGACTGCACTGCCCAGGGTCGCCACCCGGGCGACCGGACGCGCGGGCGCAGCCGCAGCTGCTCCCCCGGCACCGGGTGCTGCCAGGCGGGCACGATCCGGTCCGCGTTGACGACCTGGGCGCCGCCGAGGTTCTCGATCCAGGCGTAGCTGTAGAAGCCGCCCTTGTCGGCCCCGAGCTGGGCGATCCACGGCCACACTGCCACCGGCGGCGCGGCGATCGTGATGGCCTGGGTCAGCGCCACCGCGGGTCCCGGCACGAGGTCCTCGCCCGGCAACGCTGCGTCGGCCTCGTCACCGCGGGTGCCCCAGCGGCGCAGCCGATCGGCGAGCCGGTATGCCGCGGTAGCGGCGAGCGCCACGGCGATCGGGCCGGCGCCGGGCACCGGACGGCTCATGGCTTCTGCGGCTCTGGAGCGAGCACAGGCTCCTGCTCCAGCGTCTCCGGGGCCAGCAGCCACGGACCGACTGCCACGAGGCTGACCGCCCCGGTCAGCGCGAACGCCCAGCCGAACCCCCATACGTCAGCCACCAGGCCGACCAGGATCGGCCCCAGGATCGCCCCGGAGTCCTGCGCCATCTGGAACGACGCGAGCACCGTCCCGCCGCTGCGCTGGGACCCGACGATATCGGCGACGGTGGCCTGCTGACCGGGGTTGACCAGCCCGGCGCCCAGACCGCTGACCGCCGAGAGGATCAGCAGCACGAGCAGGTCGCCGCTCAGCCCGATCAGGCCCAGCCCCAGCGCGGTCACGACGAGACCGCCAATGACCAGGGGACGACGGCCCACGCGGTCAGCGAGCCGACCGGCAACCTGCAGGGTCACCGCGGTGCCCACGGCCGCCACGGCGAGCGCGATCCCGGCCACCCAGGTCTCGTCGTGCACGGCGACGGCGAACTGTGGCAGCACCGCGACCCGAACCCCGAAGTTGGACCAGCCGTTGGCGAAGCCGGAGGCCAGCGCGGCCCGGTAGGCGGGGTGGCCCAGGGCCTCCCGCAGCAACATCGGCGGGTTGTTCGACGTGCCGGGCTCGGGGCGCAGCGACGCGCCCGACAGCCGCAGCGCGACCGTGGCGGCAGCGATGACCAGCGCCACGGCATAAACGATGAAGGGCACCCGCAGGCCCAGCGAGGCGAGCAGGCCACCGGCCACGGGGCCGACCATACCGCCGATCAGGAAGGCGCTGGCGTAGGCCGAGGAGACCCGGCCGCGGATCGTCGGCGGCGCGAGCCGGACCAGCAACGCCATCGCCGAGACCGTGAACATGGTCGAGCCGATGCCGCCCAGGCCGCGGAAGACCAGCAATTGCCAGTACGACTGGGCAAACGCCGTAGCCAGCGACGACGCGGCGACGATCAGCAGCCCGGCGAGGTAGATCGGCCGCTCCCCCAGCCGCGAGACCAGGGCGCCACCGACGGGGGCGAAGAGCAGCCGGAAGAACGCGAAGGCCGAGACCACGACCGAGGCGGCTGCCACCCCCACGTCGAAGCTGCGGGCGTAGGCCGGGAGCACCGGAGCGACCAGGCCGAAGCCGATCGCGATCACGAAGGCGGCGGCGACCAGGACCTTGATCTCGCCGGGGATGGGGATGCGCGTGCTGGTCTCGCCCACCCTCACGTCCGCTCCTTGCTCACGCTGTCGCTCGATGTCGTCGCGGGCAGGCAACGTCGCCGGGCGTATGACGTGTTCCCGCCGCGCTCCCTCCTGGGACGGTGGCTGGATCACGCACCTGACCGATCCAGCCGCAGCTCCCCCCCGTACGCCACCGGCCCGATCACGCACCTGACCGATCCAGCCGGTCGGTCGCTGCTAGCGGTCGTGGTCGGCGCGCTCCCACCACACCGCGGTGCCCAGAGCCCCCGCGGCGCCCACGATCAGCACCAGGGCGAGACTCAGCGAACCGGCCGCGGCCTGGCCCTCCCCCGCCACCCCGCTCAGTAGCGAGGGGACGGACCAGGGGAACCACTCGCCATACCCCACCGCGGCAGTCACCTGGGCAGCGAAGAGGGTCGCGAACATCGCCCCCACGGCCGGCAGGTAGCCCCGCCCGATGCTGGCGACCAGGCCGTATGCCGTGGTCAGCGCGATCGTAAGCACGGCGACCAGGCCGATGGTGCCCAGTCCGCGGGCCGCCGTAGCGGCCGACCACCCGGGCAGCCCCAGCAGGTACCCCGCTGCCAGGCTCAGCACCGTCACGTAGGCCGCCAGCGCCAGGCACCACCCGGCGCCCACGATCAGCTTGGCCAGGACCACCGCCGAGCGCGACGTGGGCAGGGCCAGCAGGTCCTTGAGTGTGCCGTCGGAGAACTCCCGGCCGAACAGCCAGATCGAGACCATCCCGAAGACCAGCAGCCCGCCGACTGCCACGATCTGGGCGACCAGCCGCAAGAAGTAGGCCTCCAGGTCCTCCTGCACCAGCCCGATGTGCATCGGCGGGATGCCCGCTCGGACCAACGTGGTGGCCACCTCGTCGGGGTGGGCCACCGCCCAAGGGTCACGGATCGCCAGGCCGTGCGGACCCTGCCGGCAGGCCAGCCCGGCGGTATGCAGCGCCTGCGCAGCCCGGGTGTCGTCCCGAGCCGCCACCTCCAGGTGTGAGTGGAGCCTGTTGGCCCGATCCAGGCCGTCTGCGTCGAGCTCCTGGACCAGCCGGCCGTGGTGCAGCACCCCGATCCGGTCGGCCACCCGGGCGACCTCGGCAAGCCGGTGACTCGACAGCAGCACCGTCGTACCGTGCTGCTGGGTGTTGCCCAGCGACAGGGTGCGGGCCCGCTGCTCGGCATACGCACCCAGCTCCATCACCTCGATGACCTCGCCCACCGCGCCGGACTCGCTCACCTTGCGCAGCCTGCGGACCACTTCGAGGTTCTCCCGGACGGTCAGCTCGGGGTAGCAGGCCGGGCCCTCGACGAGGTAGCCGACCTGTGACCACACCGTGCGGTCGGTGGTCGGGCGGCCGAGGACCCGCAGCGACCCCAGGGTGGGACGGATCATGCCCAACACCATCCGGATCAGCGTCGTCTTGCCGGCGCCGTTGAGCCCGAGCAGCGCGTAGATCTCTCCGGGCCGCACCTGCAGGCTGACTTCGTCGACCGCCGCGAGGGCGCCGTAGCGCTTGGTCACCTCGCACACGTCGAGCACTGGACCGTCGCTCACCGCGCTCACGCTCCCCGCGCCAGATCGGCCAGTGCCGCCATTGCCGCGTCGACGTGGTCGGGCAGGTGACCGCCCACCGCCGCCCAGTGATCCACGGCGATGCTCAAGGCCGCGGCGCACGCACCGGCCGCCACCCGGATCTCGAGTCGTCCGGCGTCGGTGTCCTCGCGACGGTCGGCCAGCGCCCGGGCCAGGTGCATGGTGATGCCCTCCTGCTGCTCCAGCATCCGTGCGCGCAGGGCCGGCACCGACAGGATCAGTGCGGTGCGCGCTCGGATGTCCTCCAGGTCGGCTTCGTAGACCTCGTCGAAAGCGTCGGCGAGCCCGCGACGGACGGCGGTCAGCCGAGGCTCCGCTGCGGGTCGCGCGCGGACCGCCTCGGCGATCATCGGGTCGTAGACGTCCTGCAGGACGATGTCTTCCTTGGTGGGGAAGTAGCGGAACAGCGTGGCCGCAGAGACACCGGCTGCGGCGGCGATCTGCTCACAGCTGGTGCGTGCGTAGCCGTCCTGCTCGATCAGACGCAGCCCGTGCTGCTGGATCTGGGCACGGGTGTGCGCCTTGCGCTGCTCGCGAAGCCCTGCCATGGAGACCTCCTGTGTCGTGCCCGCTGTGTGCCGATCACGCGATGTTCGAAAGCCAACTTTCATGAGAGTGACTCTTACATGATAGTCACTCTCAGTTTGCTGTATGACGTGCCACACTGTCAAGGGACCGGTTCGTCGTCGACACGGGAGGCCGAGATGACCGAGACCACAGCACCGCCGCGCCGAATCCGCCCTCGCTTGGACCGGGAGCTGATCGTGGTCACCGCGTTGGGGTTCATCGACGAGCAGGGCACCGAGGGGCTGACCATGCGCAAGCTGGGCCAGGAGCTGGGCGTCGAGGCAATGTCGCTCTACCGTCATGTCTCCGGCCGCGAGGACCTGCTCGAGGCCGTGGTGGCGCACCTGCTGAGCGGGATCGACGCCCACCTCGACGAGCAGATCGCGGGTTCCTGGCAGGGATACCTGCAGACACTCGCCCACGAGGTCCGCGGGATCGCCGTCGAGCACCCCGCGGCCTTCCCCCTGGTGGCGACCCGTCACCCGGCGGCCCCCTGGCTGCGCCCCCCGCTGCGCAGCATCGAGCTGGTCGAGCACTTCCTGTCCACGCTGGCCCGGCACGGCTTCGACGACCAGCACATCGTGCAGACCTACCGCGGCTTCACCGGATTCCTGCTCGGGGCGCTGCTGCTGGAGTCGGTCGCACACGGGGGAAGCGTCGGACCAGCCGATGAGCCGTTGGACGAGGGAGGCGCGGACCTGCCGCACGGAGACGGCATGCAGACCCTCTCCGATGCGCCCACCACCCAGCGGCTGCAGCCCCTGCTCAGCGAGGATCACAGTGCCGAGGAGTTCGAGATCGGGCTGGAGACCTTGCTGGACCGGCTGGAGATGTCGCTGTCGCAGTAGTCCGCGGTCGGTCGGTCCTGCTGGTCTGACCCAGGCGCGCGGCTCCGTGCCTCGCGAATCCCTCTGCGTCTGGTCCGGTGCGCTTGCAGACATCGGAAACCTGTGTTTGGTTTACATCGTAAGGAGTCCCGCCGTCATGCGGTGCGCACTCCCCTTACGTCAGCGGTTGACATCGCCGAACCACCACGACAGGGAGTCAGTCAATGATCAACAGCAACGAGATCCAGAGTCTCATCGACGACGGGGTCGTCATGGACGAAAGCGGAGACAAGATCGGCAAGGTCGGGCAGGTCTACCTCGACGACGAGTCCGGCAACCCCGAGTGGGTCACCGTCAAGACCGGGCTGTTCGGCGGCTCGGAGTCCTTCGTGCCGGTCCGTGACGCGAGCTCGACCGGCAACGAGGTGCGGGTGCCCTACAGCAAGGACAAGGTCAAGGACGCCCCCCGGGTCGACGAGGACGGCCACATCAGCCCGGAGCAGGAAGAGGAGCTCTACCGCTACTACGGCACGGGCGGCGACGTGGACACCGACCGTGACAAGACCCACGACCACGACGTCGATGTCGTCGGCACGGGCGGCGACGTGGACACCGACCGTGACGCCGACCACGACGT
>NZ_JBPCKQ010000122.1:0-6359 GCF_051004135.1 Ornithinimicrobium sp.
GATGCATACGCCCACCGACGTGCACCACGGCCACGCGCCCACCGTCCGGCAGGCCCGTGCGGTGACCTTGTCCGCGGCCTACGCGGCCCACCCCGAGCGCTTCGTCCGCAAGCACCCCGAACCACCAGAGTTGCCCAGCACCGCCTGGATCAACCGACCCAACGAAACAGACTCAACGAACCAAGCAACGAACTGACCCAACCAGGTTGACAGGTTCCGTGATCGACCCCGTCCGGAGCTGGACGCCACTGGACTAGTGCCCGATTCAGCACACTGGTGCCCTGCGCGCGCAGTGCACCAGTGTGCCGAATCAGGCACCAGTCAGTCGCGGCGCGCGGGGGGCGAACGTGATGCTCCTCAGTCGCGGCGGGCGTGGGCGATGCTCTCCTGGATGAGTGAGACCACGACGTCTACCTCGCCGGGGTTTCGGGGGCCGTAGACCATCAGCTCCGTGTCGTGATCGGCATACTGATGCGGCTCCGCCCACCCCAGCTCGACCACCTCCTGCCCGCGAGTGACGGGGAGGCACAGATGGACGCTGGTGTCGTCGACGCCATGCAGGTGTGCGGGTTCGAGGCGGCAGGGGAGACCTGACTGTGCCCCTCGACGACCCCATCGAGGGCGAACACCCGCTGCGCCAGCTCGCCCCACAGCGCCGGCGGCGCCAGCTGGTCGAGCTGCCGGTGCGGGCCATCACTCGACGTGGTAGGGCGGGGGCCTGGCCGGTCAGCCGTCCTCTCGGCCACTACCAGCTCTACCTCGAAGCCCCGGTCGTTCTCGAGGAACAACGCCACGTGATCGGCGCCGCCCGCGTGCGGCTAGGCGTCGACAAAACATCTCCTGCCACCCGCGCTCACCAGCACCTTCGCGGATCGAGTCCAGCAGATCCCGCCCCGGCGCGGTCAGTGCCAGATGGTTCATCCCCGGTGCCATCCGGTCGTGCCGAGTGCCGTTGAGCGCCGGCGACTGCTCCAGCACCACATACGTGCCGTCCGGGCTGGTCCAGATGCGGCCGTCTTCCCACGAACCGTCATCGGGCTGCCAGGACAGCATCCCGAGCAGCCAGTCCCAGGAGCCGACGATCTCCGCCAGGTCGTGGAGCACGAGCAGGTCGAGATCCCGCCGAGTGACGGCACGGTTGGCCGGCTCGTCGCCGATCTGGTGGACGGGTCGCCCCAGCAGATTCGACGCTTCACACTCAAGGCCCATCGGGATGGTCCGATGCGGTGATGCGGTGATGCGGTGATGCGGTGATGCGCACGACCTTGGACATCGATGATCGCGCGCTGTCGGCGGCTCGGGCACTCGCGGTCGCAGACCACCGGGATGACTGAGCAGACGACATACCTGCTCGACGTCAACGTGTTGCTGGCCTTGAGTCACGCGGCGCACGTCCACCACGACCGCGCCCACGGATGGTGGTCGCAGCGGGCCGAGACGTGTCGCTGGGCGACCGCGCCGGTCACCGAGTCCGGCTTGCTCCGCCTGCTCGGCAGCCCCGGCGTCATGGGCGAGTCGCTGCCGATCTCAGCTGGCCTCTCCGGCCTGGACCAAGCCTGTCAGGACTCCTCCCATGTCTTCCTGGTCGATGACACCAGTCTGTTGCGACCTTTCGTCTCCACGAGTCATCTGCAGGGATACCGCCAGGTCACCGATGTGCATCTGGTCAACCTCGCCGCACGCCACGGAGCCGTCCTGGCGACCTTGGACGCGCGCCTGAGCGCCATGTTGGCCCCGGAGGACCGGCGCCACGTGGAGCTTGTCCGCGACGCGCCATGAGCTGGCCGGCCGGTCGTCGGGTGCTGGCAGGTCGTCCGCAGGCTTCGGGTCGGACGCAATCGAGCAGCCGTAGCACCCCATGGTCACGGGCGAGCCCGGCGACTCAGGGCGCCGATGTGGTGACGATGCGACCGCCGGCCTCGCCTGCGCCCGGTCCCATCTCGACGACCCAGTCGGCGGTGGCCAACGCGACCGGGTCGTGCTCGGCCAGGACCACGGTGTGCCCGTGATCCACGAGGGTGTGCAGCTGGCGGAGCAGCCGGTGCACGTCGGCCGGGTGCAGACCCGACGTCGGCTCGTCGAGCAGATAGAGGGTTGGCGCGCGCCGCTCGGTCTGCAGCTCGCTGGCCAGCTTGATCCGCTGCGCCTCGCCGCCGGAGAGCTCGGTGGCCGGCTGTCCCAGGGTCAGGTAGCCCAGGCCCAAGGTATGCAGCGCCTCCAGTGCACGGCGCACCGGCGGCTCGTCGGTGAACACCGGACGCGCCTCATCGACCGTCAGCGCCAGCACGTCGGCCACGGTCACACCCTGCCAGGTGACCTCGAGGGTCTCCGGGTTGTAGCGCGACCCGCCACAGGTGGGGCAGGTCGAGTAGGTTCCGGGCAGGAACAGCAGCTCGACGGCCACCGACCCCTCGCCCAGGCAGGTCGGGCATCGACCCGCGGTCACGTTGAAGCTGAACCGGCCGGCGCGGTAGCCGCGCTCCCGCGCCAAGGGCGTCCGCGCGAACAGCGTGCGCACGTGGTCGAACAGCCCCGTGTAGGTCGCCAGGTTGGACCGCGGCGTGCGACCGATCGGCCGCTGCGTGATCCGCACCAGGCGTCGCGGGACACCCGCACCGGTCGCGCTCGCCTCGGCGACCCGGCCCTGCCCCTCGGCCTGCTCCCCGTCCTCGTCCTCCCCGTCGACGGGGTCGGGCTGATCCTCGACCCGAGCGAGCCGAACACCGACGGTGTCGTGCACCGCGTCGAGCAGGGTGGACTTGCCCGACCCGGAGATGCCGGTGATGACGGTGAGCACACCGAGTGGGAGGGTGATATCAAGCCCGTGCAGGGTGTGCCGTTCGATGCCGGTGACCCGCAGCTCCCCGCGGGGTGACCGCACCGGCGGGTATGCGGTGTCGCCGGCCGCGGCGCCGGACCCGGCCACCCTGTGGCCGGGCGACGCGTCGGAGGCCGGTCGCACCTCACCGGGGTGCACGGGGTCATGCAGGTAGCGGGCCGTCACCGACGCGGCGACGGCCGCGAGCCCGTCGAGCGGGCCGGACCAGAGCACCTCGCCGCCCTGCGAGCCGGCGCCGGGCCCGACGTCGACGACCCAGTCACAGGCGGCGACCACGGCCATGTCGTGCTCGACGACCAGCACCGTGTTGCCGGCCCCGACCAGACCGCGCAGTGCCCGCAGCAGCGCCTCGGTGTCCTGCGGGTGCAGCCCGGCTGACGGCTCGTCGAGCACGTAGACCACCCCGAACAACCCGGAGCGCACCGCCGTGGCGACCCGCAGCCGCTGCAGCTCCCCGGTGGAGACCGAGGAGCTGGACCGGGCCAGGTCGAGGTGTCCGATGCCCAGGTCGACCAGCACCTGCAACCGGCCGACCAGGTCGGTCAGCAGCAGCCGCTCGGCCTCCTGGACCGCGGTGGCATCGACCTCGGGCAGCTCGGGCAGCTCGGTCAGCCGCTGCCGAAGGATGGGCAGCAACGCCTCGATCGGCCGGTGCGCCGCGATGTCGATGGCCATGCCCTGCCAGGTGACGCGCAAAGCCTCGGTCCGCAACCGCCGCCCGTGACAGGTCTCGCACGGCGAGCTGACGACATACCGCAGCGCGCGGGCGCGCTGACTGGCGCTGCGGGTCTCGGCCAGGGTGCGCATCAGGTAGCGCCGGGCGCTGGCGAAGCGCCCCTGGTAGGGACGGTGCACCCGGCCGGCGGCGCGGTCGGGGACGACGGTGACCACCGGCTCGTCGTCGCTGAACAGGATGAAGTCGCGTGACTCCTGGCGCAGCTCGCGCCAGGGGGCGTTGATGTCGTGGCCGAGGGTGGCGACGATGTCGCGGTAGTTCTTGCCCTGCCAGGCGCCGGGCCAGGCCTCGATCGCGCCGTCGGCAATGCTCAGGCCAGGGTCCGGCACCATCGAGTCCTCGGTCGGCTGGTGCACCACCCCCAGACCGGAGCAGGTAGGGCAGGCGCCGACCGCGGTATTGGCCGAGAAGTGGTCGGAGTCCATCGTCGCGACGTCGACCGGGTAGTCGCCACAGCGGGACCACAGCATCCGCAGGGTGTTGCCGGTCGTGGTGATGGTGCCGACGCTCGACCGGCTGCTGGCACCGCCGCGCTGTTGGGCGACGGCGACGGCCGGGGGCAGCCCGGTGATGTCGCGGACCTGCGGGTCCAGAGCGGTGTGGATCAGCCGACGGGCGAACGGGGCGACCGAGTCGAAGTAGCGACGCTGGGCTTCACCGTGGATGGTGCCGAACGCGAGCGACGACTTGCCCGACCCGGAGATGCCGGTGAAGGCGACGAGCCGGTTGCGGGGGAGGGTGACGTCGACATCACGCAGGTTGTGCAGTCGGGCTCCGTGGACGTGGATGGAGTCGTCGGGAGTTGGGGCGGGGGGCACCCGCACAGCCTACGAGCGGGCAGCGGCAACCCGCTTTCATACGATATGTATGTCGATGTATTGTCGACGTATGGGTGTCCTGCTGCAGGTCCGTGATGTCGACGAGGCAGTCCGAGACGAGCTGAAGTCACGGGCTGCGACGGAAGGGAAGTCGCTCAACGCCTACCTGCAGACGCTGCTCATCGAGGCGGTGGCCACGCCCACCCGGAGCCAGGTGATCGATCGCATCCTCGCCCGGTCCGAGACCTCGGCGCTCTCGTCGGTGGAGATCGTGCGCGACGATCGAGACGCTCGCTCTGCTCCGTCGAGGTCGTGACCTCACCTCGTGGGGTGATCGACGCCTCCGTGGTCGTCGATCTGCTGGTCGGGCGCGACCGAGCGGAGGTGCTGGACGCGATGCCGGCGGGGGTGTGGCATGCGCCCAGCTTGCTGGACGTGGAGGTGGTCTCTGCCCTGCGCGGGCTCATGCTCGGCGGCCACCTCAGCAGACCGCGCGCCCACGACGCGCTGCGCGACTTCGATGACCTGGGCTTCACGCGCTGGCCCGTCGACTCGGCCGTGCGGACGCGGCTGCTCGACCTCGCCGACAACCTGAGCGCATACGACGCGACGTATGTCGTGCTCGCGCAGGCCCTCGATGCTCCGTTGCTGACCCGCGACCGCCGGTTGGCCGCAGCAGCCCGGGGGATGGTCGCGATCCGGTCCGTGTGACACCTCAGCGCAGGTCGAGCACCTGCTTGATGCCCCGGTCCACGGACTGCATGAGATGGGCAGGCACGGCGGCGATCCGATCCGTCAGCTCTGTGCGGTCGACTGTGGCCACGGCCGTCACGTTGACCACCGAGTCACGGAGCAGCCCCGAATCGCCTGACGGCAGGTCGACGTTGCCCGGGTACTGGCCCAGCCGGACGTTCGAGGTAATGACCGCAACGACCACCGTCGCAAGGCGGGAGCGGTTGTAGGCATCGGCTTGGATCACCAGCACAGGCCGTCGCCGCGCGGGCTCGCTGCCCAAGGGCTTCCCGAGATCGGCCCACCAGATGTCTCCGCGGCTGATCACCAGCGGGAGCGCTCGAGAGTGCCCCGGGATGCAGTGTGCGCGAAGTCGACCGCCTCTTCGTCCTGTCCGGCCCCGGCGATGGCCGCGTCGATGCGCGCCGTGAGATCGTCCGCCGCCTCCTCGGCAAGCTTCTGCTCGGCGGCCAGCACCAAGAACCGGGAACGACTGATCCCCAGCTCGGCGGCACGTCGGGTCACGGCCTCGTAGGTGTGGTCCGGCATGGAGATGGCAGTCTTCACCTCACGAGTATAACCCGGTATGACCGCAGGCGAGGTGAGCGAGCCGTTCACAGGTCGAAGCGGACGAAGGCCCGTAAGTTCGCCGTTCGCAGGTCCCGTGTCTCGGCATACCCCAGCGACTCGTAGAACGCCCGTTGTCCCGGCTCGTCGTCGGTCAGCAGCACCTTCTGCCAGACCTCGGTGTAGGGCCGCAAGGCGCCGCGCACCAACCGGCGTCCGAGCCCGACCCGGCGGTGAGTGGGCCGCACGAGCACGTCCTGCAGGTAGCAGATCGACACACCGTCGGAGATCACCCGGGCCAGCCCGACGAGCGCCCCGTCCTGCCGAGCCGTCACGACATACGACGAGCCCTCGATCGCCGCGCTCAACGTCTCCGGCTCCCGGGTGTAGGCGCTCCAGCCCACCGAGTCGTAGAGGTCGAGCAGCTCGTCCCGGCCCGGCCGGCCCGCCGCGACCACGATCGGCGCGGGCCGGTCCTCGAAGCCGACAGATCGGTAGAGGCCCAGGGCCGGGGTGTTCGCGCTGTCCACCCGCAGGCACACCGATCGCTCCGGGAATGCCGTGAGTGCGCGGCTGACCAGGGCGCGGCCGAGGCCGGTGCGTCGGTGCTCGGGTCGACGAACAGGTCGATGACGAACATCGCGTCGATGACGTCATCCCACGGGGG
>NZ_JBPCKQ010000123.1:0-7952 GCF_051004135.1 Ornithinimicrobium sp.
CGCGATGCCCTGATGCCATGTCCCGCCCGAGGAGCATCACGATCGACCCGGCAGTCTGCCAGGGGAAGCCCCAACAGTGCGAGAGCCGCCACGCCGCGTCACGTAACCACGAGCGGTGCGTCATTTCGCCGCGAAACAGCCACAAAGATGCGCGGGCATGCGTCAACTGTCGTTCGACGACGCAGCTTTCCGTTCCGTATGAGAAGCGCGAATAGAGCATTGACCAGGAGCTCATCTGCCTACCTAAATGGAAATTGTCGCCTGCCGCAGACGGTACAGCAGGCTGCCCTCCAGGACCTGGCCCTGGTCGATCTCCTTCGAGGGAAGTTCACCTGCGAATCCACAGATGCGTTCTCGGGCAAGGTCCAAGCGCGCGTACTCCCGGTCGAAAGCCGCTTTCTCAAACTTGCTTCCCGGAAGAAAGCGCCTGCGGTACTCTTGAGCCCGCCGCCAAGCGTCAGCGAGCACGATGAGAGCGCTGAAGGTTTCTTGTGCCACCTCCGCAAGTTCTTTGCTCCCGCCGAGTCCGGCAACACGCCCAAGTGCGCGACGAGCTTCCTCGAGCTTGGCAATGGCTGCATCGGTCTTGGGGCTATACTCCGCCGCAAATTGGGGGTCGACAGAGTCTTCCACGTGCATGGTGCTCAGCCAACCAACAGCTTCGACCGCCGCGAGATAGCCCTCCACTGCAAGTTGTCGAACATCGTCCATGCGCCTTTCCTGACGCGCTTGCCTGGCTTGCGCTGCCGCCGCCCGTGCGTTTATCCAGGTCACCAATAGCGTCCCGGCCACGCCGACGATCACGCCAGCGAGTCCAAGCCATGCCGCGTCCATGACCCCTCCATCCGCCGCGTAGTCGTCTCGACATCAACAGACCCCAGGATCACACGGATTGGTCGGAAGTCTGCCGGGCGGACCCTCCCTCGACCGCTGACAGCCGTCGTCCATCCGTCCTCTGCACAGTGGACTGTTGCGTCAATCCGCCGCGTATGTCGCTGGTTCCACTCCTGCGTCCGCTTTGGGCAACGTCCGCTCCTGCCGCTCCCCGTGACGCGGTAAGCGTACGTGCTTGCCCTGCTCGGCGACGGCGCCGAGGGGCTCGGCTATCTGCTTAAGGAACGGGTCGCCGACCCGGCCCAGCTCGTGCACGCCCTGCAGGAAACCAGCCGCGGCGGGTCGATCGTGGACCCCGTGCTCGTCGACACACTGGTGCGCCGAAGGCGCCTCACCGCCGAATCAGGGCTGGACGCGCTCACCCCGCGGGAGCTCGAGGTGCTGCAGCACATGGCCACCGGGCTCTCGAACGCGGCCATCGCCTGGTCGCTGTCGCTGTCGGAGTCGTCGGTGGAGAAGGCCAGCAACACGCTTTTCGCGAAGCTCGGTCTGGCCAGCGAACCCTCGGTGCACCGGCGGGTCAGCGCAGTGGTGACCTACCTGCGCGCCGTAGGCCACCCCGACTCCTCTCCTTCGACGCACCGCCACACCGCGCCGTGATGGCCCATCAATCGAGGTCGCGGCCCGGGCAGCATGACGAGCGAAGGCCGAGCGCCCAGCACACGGAGGGCCAGAGCGTGACGTGAACCTACCGTCGACTCCTCCTCGCCGCAGGTCGCCGTAGTCTCATCCCTTCCCTGCGGCCCGACCCGCAGCCTCTTTGCCTCCTAACCCACTCAACTGCCGTTGGGAGGACAGGTCACCGCTTCGCGGTGCATCTGTGGCAGCTCTCCTTCTGTCGGCCAGACGGGTGGCCGGTCGGGTCAGGCGAGGGTGGCGTGGTGGGATGCGGCAGGCTTGGTCAGCGCCGCGGTGCGGGCGATCCTGCGGCCCAGGATCGCGAAGGCGAACATGACTGGCAGGGCCACGCTGCCCATCGAGGTGACCTGCAGGATAACGAGGGCAAATGGGATCATCGCGGCCAGCAGCCACGCGGCCAGGGCGGGGCGGAAGCGCTTGAGGAGCAGAGTGATTCCCAATGCGGTGGAGCCGAGCAGGGTGAGCAGCAGGCCGGGCAGGATGACCACCCACGCGAACGAGAAGAGCAGGCCCTGGATGCCGTCCCCGTTGTAGCTGCCCGTCCACTGGGTCCAGTACTCGAGGAACACAGCGACGCACGCGATGGTGTAGCCGGTCAGCGCAAACCGCCAGACCCACTTCTCGCTGCCGCTGGGCTGTCTGCGCTGGTACACGACGTAGGCGCAGAGGGTGAAGGCCGCGAACACCGGGAACCAGATTTTGCCGTAGGTCACGTAGACCACATCCGGGTTCGCCCAGGTGAGCAGGGGTGCGAGGAGTTCAGTGGCTGGGTTCGCCCATGCTGCGGTCAGCGGCAGTTCGAGGTCCTCCTGGCCGTCCGTGGTCGCGTAGCGAGACAGCGCGTGCAACTGTCCTACCACCAGCCCAACCCAGGCCATCACCCACGCGAAGCGGCCGATGCGCCGCTGGTTTTCCTCCGACTCGAACATGACGTCCTCCTTGGTCCGGGCGCCGGCGGCGCCATTGGTCCTCACGTTAGGAGCGCACGGGGTCTCGGTCGTCGGCGCTAGGGTGGGACCCTTTCTCCACCCCTGGGTTGACGCCACCGCACCTCTCGTGAGCCGTAACCTGGGAAGAGTGGAGGAAGAGCGGCTCGGTTGGCGGGATGCGGTGCTGCCCGCGCTGATGGTCGTGCTCGGCGCCGCCGAGCTCGCCGCACTCGGCACGCACGGATGGACAGTCGCTGTCGGACTGGAGGCGGTGGCGGGGGGGCTGCTGGTGTTCCGGCGCCGGTACCCGCTCGTGGTCGGACCGGCTTCGGCGGCGGCGTTGCTGGTCATCCCATGGGTCGGCCCTCAACTGGACCAGGTGGCGGCGCCGATCCTGTTCTTGATCGTGGCGATCTACTCGCTTGCCCGGTGGATCACGGGCTTGCGTGGCGTGGCAGGTCTCGTCGTAATCCTGGGCTTCTTGCTCATTGACTACGCCTTCGTGGACTCTCGTGACCACGACTGGACCGACATGGTGTTTGTGCTGTCGCTGACTGTGCCGCCGTACGTGTTCGGCCGGATCGTGTGGCGCCTCGACGACCAGCGGCGCCGGCTGGCCGAGCAGCAGGATCTCATTCGGGACCGGGCCGTGGCCCAGGAGCGGGAACGGATCGCCCGGGAACTGCACGACGTGATCGCCCACTCCCTGAGCGCGATGGTGGTGCAGACCGCCGCGGCGCAGGACCTGCTCCGTACCTCGCCCGACCGTGCGGTCACGTTGCTGCAGTCCGTGGCCGACACCGGGCGGGGGGCTTTGGAGGAGACCGGTCGGTTGCTGCACCTGATCCGAGACGACGCCGACGAGCTCGGCCTGCGCCCGGCTCCCGGCCTCAGGGATGTCCCTGTCCTCGTCGATACCTTCCGCGCTGAGGGCCTACTGGTCGAGGCCGAGGTCGACCTGCCGACCCAGGACCTGCCCGGTGGCATCGACGTGTCGGCGTACCGGGTGGTGCAGGAGATGCTGACGAACGCGCTGCGCTACGCCGACGGGCCGGTGACCCTAAAGATCACGGTAGCTGCGGACCGACTGCGGATCTCGTGCGCCAACCCGTTCGGGACCGACCGTGCAGTCAGGGGCTCGGGCTTGGGCCTGCAGGGGATGGTCGAGCGGGTCGAGTTGCTGGGCGGCACCCTGGACCGGACCGACGACGGTGAGCGGTTCACGATCCAGGTCGATATCCCGCTGGCCCGTCAGGTCACACCGTGATCCGGTTGGTCGTTGCTGACGACCAGGAGCTGGTCCGCACGGGGCTGCAGCTGGTCCTGCAGGCACGCAGTTGCGAGGTGGTCGGGACGGCCGCCGACGGTCAGGAGGCAATCGAGGTCGTCCGGAGGACCCGTCCCGACGTGGCCCTCATGGACATCCGGATGCCAGTACTCGACGGGATCGCCGCCACGCGTGAGATCACCGCGGCAAACTTGCCCACCAAAGTTTTGATGCTCACGACGTATGACCTGGACCGCTACGTGTACGACGCCCTCGCTGCAGGCGCGGCCGGTTTCCTACTCAAAGCGACCCCGCCGGACCGGTTAATCGAAGGAATCCGCATGGTGAACGCAGGCGAGTCGCTACTCGCGCCGAGCCTGACCAAGCGACTGATCGAGCAGCATCTGCGCCACCCACCACCCACCGAGGCCCGGCTGGCCCCGGTCATGAAGCTCACCGAGCGAGAGCGCGAGGTGCTGGTGCTCATGGCCCAGGGGCTGTCCAACGACCAGATCGCGGCCACCCTGGTCGTCTCACCTGCCACGGTGAAGACGCACGTGAACCGGGTGCTTGCCAAACTCGGTGTGGTCTCACGCGTACAAGCCGTAGTACTGGCCTACGAAACAGGACTTGTCCGCCCAAACGGCTGACCCGTCCGACATTGCCGCACTGAGGATGGCTACGCTCGTCCGACTTTGCCGCACTTGAGGACGGCTACGCTCGTCCGACTTTGCCGCGAGCGGGGCCTGAACCTGGGATACCGAGGGCGTTCGCACCTGCCGAAGTCGCGGTCGTCCCCGGTGCGGCATCTGTCGGTGGCGGCTGCCACGATGAGCGGCGTGAGATCTCGCCACATCAGTTGCGTCATTGCCGCTTCGCCCGAGGCCGTTTACGAGTTCGCATCAGATCCCGACAACCTTCCCGGATGGGCAGCCGGGCTGGCCCAGGCCGAGGTCGTAGGTGATGGTGAAGTTTTCCTCGTCCAGTCACCCATGGGGCAGGTCACGGTGCGCTTCGTCCCGCGCAACGAGTACGGAGTCCTCGACCACGACGTGACGCTGCCATCGGGTACGACAGTCACGAATCCCCTCAGAGTCCTCGCCCATCCGGAAGGGGCGGAAGTCGTGTTCACCATCCGCCAGATTGAACTGACCGACGATGCGTTCGATCGTGATAGCCAACTCGTTGAGGATGACCTCGACCGGCTGCGCGCGCTGATCGAGGTCATGGCCGGCCCCGGCGTCTGATCGCCCGCTACTGCCGCATACCGTGACGCGGTAGCGTCCGGTCCTGCCGCGCTCTCTCTGCCCGCCCGGACCACCTGCCAACGTGGTCGCCGAAGACGACCAGGCCATCCGTGCCGCGGTCCACCAGGTCTGGCCAGCAGTCCCCGAAATCAGAGGGCCCGTCGGCGCCCGGCACCCTGGCGGGGGCGCCGGGTGTCGTGGACAGGGCTCACACCGCGAGCTGGAACAACGGCCCCCAATTGCGCCCGGTGGCCGGGTTGTCAGGCGGTGGCGGCTCGCAGCTGGACGCCGCGACCATGGTGCTGGCAACGGTTCGTTGGGGGGTTTCCTGGGCCGAGGCGGTCATCACGACCGTGCCGAGGAGAAGTGAGCTGGCAGCCAGCGCCGCCAGCGCCGCCAGCGTGCGTGGTATCGAGTTCCTGTTCATGGGACCGCTCCGATCGGTGATGCGTGGTTGCGCGCCCAGGGTGGTGCGCTGTTCTCAGCGTTCCCGCACCCACCCGGCCCGCGGAATACGACGTTCGGCGTATGTCACCCAGCGACGCTCCGCGCGTAGTCTGACTGGACCAACCGGTGCAATGGAGACCGCCATGAGCAGAGCCACGATCAGCAGCCTCGACCTCGATCGGCTCCGGGACATGGTCGACGTCGCCAACGACACCTCTAGCAGCTCACCGGTGGACATAACCTTCGCGGTGCTGGACCGGGTCCGCGACGCGATCGGCGGGGACTGGGCCACTTTCCTGGACATGCAGGGTTCGGCCCGGCGGGTCCGACACGCCCAGATGGCGACCGCTGAGGAATACGTCACTCAAGGGATTGAGTACGTCGAGGACGACGCCGATGATCCGTTCTGGAAGTACTACCCGTCCAGCACGTGCTCGTTCCCGGACCGGGTGAGCACCCCCATGGTGGTCTCCTTGCGCGAGGTCTACAGCGAGCGGGAATGGGCCCGGCACCCGATGCACCTGGAGGCCCTTCCCCACGTGCACGACGAGATCCTGGCGGCCTGGCCGTGCGGGCCCGGTGTGAACCTTCGCCTCTTGGTCGGCCGCAGTGAGGGGCAGCCGTTCAGTGACCTGGACCGCTTCCTGGTCCGGTTGCTGCAGCCGCACCTACAGCCGCTCTTCCTGCGGACTCTGCGCTCCGTCCTGCCCGCCGTGGAGCCGCCGCTGACCGAGCGGCAACGCCAGATCCTTGGCCTGGTCCGTGCGGGTATGACCAACCAGCAGGTCGCGCACCAGCTCGGCATCTCCCCCGCAACCGTCCGCAAGCACCTGGAGAACAGCTACAGCCGCCTACACGTCCAGAGCCGCGTGGCAGCGGTTGGTGTGGCCTTCGCCAACAGCGGCGACAGCCTGCAGCACGCCTAGTGATGCACGAGTACTTCCGGATCGATCGCGATCTGCTCCTCGACATCATCAAGAACTGACTCGGTCCGTTGGCCCGACGCCTCAGCAGCGACCAATGATGTATTCGGCGGCACACCGCATCACATTCCGAGACCCTGCTGAACGCACTCATCTGCCGCGTGGAGGACGGCTACGCTCGTCCGATCATGCCGCGATCCGCAAGGCGCGTCATTTCGCCGCGAACCGACCAGGTCGCCTCCGCACTAAGGACTCGCGGAACGTCCGCTCATGCCGCTCTGTGGACGCGGTGGCGTCTGGCACGCCGCTGGGTGCGTCCTCACTCAAGGAGATGTAGGTACTGGCGCCGGGCCTTCATGGCATGGATCACGAGCTGGTGCCCGCTGTCGAAGGTTAGGATCGCTAGCTCGAGAAGACGGCCGCTCCTGTCGAAGCCGAGCACGAACTGCTTGGCAGGCATGTCATCGTCAGGGTCGCTGGCATAGGCCCAGTTCTCTGCTGCATGCAGGATGTCGGTCTCGCTGATGCCGTGCTTGAGTGCTGTGGGGTTGACCTTCACGCGACGTAGGCACGTAGGGCAGCACGGATCAACTCGGAGCGGGTGGTGTGATCGCGCTCGGCGCGCTCGTCCACGGCGGTGAGCAGGGTGTCGTCGAGACGGACGGGCACCACCCGTGCGGGGCCGTCACCCATCGGCTTGCGGCCTCGCTTGCGCAGCTGATCGACGTCGTAGCCCTTCTCGGCTTCATCGGCCAACTGCTGGATCATCTCGTCGGTGACCGGTACACCCTTGATCTTCTCCATCCCCAAATCGTAATACAGAATAGGTGGTCCTGTCACCAGGCTTGCGCACGTGTCGCACGGCGCGCGCCTCGCAGCCTTGCTGGTGTAGCGCTGCCGGGGCTGCTTCGCCGGTAGTCCCGACGAGGGAGCCGATCACGGAGCAGGGCATGCCGGCCTCGCGGGCGGCGCGGACCGGCTCGAGGAAGACGGTCGTCACACCGGCCACCTCACCCGATGGGTAGGTCCAGGGCGGGATCAAGCTGCGGGGCTGCACCAGTTGGTGTTCGCCGTCTTTGCTCTGGAGTCCGAGCCCGCCGACCCAAGACTCTGAGGACTGATCTGCTTAGCGAACCGCCCCGAAGGGTGTGAGCTCGCCCGACGCGTGAGCGACTTGGCGGCTGTCCGCCTCGGCCGGGAACACGCGTGTCGCCGAGAGCCTGCGTGGTCCCAGCCAGGGCCGGGGGAGCGCGGGCGCACAATCCGCAGGTCGGTTCTGCCCGGCGAGTTCTTGACCAGCCAAGATGCCCACCGCCTGGCGCCAGCTACTCGAAGGGCGGGCAGCGGCCCGGTGGCCGCATGGTGGCCAAGGACACCACGTCGAGATAGAGCCGCGACCGGACTTCAGCCGTGTCAGGGCTCTGAACAGCACAAATACAGTGGGCCCCGTGGGATTCGAACCCACAACCTACGGATTAAAAGTCCAGATCGACGGTCCCGGTGCGGACTCATGCGTCTCGCTCCGTGCTCAGCTGGCAACGAGGCACGTCTCATGCGAGTCATTGGATGGCAGCCCGTCTCGCTGGGTTCGTTAGCAAGCCTGTTA
>NZ_JBPCKQ010000124.1:0-7996 GCF_051004135.1 Ornithinimicrobium sp.
GCTCGGTCAGCATCTGCTGGACCCGCTCGGCGCGCAGCCCCACCCGCGGCCCGGGCGCAGCGCCGTCACCGGTGGCACCTACCGGTGTCACGTGCTCGCCCTCGCCGCTGATCTGCATACGAACAAAGGTACGACAACCCACCGACAGACCCGCTCACCTGCGATTATCCGGATCGATCGCCTTGAGCGACGGAGAGCTTGCGCAACCCAGCAGCCACCTCGGGTAACGGGCAGGTCCGCAGTCGTTGGACGCCCCCGATGCCCCGGTCACGACGGGGCCAGATGCGGTGCCGATGAAGACCAACCCGGTGGCCGTCCTGGCCTGGCTCACCTCTATCGGGTGGAGTGCCTCCCGACGAATCGTCGCCATCGTGACCTCACGCCGCTACCGTGGTCGGGTGAGCGGTCAGCCAGTACCCGGCGGTGTAATCCACCAACCAGTGCCCGGCGGGGTGGTCCACGGGCTACCTGCAGACCTGAGGACGGCGCTGGCCGCCAACACGACGGCACTCGACGCCTGGCACGACATCACGCCGTTGGCCCGCAACGAGTTCATCTGCTGGGTCGAGGACGCCAAGCAGGACGTGACCAGGGCGCGCCGAATCCGCCGGACCCAGGAGGAGCTGGAGGAAGGTCAACGCAGACCCTGTTGCTGGCCGGGGTGCAAACACCGCGAACGCACGGGCAGGTAGTGGGTCGACGCGTCAGCGCCCGCCCCAGCTGTCGGTAGCGCGCCATTCACGCCGGACCAGGATCCGGCATACGGCGTCAGCGACGAGATCTGGCCGGTCGACGGGCACGAAGGTGCGCGCGCGGTCCGCCCAGGTGACGTCGGTCCCCAGCAGTGCGGCGACTCGCCGTCCGTCACTCGGCGGGAAGAACACGTCATGTCGGGGCCAGACGACCTCTGCGTAGTGCCGCACGTGACCAAGCCGGCTACTGGCAGCAAGCAGGATCTGCGGGTCGAGCGAGACGATGAAGGCGGCGAGGTCCTTGCGGATCTCCGGGTCGGTGATCAGGCCGTGCAGGATCTCCTCGACGTAGCTTCGCCCGAAACCGCGCCTGGTGAGTATGTTGATCGTGCTCTGCCGCGCGAGCAGCGGAGACCACCGCAAGGCCCTTGCGAACAGACCCAACGTGAGAGGCCAGCGAGCACCGTAGACGAAAGGGCGCGAAGGCGGGCGGGGGGAAGTGCTCGAGCACCTCACAGCCGGCCAGGACCAGGCCGGCGGTGCGATCGGGGTGCTCGGCCGCGAAGACCTGACTCATGGCGCCACCGTTGTCGTTGCCCACGACCACAGCTCGGTCGACCTCATGCGCCGTGGGGATCCGGGCCAGCGCATCGGCGATGCCGTGCGGCGTGAGCAGCTGGCGGTCGGGCACGGGGTGCCGATGGGCGCCTTGAGGTAGGTCCGGGAGCAGGACCGTGGCGTGACCGGCGAGCAGAGTGGCCGTGGAATCCCAGACTCGCCCATCGACGAAGGCCCCGTGGACGCAGAGGACGGCTGGGCCGGAGCCCGTGCTGCGGACGTTGATCGGCCCGAGTGGGGTGTCGACTTCGCGTTGCTCTGTCATGGCGAGCGTCTGGATCGGCATGGGGTGCTCCTCAGGGAAGTTGACGTCCGGGTTGTAGCACATGCTACATCAGGAATGTAGCGGTCGCTACATCCAGGGTGGGAAGCCTCGGCACTACGCTGTGGAGGTGGCGAACTGCCGAAGGAAGGGGGAGCGCAGATGACGGAGCAGGGTCGACCTGGGCAGCGCGAGCAGTTCCTCGACGGTGCTGTCCAGCACGTACTGCGCGACGGCATCGGGACGCTGTCGTTGCGCCCGGTGGCGGCCGCGCTGGGCACCAGCGACCGTATGCTGCTCTACTACTTCGGCAGCCGTGATGCCCTCCTGACCGCCATCCTCGACCGCGTGGGCGCCATCCTCATGAGCGGCCTGACGACGTCGCAGCCCCAGGGTCGCGTCCAGCCTGACCGGTTGCTGGCCGCGATGTGGACCCTGGCCGCCGATCCGGTCAGCGAGCCGATCCTGCGGCTCTATCTCGAGATCCTCGGTCTCGCCTCGGCACGCCGCGAGCCGTTCGCGTCGGCGGCCGCACAGGTAGGCGCGGAATGGCTCGGTTGGGCTCAGAACCGGGTCGATGTCGAGCCGGAATGTCGCAAGGACACCGCGGCGGGCGTCCTCGCCGTCTTCGACGGCCTGCTCATGATGCGCTACGGCATAGGCGCCGACGAAAGCGACGGCGCCGCACGCTGGGCGGTTCGACACGCTGCAGGCGAGAAGGGCGGCTCATGACCCGAGAAAGTGGCTCGACTCACGCGACACCACGAAGCAAGGACGGCAGCGTCCATGTGACAGATGAGCGGTTCAACACCATCTCGCACCTCGTCGCCTCGTGTTTCGCCCTGGTCGGCGCCGCGTTGCTCATCTCTCAGGCGAGCGTGCAGGGCGAGCCGTGGAAGATCGTCGGGTTCAGCATCTACGGTCTGTCCCTCATGGCGCTGTTCGTGTCCAGCACGCTGCACCACGGTCTCAACGGAAGCCCGCGGTTCGACGAAGTTCTGCGCACCCTCGACTACAGCTCGGTCTTCCTCCTGATCGCGGGCACGACCACGCCGCTCGTGCTGGTGCTCTTCCGCAACACCTACGGCTGGACAGTCTTCGGCGCGGTGTGGGCCATCGCGGTGCTCGGCATCGCGATGCGCTCGGTGTGGCGTCAGCTGCCGAAGTACGTCACGAACACCCTGTTCATCTCGCTGGGTTGGTTGACGGTCCTGCTGGTCGGCGCCGGGGTGCCGCTGCCCCTGGGCGCGTTGGCCCTGATGGCGGCCGGGGGGCTGGTCTACAGCGCCGGCTTTGTGATCTACGTGCTCGAGAAGCCCAACCTGATCCCCGGGGTGTTCGGCTTCCACGAGCTGTGGCACCTGTTGGTGGTCGTGGCCGCCTTCCTGCACTACCTGCTCATGTACCTCTACCTGCTGCCGGCCTAAGCATCCTGATCGGTCCGGTCAACCTTCGCCGACCTGGGAGCGCAGGGTCTGCAGCTGGGCCAGCACCCGGTCGTCCGGCACGACCGGGCCCATCGTGGACCCCGTGTGCATGCCGGCCGCGCCGTGCAGCTGCCGGTGCAGATCCTCCATCCGCGCGTCCAGGTCCGCCGCCGTCTGGGCAGCCTGTCGCAGCTCGTCGATCATCTCCTGCGGCACGTCGGCATCGAACTTGTAGTAGATCTTGTGCTCCAGACTGGCCCAGAAGTCCATGGCCACCGTGCGCAGCTGCACCTCCACCACGACCGGCACGATCCGGTCGGACAGGTGCACCGGCACCTCGACCAGCGCGTGCAGACTGCGGTAGCCGTTGGGCTTGGGCTCGGCGACGTAGTCCTTGACCTGCCGGACGGGCGACTTCAGCCGGGTCGACACGTGCTCGATCGGGCTGTAGGAGTGCAGGTGGGCGAACTCCTCCTGCAGGATCGAGATCTTGGTCGCCACCTCGTCGATGCCGAACTTGTACTGCATCATGAAGCGCGTGAACTGCTCCCGCAGGTGGTGCAGGTCGCCCAGGGTGTCCAGATCGATCGGCCGCCGGTTGTCCAGATCCACCACCCCACCGTATGCCGTCCGCGCCACCCTCGGGGCGCCCTGCAGCTCGTCCTCAGGCGGCGAGCAGCACCCCGGTGAGGGCTGTCAGCGCCACGATGACCGTCGAGATCGCCGCCAGGACGAAGGGCCGCAGGCCCACCTTCTTCATGGCGGCCAGCCGGACCGAGCACCCCAGGGCAAACATGGCCGCGCTGAGCAGCACCGTCTGCCCGATCTGGGCCGCCTCGACGACCGACTCGCCGAGCACCCCGGTGGAGCGCAGCGCGACCATGGCCAGGAAGCCGAGCACGAACAACGGCACCAGCGGGGGGTGCTTGGCGCCCTCAGGGACCACGGTCGTGCGTCGCTGGTGCCAACCCAGCACCGCCAGGACCGGGGCGAGCATCAGCACGCGCGCCAGTTTGACCACGACGGCCGCTCCCAGCGCCGAGCCACCCAGCGTGCCGCCGACAGCGACGACCTGGGCCACCTCGTGGATCGAGCCGCCAGCCCAGAGCCCGGCCTGCTCGGTGGGCAGTCCGATGAGGGTGGCCAACAGTGGCACCGCCGGGATCATCAGCGTCCCGAAGATCACCACCAGGGCGATGGCGGTGACCACGTCCTCCTCCTCGGCGTCGACGACCCCGTCGGCGGCGGCGACGGCCGCGGCACCGCAGATCGAGAAGCCGCAGGCGATCAGCAGCCGCTGACCGGGCGCGACGCCCAGCATCCGGCCGATCAGGAGGGTGCCGAAGATGCCGATGACCACCACGGCGACGACGGTGCCGATCATGCCGACACCGAGGCCGGCGATGTCGGACAGCAACAGCTGCACGCCGAGCAGCACCACTCCGAGTCGCAGCAGCCGCTTGGCCGCGAACTTCAGACCGGGGGCGGTCGCGGCCGGCAGCGGGACGGTGGTGGCCAGAACGACCCCGAGCAGGATCGCCGCCAGCAGCGCGCTCATGACGGGCACCAGCTGGGTGACCAGGAGGCTGACCCCCACCGCCGCTGCGCACAGCAACAGCCCCGGCACCAGCCGCCGGGGGCCCGTGGGTGCGGCCTCGCGCTCGCCGACAGCGCGGTCCGGCGTGGTGCCGGGGGCGGTGCTCGCGGGCGTCGAAGGCATGACCCTCATGCTCCGCCGATCACCCGACCGCCGGTAGACCACGATCGGGCATCACCCCATACCATCGTGATATGACTCAACGGCAATGGCCCGACCTGAGCGCCCTGGAGCTGCTGGTCCGCGTCTCCGAGCACGGCAGTCTCGGCGCCGGGGCCCGGGCCGTCGGCATGGCGCAGCCCAATGCCAGTCGCATGGTCGCGCGACTGGAACGGGAATCGGGCGTCCCACTGCTGCAACGCTCCCCTCGCGGGTCGACCCTCACACCGCAGGGCGCCGTGGTCGTCGACTGGGCCCGGACGGTGCTCAGCGCCGCCGAAGACCTGCTGGTGGGGGTGGAGGCGCTGCAGGACCAAGGCAGCGCCACGCTCCCGGTGGGTGCCAGTATGACGATCGCGGAGTATCTCCTGCCGGCGTGGCTGGCGCAGTTCCGGGGAAGGCAGCCCGACGTCCGGGTCGCCCTGGACGTCACGAACTCGGCGCACGTGATCGAGGGGGTCCGCGCCGGCACCTACCGTCTCGGCTTCATCGAGTCCTCGGCCCCGCCCAAGGATCTGCACCGCGCCCAGGTGGGCACCGATCATCTCGTCGTCGTCGTCCCCCCGTCGCACCGGTGGGCGCACCGGCGCCTCCCCCTGACCGCCGACGAGCTCGCCGAGACCCCGCTGGTGCTGCGCGAACCCGGATCGGGCACCCGGGCGGCCCTGGAGACCACGCTCGCGGCTGCCGTCGGTGGCCTGCTCACACCGCCCGCCCTGTCCTTGAGCAGCAACGCCGCGGTGCGCACCGCCGTGCTGTCTGGCGCCGGCCCGGGGGTGCTGAGCCGGCACGCGGTCGCGGGGTCGCTGGAACGTGGGGATTTGCGCCTGGTGCCGGTGGAGGGCCTGGACCTCGGCCGCCGCCTGCACGCCCTCTGGAACGGTCCGCGCCGCCTGGACGGCCCGGCGGGTGAGCTCGTGACCCTGGCCCGCCGCTGCGCGCAGCCCCCCACGTCGTGACGTTCGGTGCCGTTGGCTAGGGCTGCAGCCGGTCCTGCCAGGCGCGATGGTCATCCCAGGTGTCCACGTCGCCGACGTTCTCGCCGGCCACCGGCACGTCGATGATCCTCAGCTCGGCGACCAGCCGGCGCACCGAGACTCCGTGCCCGCTGCCGACGGCGGCGCACGCCGCGACCAGCGCGTCCCGGCGGTATGCCGCCAGCAACCATTGCGGGTGCCCCGCGCTGTCGTGGGGGCACAGCGCGTCCACGTCCGGCGCAGCCGCAGCGGCGGCCTGCAGCATCGCCGGCACCACCGCGGCGGTGCCCGGCTGGTCGACCGCCAGCACCAGGACCCACGGCCCGGCACCGTCGCCGAGTGCCCTCAGCCCAGCGACGATGCCCGCCGTGGGTCCGCCGCCGGGCGGTTCCTCAGATGCCCAGTGCACGCCGTCGAAACCCGGCCGGGGCGACCCGACGACCACCACGCTCCGGGCACCGGCCGTGGCGTCCAGGACCCTGGCCAGCAACGGGCGTCCACCCACCTCGACCAGCGCCTTGTCCCGACCGCCCAGGCGTTCGCCCCGACCGCCGGCCAGCACGATCGCGTCGTGCTCGACACTCGGCGCCCTACGATCTGCGCTCACTGGTCTACCTTCCATATGTTGGCGCTCTCCGATGGGGCGTTGATGCACCCGAGGTGCCACCAGACCATCGCCCAGCTCGCTCGACAGATTCGATGTCCAGGATGAGATCTGCGGGGTCTGGTGGTTGCCCGGGACGTGCGGACCGTCGACAGGGCTGAGCGCCTCCGAGCGCCGATCAGTGAGCGAACCGGCAGCTGCGTCCCGGCACCCATGGCACCACATGAGGGTGCCTCCCCACTGGGACTAGCAGCGAGGAGGCTGACGTGAAGTCTGCCAGCAACACCCTGCCCGAGGCACCCCCCAACGATCTGACCGCCGGCATCGACTGGGCCTGCGATGATCACGCGGTGTGCATCGTCGATGGCCGCGGCCACCAGGTCGCCCACACCATGGTGGCGCACACCGCGACCGGGCTGCGTGACCTGATCACCTTCCTGGGCCGGCACGGCGCCGGAGAGGTCGCGATCGAACGACCGGACGGCCCAGTCATCGACACCCTGCTCGCCGCCGACTTGACCGTGGTCGTGATCAGCCCCAACCAGATCAAGAACCTGCGCTCCCGGTACGGCTCGGCCGGCAACAAGGACGACCGATTCGACGCGTTCGTGCTCGCCGACACCCTGCGCACCGACCGCCCCCGGCTGCGGACGTTGCAACCGGACACCCCAGCCACCGTGGCGTTGCGCCGCACCTGCCGGGCACGCACAGACCTCGTCAACCACCGAGTCGCCGTGGCCAACCAGCTGCGCGCACACCTGCGCAACGTCTTTCCCGGCGCCATCGGCCTCTTCTCCCAGATCGACTCGGCGATCAGCCTGAGCTTCCTGACCCGGTTCGCCACCCAGCACCAAGCCGACTGGCTCACCCCCACCCGGCTGGGCGCCTGGCTGGCCAAGCACGGCTACTCCGGCAAGATCGAGCCCAGCGTGCTCCACGCACGCCTGATCGCCGCACCCCGCGGGGCCACCGGCCCCCACGCCGACACCCAGGCCCACATCACCCAAGCCCTGGTCACCGTGCTGACCACCCTGCGCGAGCAAATCAAGACCCTCGCGGCCCAAATCAGCGACCAACTCGACGCCCACGCCGACCAGCACATCTTCACCAGCCTGCCCAAAGCCGGCCGCGTCCGCGCCGCCCGGCTGCTGAGCGAGATCGGTGACTGCCGAGCCAAGTTCCCCACCCCCGAGTCCCTGGCCTGCCTGGCCGGCGCCGCACCCTCGACCCGCCAATCCGGCAAGGCCCGCGCCGTCACCTTCCGCTGGGCCTGCGACAAACAACTGCGCGACGCCGTCACCAACTTCGCCGACGACACCAGACACGCCAACCCCTGGGCCGCCGACCTCGACCAACGCGCCCGCGACCGCGGACACGACCACCCCCACGCCGTCCGCATCCTGGCCCGCGCCTGACTGTTCGTCATCTGGCACTGCTGGCAAGACGAAGTCGCCTACCAACCCGGCCAACACCACGCCCTCCAACGCATCCTCAACACCACTGACAAAGCCGCCTAGACCGTTGGGGGTTGACACAGGGCTTCTCATCCGTCCTCGTCCTCGACTGGTGCCCTGTCTCGCAAAATGGTGCCCTGCGCGGGGCGGGAAACGACGTTGTGCGGCGGGGAACAAGCAAGAGCGGGGAAAAGCAAAAGGGAAAA
>NZ_JBPCKQ010000125.1:0-3266 GCF_051004135.1 Ornithinimicrobium sp.
CGAGGCATTCATCGCCCTGGCCAACGCCGTGATCATCACACGACGGCTCATCCGGACCGCCTGGACGACCCACCGATGGGACACCCGACCCAGCCGCCGTCCATGACCTATCTGCGGAACCTCTAAGTGCGCCGATCCGGCTGAGCTGTCGCGCTGAGCCCGTCTCAACGGCAAGGCGCACGGCTTCGCTGGCTACGTGGCAGGAGCGTTCGAGGTCTCCGCTGGCCGCGTGAGCGGTCGCAAGGTTGACGAGCAACCCTGCCTGAGCGCGAACGAATGACGGGTCCGCCGAGGTCAAGGCCTGTTCCAGCAGAGTCGCCGCCTCGGGACGGCCGAGCTGGGTGAGGCAGCAGCCAGCCCAGCGAGCGAGGTGGGCTTCGTCGAGGTACGAGAGGTACGGCGCGATCAGAGGGTCGTCCGGCCCGGCGTCCAACCCCTCGTAGGCGTGATCAAGGCTGCGCTGGCACCCGTCAACATCCCCCATAGTTGCGAGCACCTCTGCTCGTGCTGCCTGCAACCAGACGCGAAGCTGCGGCGCAGATCGGCCTCCGAATTGTGTCTCTGCCTCGTCGAGGACGGTTACGGCATCTGCCGTCCGGCCGAGCTGCATCAACGCATAGGCGGTCTCACCGAGGGCGAACGCCAGCAGGAGGGGATCCTCGGCTTCCCGGGCTGCCTGCGTGCCGCGGCGGAAGTGGCTCCAGGCTTCGTCAGTACGGTCGGCATCCAGAGCCAACCAGCCCATCAGCGTTGACATGTCGCCCGCGACACCGGCCAGCGCCATCCGACGATCGGGACGCATCGAGTGCTCGCCGAGCTTCACCGCTTGGCCGAGCAGGCTTCGCAGACCCGCGAACACGGGACGGGAGCCGAAGCGGCGATCCATGCGTCGGTAGCCGTCGACCAACTCGCGCAGGTCACCCACGACCAGGGAGTCGACGCGCGAGGCCCGCGCGAGAGCCATGGACAAGCGCATCCCGGGCGGATCGTTGCCCGAGGACCCGGGTGGGACCACCTCGACCTCGTCGTTTTGGGGCGGAGGCCGGACGACGTCGCGGACTCGCGCGAACCCCAGATCCCGGTCCGAGCAGTGGTACACGCGGCGCAGGAGGTCACGGTAGAAGTCGCTGGGCTCCTTGTGGCCGTTCTCCCACCGTGAGACCTGCTGGATCAGGGTCGAAGCGGCCGGCAGCTCACCGCCCCGCTCGGCCGCCACTGAACGCAGCTGAGAGACCAGCCGGGCCTGGGACCAGCCGCGCTCCGTACGCCGGGAGAAGAGCAGGGCGTTCGGCGCTGCCGTCTGCGGCCTCGTCACGGCAACTCACCTCCGGTCCGGCTCGGGTGGCAATTGCACAGGATTGCACCCTCCCCGTGCAACCACGGCCGGCTTACGCACCGGTCGCCCCGGTGGTGATCTGGCACTAGGCCGAACGACGGCCCAACGAGTGCCCGCCGGGGCAGAAGGAGGCAACACCATGCGTCTGCCGATCGACACATCCGCCATGACGTTCGTCGTCGCAGGAGCCGCGGAGCCGGTTCTCGACTTCGAGTCCAAGCAGCAGAAGACCGACGAGAACGGAGCACCGCTGTTCGCGGTCGCCGTGATGGTCCTAGGCGACAGGCAGCCGGAGATCTTCTCCATCAAGCTGGGCGGCCAGCCGGTCAATGTCACACCCGGCCAGACCGCCAAGGTCGCCGGCCTTATCGCGACTCCGTGGTCCATGGGCGAGCGGTCCGGCGTGTCGTTCCGGGCCACCAGCATCGAGCCGGCCACCGCGCCCAGCGGTCGCCAGTCGGGGAGCTGAGCGCGATGCGGTGGAAGGCCATCGTGGTCGTCCTGCTGCTGGCGGCGCTCGCACCAGACGTGTTCATCGATGTCGCCAAGACGATCGTGGACGCTGCCCTTGCGGCCATCAACAAGCTGATCGGTGAGGGCCGTGGGTAGCCGGACGCCGGGCAACCAGGTGGACGGCTGGGGCGTCGGATGGTCGACACCGCCGCCGCCCACGCTCCCCGAGTCATTGATGCTCACGGCCGTCCGAGCCGCCTCGGGTTTCTGGCTTGAACTCGGCGTGATCGGCCTCACCGCTGCCGCGCTCCTAGCGGCGTATGGCGAAGGTCGGCTCGGTCCAGCGTTGGCCGGGTGCATGGGGATCGCCACCTTCGTGACGGTGTGCGGACCGGTACGACGTCTCGTGCATCGCCGGCTGCACATCCAGTCGGTGCGGCGCTGCTGGGCACGCGCGATCCGGGTGGCCGCCATTCAGACGTACCTGGGTCGGGTGCCGACTGTGGTTCGCGTTCGGATGGTTCCGGCTGGCGACGTTCTCGACGTGCACATCCCGGTTGGTGGCACGGTGGACGATCTCCAGGATGCCGCGGAGGTCCTCGCTGTGGCGATGCGGCTGCGGGACGTCACGGTCGACCGTGACCCCGACAACGCGGCTCGTGCTCGGGTGGCGCTGGTACGACGTGATCCGCTCGCTAAGCGCTCGCCATCTTGGCCGCACGCTGACGCGGACGCAGTGTCGTTGTGGGAGCCGGTGCCGGTCGGTGTGGACGAGGCAGGCGAGCAGGTCCGCATTCCGCTGCCCGAGCACAACGTTCTGCTCGGGGGCGAGCCCGGGGCAGGCAAGAGCGCGGCCTTATCGCTGCTGGTCGCTACGGCGGCGCTGGACCCGGGCGTAGGGCTGCACCTGTTTGACGGCAAACTCGTCGAGCTTGCCACCTGGGCCGGGTGTGCCGACCACAACGTCGGCGTCTCGATCCGCGCTGCCAACGACGTGTTGCGCGAGCTGCAGGTCGAGATGGACGACCGCTACCTCGCCCTGCTGGCCAACCGCGCCCGCAAAGTGACCCCGGACGCAGACCTGCCTCTACACGTCCTGGTCGTCGACGAGCTGGCGCACTACCTGCTCGCTCCCGATCGCAAGGACAGGACCGAGTTCACCGAGCGGCTACGGGACATCGTTGCGCGCGGTCGCGCAGCCGGGCTCATCGTCATCGCCGCCACGCAGAAGCCGGCCCACGACGTGATCCCGACCGCGCTGCGCGACCTGATCGGATTCCGCTGGGCGCTGCGTTGCAGCACGCCGCAGGCCTCGGACACGGTGCTCGGCGCCGGCTGGGCCTCGCTCGGATTCTCGGCGGCAGACATCGACGCGGCCCACCGCGGGGTCGGTTACCTGTTGCACGAGGGGGACCAGGACTCCTGACATAGGCGATCTCCCGTCGCGTCTCCCTACGGCTGACCTGCATGTTTGATG
>NZ_JBPCKQ010000126.1:0-7174 GCF_051004135.1 Ornithinimicrobium sp.
TGGTTCCGGACCTTCAGACAGCCCAGAACCTATGCGGGAACGGCGTGCGCTCACTCACCCTGTCAACGGATCACCCCCTGATGACCCACGGGAACGACAGGAGAGCCGACATTCGACGCGAGGACTGCGTCGACACCTGAGGTGTCGCTTGCCAGCTTGATGGGCCCACCTCGTTGCCACTGCTGCCGAGCCCAACCGCAGTATGCCCGTGCCCTACCTCGTCGATGCCTGTTTCAGGCCCGTTTGCTTGCGGCCGTCATCGGCACCGCTTGGGCATGGGCGCTTGTCGCCTTCGGTCTGGGTTGGTGGTCGACCACGAGGTGGTCGGCGGCGGTGACTGGAGTGCTGGCCTTGGCCATCGCCGCAGTCGTGTACTACGTCAGCGACCATGCTTTCGGGCTCAACGATGAACTCGAAACCGGCGAGATGGCCTACTGGATGGCGATGTCCTTGGGAGTGGGTTCGGTGTTCGGTCTCCTTGGCCATCTGGCTCGGCGCCCCCGATGGTGGAGTCTCCTGCCTGCACTCACCGCCCCGGTCCTTGTCGTGATGTTCTCCTACCCGACAGGATCAGACCATATTCGACCTTGGCCAGAGCGTGTCGCGTGGATCGTCGCCGTGGCACTGACGATCGCCATCACGTTGCGGTGGCTCCGCCTGCAGCGCAGGCCCACGAGAGCCAGCCCATAGGAGGCGTTCGTTTGGGTGGTACTACCCCTGAAGGAGGCCGCGACTACGCAACTCGGTCTCCAACTCCAACGCGCCGACGAAGACGTGCGCGGGCAGGCCGAGCGCCGTCGCACCGGACACGTTCTCCGGGTTGTCGGCAACGAAGAAGACCGCTTCGGCCGGCCGGCAGAGCACATCCGGGGCGTGCTGAAAACTGCGAGGGTCGGGTTTGCACGCCCCAATCTCCGCGGAGTTGAATACCGCCTCGACCCGGCCATGAATGCCTGGAGTGGTCACCTCTTCTGAGGTGGTGTCAGTATCGTTGGTCAGGACTGCAACCGCGATGCACTGAGCCCGCAACTTGTCCGCAAGCCTCAGGACCTCCTCGTCCACGACGGGCCGCTGAAGGGCCCATTCCTCGGCGGCCGCGGTGGATCCGACCCGTTCACCGATCGACTCGATCCACTCACGCCGAGTCATCTGGCCGGTGGCGACCTCCGTGAGGAGCGGTTGAGCGAAGGCGACCTCATTGAGGAGGTCATTCCCGAGCCCGTGTCGCGCTTCGATGCCCGAGCTGCCATCGGGGTCGAAGTGTCGGACAACACCGTCGAGGTCACGCAACACTGCGGTGATCACAAGGCCATTCTGCAACGGACCGGCCGCGAACAGCCTGGGATGGGTGCCAGCGACGAAACCAGCGCACATCCGCGCGCTCTTCGGCAGGTGCTCAGATCTCTCAGTCTTCCGACCAGACGCCAAGCTCGTTGCCGCTCTGGAGCTGACACGAGGACGGCCGACCGGAGGCTCACAGGAGGACGATGTGGTCCTTCGTGGCTCCCCGCACTGCGGAGACCGGGAGCGAACGGTCGAAGGTGATCAGTCGCCCGTCGTGTTCGACAGCCAACGCCAAGACGTAGGCGTCGGTGACCTGACGGGGACCGTGCAGACGGCTCGGATCGACGATGTGCTCGTCCAACAGGCTGATGCTGCAGGACCAGAACTCATGGAGGTCAGTCGTGCAGGCACGACTCAAGACCTCGTGGGCCTGGGCGGGTGAGACTCGATTGGGGTAGCGCGGTCGACTGATGATCCGCAGGAACCCGTTCTGAGTGATCGCGCAAGACGACCAGCCGTCATCGAACCCTTCGGTAATCCACTCGTGAGCGCGACGATGGTGGAGGTGACCAGGATCGAAGAGCGCGAGCAGCACGTTGACGTCGAGCAGCGCCCGACTCATTCATCCTCTTCCTCACGAAGCCGGTCGATCATGGCGTTGGTGACGACCGCACCGCCGTGGGGCAAGGGCACGAACCCGTGGTGGCTCTGCACCCCATCGTCGAGGGCCGGACCGGTCAACGCTTGGCGAGCGAGCTCGGACAACACTTGACCTGCAGTCCGACGCTCGCGCTTCGCTCGTTCCTGGACAGCGTGGAGCACATCGTCGTCGACATTGAGCGTGGTGCGCATGCATCTGATGCTACGGCATCAACTGGCGTCGGCAGCAGTCTTCGGCGCTACTCCGAGGCCACGACCTGCAGGGACCCGACGAAGGTCGACATCTGGGCGACATCCGCGGTGCCGTGCACGATCGTCACGGCGGGCTGGTCACCTGAGGGCTTCAGCACCAGGGAGACCTCGTCCTCGTCGTTGTCGCTGACTCCGGTGAAGACCTGCCACGCCTGCTCCCCCGCCGGCCCGGGCAACATCAGGTCCTCCTGCTGCTGCATACCGCGCAGCACGTCCTGGCGCCACCCGTCAGTGGGGTCCACGGCCTGCCGAAGGGCGACGTAGGTGGTCTCCGGCGAGGTCCAGCCCGTGCGCCAGGTCGGCACCCCCTCGAGCGTGGCGAACTCCGCCGTGTTGGCGGTCCAGTCCTCACCCAGCACGGGTGACCAGACGGGCCAGTCGGCCTGGGTGGCGGCGTAGTCGGCGATCTGCACTACTTCGACCGGTCGGCGCTGGTCCTCTTCGGGTTGTGGCGCGATCGCCCACCAGGCGAAGGCCAGCCCCACCACGGCAAGCATCGAATAGACCATGTTCTTGCCCGAGTAGGACATCAACCGCTCGCGCCGCTTGTCACTCACTCCTCCATGGTCGCACTCCCAGACACGGCGCTGCGGCGATAGGGTCGTGGCGACCGCTCGACCTCGAGACGAAGGAGTCCGACATGGCCGACGAGCCACGCACCCAGCGCGAGAGCGTGCTGCCCGACCGCAACCTGGCCCTGGAGCTCGTCCGCGTCACCGAGGCGGCCGCGCTCGCTGGGGGCCGCTGGGTCGGTCTCGGGGAGAAGAACCTCGCCGACAACGCCGCCGTCGAGGCCATGCGCAAGGTCATCTCCTCGGTCTCCATGGACGGGATCGTGGTCATCGGCGAGGGCGAGAAGGACGAGGCGCCCATGCTCTACAACGGCGAGAACGTGGGCGACGGCACCGGCCCGCAGGTCGACGTGGCCGTCGACCCGATCGACGGGACGACGCTGACCGCCAAAGGCATGGACAACGCCATCGCCGTCATGGCGGTCGCCGAGCGGGGCACGATGTATGACCCCAGCGCCGTGTTCTACATGGACAAGCTCGTGGTGGGCCCGGACTGCGCCGACCGGGTCGACATCCGACTGCCGATCGCGGAGAACATCCGCCGGGTCGCCCGGGCGCGGCACCGCTACCCCGAGGACATCACAGTCATCATGCTGGACCGTCCGCGGCACCAGGACCTGGCTCAGGAGGTGCGGGCCGCGGGTGCCCGGCTGCGCTTCATCAGCGACGGCGACGTCGCCGGTGGCATCGCGGCCTGTCAGCAGGAGAGCGGCGTGGACATGTTGCTCGGCATCGGCGGCACCCCCGAAGGGATCATCACGGCCTGCGCGGTCAAGGCCATGGGCGGGGTCATCCAGGGCAAGCTGTGGCCTAAGGACGACGACGAGCGGCAGCACGCCATCGACGCCGGCCACGACCTGGACCGGGTGCTGACCACCGACGACCTGGTCACCGGCGACAACTGCTTCTTCGTCGCCACCGGCATCACCAGCGGCGAGCTGCTCAAGGGCGTGCGCTACGGCGCGGGCACCGCCGTCACCAACTCGCTGGTGATGCGCAGCAAGTCCGGCACCATCCGGATCATCGAGTCGCACCACCGGCTCGACAAGGTCGCCGCCATCGCCGACGAGTTCGCGCCCCATGCCTGAGCCGCAGCAGAGCACCGTCCTGGTCGCGGGTGAGGCGCTGATCGATATCGTCCACCCGGTCGGTGGCGAGAGCACCGAACACGTCGGCGGCAGCCCGGCCAACGTCGCGGTCGGGCTGTCCCGCCTGGACCACCCGACCCGGCTGGCCACCCACATCGGCCAGGACGAGCGGGGTGAGCGGATCACGGCATACCTCTCCGAGCGAGGCGTCACACTGACCGAGGGCAGTGACGCAGCCGAGCGCACCCCGACCGCCGCGGCAGAGGTCGATGCGGAGGGGGTCGCCACCTACGAGTTCGACCTGCAGTGGGAGCTGCCCCCGCTGGACCTCGCCGACGTCGGACACCTGCACATCGGGTCGATCTCGGCCACCCTGGAGCCCGGCGGCCAGCAGGTGGTCGAGCTGGCCGGGCGCGCGCGCGAGCACGCCACCGTGTCCTACGACCCCAACGCCCGGCCTTCCATCATGGGCGCCCCGCGCGACGCCCGGCAGCGGATCGAGGAGTGCGTCGGGCGCAGCAACGTCATCAAGTGCAGCACCGAGGACATCGACTGGCTGTATGACGGGGCACCGGCGGAGACGGTGGCGCGGGAGTGGGGTCGGCTGGGCCCGAGCCTGGTCATCATCACCCAAGGTGGCGACGGGGCGATGATCCACCTGGCCGGCTCGGGCGCGTCCACGCAGGTGGCTGCCCGACACATCGATATCGTCGACACCGTGGGGGCGGGCGACTCGTTCATGGCCGGGCTCGTCTCAGGGTTGCTCGACGAGGGCCTGCTGGGCTCGGTCGAGGCGCGCGGCCGGCTGGCCGACGCCGACCTCGACGTGGTCCGCCGAGCCGTCGGCCGGGCGGTGGCCACCTCCGCCTACACGGTGGCCCACGCGGGCGCTGCCTCCCCCACGCGCGCCGATCTCGAGCTACCCGACGGGGGCTAGAGTCCGGGTCATGACCGACTTCCGCTATGCCGACCTGTTGCCGATCGGCGAGGACGAGACGACATACCGGTTGCTCGGCACCGACGGGGTGCGCACGGTCGAGGGCCCCGGCGGACGGACCTTCCTCGAGGTGGCCCCCGAGGCGTTGCGAGCCTTGACCGAGACGGCGATGCACGACATCGCGCACTACCTGCGCCCGGGTCACCTGGCCCAGCTGGCCACCATCCTGGAGGACCCCGAGGCCAGCACCAACGACAAGTTCGTCGCCCTCGACCTGCTCAAGAACGCCAACATCGCCGCCGGGGGCGTGCTGCCGATGTGCCAGGACACCGGCACCGCGATCGTGATGGGCAAGCGCGGGCAGCACGTGCTGACCTCAGGGGAGACCAGTGACGAAGAGGCGATCTCCCGCGGCGTCTTCGACGCCTACACCCGGCTCAACCTGCGCTACTCCCAGATGGCGCCGATCACGACGTGGGAGGAGCACAACACCGGCTCCAACCTGCCCGCCCAGGTCGAGCTGTACGCCGACACCGCGGCCGGGCACGAGACGACATACAAGCTGCTGTTCATGGCCAAGGGCGGTGGTTCGGCCAACAAGTCGTTCTTGTTCCAGGAGACCAAGGCGCTGCTCGATCCGGACCGGCTGATGGAGTGGCTCGACGAGCGGCTGCGGGCGCTGGGCACCTCGGCCTGCCCGCCCTACCACCTTGCCGTCGTGCTCGGCGGCACGTCGGCGGAGTTCGCGCTGAAGACCGCGAAGTACGCCTCGGCGCGCTATCTGGACACCCTGCCGACGCAGGGGTCACTGGCCGGGCACGCGATCCGCGACCCCGATCTGGAGGGGCGGGTGCACGAGCTGACCCGCGGCTTCGGCATCGGGGCCCAGTTCGGTGGCAAGTACTTCTGTCACGACGTGCGGGTCATCCGGCTGCCCCGGCACGGTGCCTCGCTGCCGGTGGCGATCGCCGTGTCCTGCTCGGCCGACCGGCAGGCGCTGGCCAAGATCACCCCCGACGGCATCTTCCTGGAGCAGCTGGAGACCGACCCGGCCCGGTTCCTGCCCGACCAGGTGGACGGCGAGCTCGACGAGGAGTCGGTCGGCGTGTCCGGCACCGGGCAGCGCGCCGCGGTGCCGATCGACCTGCACCAGCCGATGGACCAGGTCCTCGCCGAGCTGTCCAAGCATCCGGTCAAGACCCGCGTCTCCCTCAGCGGCCCGCTGGTCGTGGCGCGCGACCTGGCGCACGCCAAGATCAAGGAGCGCCTCGACGCCGGCGAGCAGATGCCGGCCTACCTGCGCGACCATCCGGTCTACTACGCGGGGCCGGCGAAGAAGCCCGAGGGTATGCCGTCCGGCTCGTTCGGTCCGACCACAGCGGGGCGGATGGACTCCTACGTCGAACAGTTCCAAGCAGCCGGCGGCTCCAAGGTGATGCTGGCCAAGGGCAACCGGAGCGGACAGGTCACCGAGGCTTGCCGGTCGCACGGCGGCTTCTATCTCGGCTCCATCGGCGGCCCCGCTGCGCGGCTGGCCCAGGACTGCATCCGCTCGGTGGACGTGCTGGAATACGAGGAGCTGGGCATGGAGGCGGTCTGGAAGATCGAGGTCGAGGACTTCCCGGCCTTCATCGTCGTGGACGACAAGGGCAACGACTTCTTCGCCGACGTGATGCAGCCGATTGCCAGGACGATCCACACCCGGCCCGACATAGACTCACAATCATGAGCCAACCCGACGCTTTCGCCGACCTGATCGAGGCCAACCGGGCCTATGCCGCCTCGTTCGATCTGGCGGGCTTCGACGGCATCGCCCGCGCCGGGGTGGCCATCGTCACCTGCATGGACTCCCGGATCGACCCCCTGCGGATGCTCGGCCTGCAACACGGAGACGCCAAGATCTTCCGCAACCCCGGGGGCCGGGTCACCGACGCCGCACTGGAGGCGCTGGTGCTGGCGGTGCACCTGCTGAACGTGCGCCGCGTGGTGATCGCACCGCATACCCGGTGTGCGATGGCCAGCGCCAGCGAGGAGGAGCTGCACCGGCGCGTCGGTGCGTCCGTCGGCGCCGACACGACCTGGCAGCGATTCCATGTCGTGGACGACCAGCAACGGGCGCTGGCCGAGGACGTCACCCGGGTGCGCACCCACCCGCTCATCCTGGAGCGGGCCCAGGTCGGGGGATTCATCTACGACGTCGACACGGGGCTTCTGCAGCCGGTGCTGTGAGCCCGCGAGCGTGGGGGGGGGGGAAAGAGAAAGAAAAAAAAAGAAGGGAAGAAGGGAAGGGAGAGGGGGAAAAAAAGGAAAGGAGGGAAAGAAAAAGAGAAGGGGGGGGGGAAGGAGAAAGGAGGGGAGAGGAAAAAAAAAAAAGGGGAGGG
>NZ_JBPCKQ010000127.1:0-16512 GCF_051004135.1 Ornithinimicrobium sp.
ATGGTGCAGCTCAGCGTCGACGGTCAGCCGATCCGGGTCCCGGACGGGGTGGTGGACAGCCCGTTCGACGTGCCGGTCGAGGGGGCCATCACCGAGTTCGACCTGAGCTACCAGCTCGACGGCACCAGCGTGCGCAGCCTTCCTTCGACGGCCCGGCGAGCCCTGGCCGCGGTCTCACCACTGCTGGACGACACCCCCTACAACCTGCCCGTGGCGGTCGTCGTCAGCGGGCCGGTGCTGGGCGTCGACTGCCCGCTGCTGGAGCTGTCCGAGCGGGCCTGCGGTCGGGGCAGCACCGAGCGGATGCAGGTCACTCCCAATCTGCCGTTCGACGATGCGGTGGTGACCATCCAGTTCGACCTGCCCGGCGAGTGAGCGGCTAGGGCTCGCGGCGCATCGGCAGGTGTGCGATCCCGTCCTCGAGGTAGTCCGGGCCGCAGCGCACGAAGCCGAGCCGCTCATACCACCCCTGCAAGTGCGCCTGTGCGCCGATCTCGACCGGCTGCTGGCCGATCCGCTCGATCGCCGCGCGCACCAGCGCCGCGGCATACCCCTGGCCCCGGTGGTCGTGTGCCGTGGCGACGCGGCCGATCTGCCACGCCCTGTCCCCGCGCAGGACGCGGACCGTGGAGACGACCGTCCCGTCGAGCTCGACCCACAGGTGCTCGGTCGCCGGCTCGGTGTCCCGACCGTCGAGCTCGGGGTAGGGGCAGGCCTGCTCCACCACGAAGACGTCGACGCGCAACCGCAACAGGTCGTAGAGCCGGTCCACCTCGAGCTCAGCGAAGCGGCTGGTCCGGATCCGTGGCTTCGTCACGATCCCACGGTATGCCGTGCCGCTCCCCCGAGCCGCCGTCCCCTGGCGTAGCGTCGCCGGCATGAGCCTCGAGCCCGTCGATGCGCTGCGCCGGATCGCCTTCCTGCTCGAGCGCAGCCGCGCCTCGACCTACCGGGTCAAGGCCTACCGGGAAGCCGCCTCGACGCTGCTGGGGCTCCCGGAGGATCAGGTGCGCCAGCGGGTCCGCTCCGGGACCCTGCGCGAGCTGCCCGGGATCGGCGGGTCGACCTCGGCGGTGATCGAGCAGGCCGTCGCCGGACAGGTGCCCGACAAGCTGACCGAGCTGGAGGAGTCGGCCGGCGGCCCCCTCGCCGAGGGGGGCGAGCAGGTCCGAGCCGCGCTGCGCGGCGACCTGCACAGCCACTCCGACTGGTCCGACGGCGGGTCCCCGATCCAGGAGATGGTGGCCGCCGCGATGGAGATCGGCCACGACTACCTGGCGCTGACCGACCACTCGCCCCGGCTGACCGTGGCCAACGGGCTGAGCGCCGAACGACTGGCCCGGCAGCTCGCGGTGGTGGACGGCATCAACGCGGCGGTGGGCGAGCGCCTCCGGCTGCTCAAGGCCATCGAGGTCGACATCCTGGACGACGGCTCCCTGGACCAGAGCGAGGAGATGTTGGACCGGCTGGACGTGCGGGTGGCCTCGGTGCACTCCAAGCTCAAGATGGACTCTCCCGCGATGACCCGGCGGATGATCGCCGCCGTGCGCGGACGGCATACCAACATCTTGGGGCACTGCACCGGTCGGATGGTGACAGGAGGGCGCGGGACACGCCCGCAGAGCGACTTTGATGCGCGCGCCGTCTTCGAGGCCTGTGCCGACGCGGGGACCGCGGTGGAGATCAACTCCCGGCCCGAGCGGATGGACCCGCCGGACGAGCTGATCACCCTGGCGATCGAGACCGAGTGTCTCTTCGCGATCGACACCGACGCGCACGCCCCGGGTCAGCTGGACTTCCAGGCCTACGGCTGCGAGCGCGCCGAGCGACTCGGTGTCCCGGTGCAACGGATCGTCAACAGCTGGCCGCTGGAGGAGCTGCTGGAGTGGGCCCGACCGGGTGGCTGATCCCCTTTTGGACTTTGCCGACCGACCCCGTATTCTCTGGTCCTGTCCTCGACGGATCCGAGCTGCGCTTGGCGCGGGGGGCCCGGAGGACGGGTCCCCATCGTCTAGCGGCCTAGGACCCCGCCCTTTCACGGCGGTAGCACGGGTTCGAATCCCGTTGGGGATACGCGCATCAGGTACGATCGTGCGCGTTTGCAAGGCCTCGTGGCGCAGTTGGTTAGCGCGCCGCCCTGTCACGGCGGAGGTCGCGGGTTCGAGTCCCGTCGAGGTCGCAGTGCGACTGCCGCTGCACCGGCATCCAGGAAGGATGCGGGTGCGGCGGCTGTTCACTCCATATGGCCAGGTAGCTCAGTTGGTACGAGCGTCCGACTGAAAATCGGAAGGTCGGCGGTTCGACCCCGCCCCTGGCCACGCACGAGAGCCGCGGGTCTGCCCCCTGATGCACCCGTGGCTCTCGTCTCGCTTCTGGCCCGCGGATGACGGCCAGACGTTGTCGTCGTAGCGTGCAGGTGTTCCCGTCACCGAGGAGAAGTGGGCCCATGAGCACCCTGACCGTCACGAGCGGCACCGACAGCATCGATCTGGAGGTCGAGGACAGCGGCGGCTCCGGCCGGCCCGCGGTCCTGATCCACGGCTGGCCGATGAGCCACGAGTCCTGGAGCGAGCAGGTGCCCGCTCTGCGCGAGGCGGGCTACCGGGTCATCAGCTACGACCGCCGCGGCTTCGGCGGGTCCGCCAAGCCCGCGGCCGGTTACGACTACGACACCCTCACCGACGACCTCGCCGGCCTGCTCAAGGCACTGGACCTGAGCGACGTCACCCTGGTGGGCTTCTCCATGGGCGGGGGTGAGGTGGCCAGGTATGTCGGACGGCATGGCCAGGAGCGGCTGCACAGCGTGGTCTTCGCGGCGGCCGTGCCGCCCTACCTGATGAAGACCGACGACAACCCCCAGGGACCGTTGACCCAGGATGCGGCCGCGGAGATGGAGTCCGGGCTGACGGCCGGCCGGGAGGACTTCTTCCCTGGTTTCGTGACCGGCTTCTACTCCGCGGGCGAGGAGCTGAAGGCCACCCAGGAGCAGGTCGACCAGGGCGTGGAGCTGTGTCTGCAGTCCGACCAGGGCGCCGCCTTGGGGTGCATGGAGGCCTTCGGCACCACCGACTTCCGCGACGACCTCGTCCGGGTCACGGTGCCCACCCTCGTCGTGCACGGGGACTCCGACGGGATCGTGCCCTTCGAGGGCTCCGGCCAGCGGACGGCGCAGATCATCCACGGCGCCGAGACCGTGGTCGTGCAAGGGGCGCCGCACGGTCTCAACGTCACTCACGCGGAGGAGTTCAACACCGCGCTGCTGGACTTCCTCGCCCGCTGACCCGGCATACCCCACTGGCCTGGGGGAAGCGGAGGTTGCGGATCCGTCAGTCCAGCACGGCGTGCCGGATGAGGGTATGCAGGGTCGCCAGACCGTCGCGGGACAGCACCGACTCCGCGTGCCCCTGGATGCTGGCTACCCGCGGGCCGCGCAACCCGACCACCGCGTCGTGGATCGGGTCCACGGCCACCTCGAGGGACTGATCCGCGAGCACGGCGCGGCCCGGACGGACCACGAAGGTGTTGTAGAACCCGATCAGTGCCGGCGTCCCCCATAGGTTCAGGGGGAGCTGCACGCCTTGGTTGGGCCGCGCCAGCTTCTCGACCTCGAGCCCGGCCATCCGGGCCAGCACCTGGTGGCTCAGGCAGACCGCCAGCATCGGGGCCTCGGCGTCGAAGCGGGCCTGCATCAGCGAGCGCAGGTGTCGCATCCGCGCATCGTGCACATCGTCCGGATCACCCGGACCCGGCCCGAAGAGCACGAGGTCGAACTCGGCCAGCTCCGCCCCGGAGACCGCGTCCCAGCGTCGCACGAGAGCCTGCATCCCGAAATGTCGCACCTGGTGAGCCAGCATCTGGGTCCACATGTCCTCGGCGTCCACGACCAGCACCGAGCGACCCGACAGCTCCGGATCAGGACGGGGCTCTTGGGGCGACAGCCAGAACGGCGACAGCGACTCGTTGCGTTCGGCCAGCACGGCCGGCACCCCGGCCAGGTCAGCCAGCTGCACGGCATACCGCACCTCCCGCCGTGGCCGCAGGCCGAGCGCTGCGAGCATGCCACTGGCCTTGGCGGTGGTCTCGGCGACCTCTGAGCGGGGGTCGCTGTGCCGGACCAGGGTGGCCCCGGCGCTGACCCGCACGGCGCCGCCGTCCCTCAGGTGCGCGGTGCGGATCAGGATGGGCGCGTCCAGCTGCTCGGTGCCGTCAGCGTCCCGCTCCAGCAATGCCAGGACACCGGCGTAGTAGCCCCGGCCCTCGGGTTCGTGCCGCTGGATCACGGTGCAGGCGTTCTCCATCGGCGACCCGGTCACCGTGGGAGCGAACATCGTCGCGCGCAGCACGTCCCGCGGGTCAGCCTCGCAGCGGCCGTCCAGGAGGTACTCGGTGTGCGTCAGGTGCGCCATCTGCTTGAGGTAGGGGCCGGTGATCCGCCCACCGTCGGTGCAGATCTGGGCCATCATCTTCATCTCCTCGTCGACCACCATGAAGAGCTCCTCGGTCTCCTTGGTGTCCTTGACGAAGGCATGAAAAGCGGGCAGGACGTCTTCGTCTTCGTCGGCGGGGTGCCGGAAGGTGCCCGAGATCGGGTTCATCTGCACGCGCCCGTCCTGCACGCTGACGTGCCGCTCGGGAGTGGCGCCGACCAGCGTGTGACCCGGCGTGTGCACCGCGAAGCTCCAGTAGGCGCCGCGCTCGTCCGCCAGCAGCGAGCCGAGCCAGGTCAGCGCGGCGGTCGCCGGGTCGGTGTCGGTGTGCGCCTCGATGTCGCGACGGATGACGAAGTTCGCACCCTCACCGTTGCCGATCTCGTCCTCGATGACCCGCTCGACAATGGCGGCGTAGTCCTGGTCGGACACGCTGAACCGCTCACCGGTCACCTGGACGGCATCCCTCGGCAGCGCCCGGGCGAGGTGCTCGAACGTGACCCGCTCGGATGCCGTGGCGCGCAGGACCCGCAGCGGGGTCCCGTCGTCGTGCGCGTCGAACCCGCGCTCGGTGACCTGTCGGAACGGCACGAGCGCCAACACCGGCATCCCCGGCTCGGCAGGGGGGATCTGGGCGAGCAGGTCCACGTCCACGATCTCGCCGACCAGCACCTCGACGGCTGCTTGGCCTTCCCGCACGAGGATCGCCCACGCCTGACCGAGCGGATCGGTCAGGACGCGGTCCAGCAACGGGAAGTCGGCAGCCATGGGCGAAGTCTGTCATTCACCGGGCAGCGCTCGCTGTCGGCGCCGGTGCCGCTGAGGCGAGCCGCGTCGGGGCTACTGACCCGGCTCCTCCGCCGGGGCCTCCTCCGCCGGGGCCTCCGCGGGCGCCTCGTCCGCCGGGGCCTCCGCGGGTGCCTCGTCCACCTGCGCCTCGTCGCCCGGTAGCGGCACGTCCTCGGGCAGGGGGATGTCCTCAGGCAGCACGTCGTCGGGCAGCGGCACCTCGTCCGGCAGGTCGAGCTCGACCTCGGGCGACTCCTGCCCCGTGCCACTCCACCCGGGGATGGACGTGCCGACGCCGGTGTTGCTGGTGCCCCCCGTGTAGGTGGAGACCGCGCGGCCGGTGGTCAGCTCGAAAGTCACGATGACTGCCATTGCGATGCCGAAGAGGGCTGCGCTGGCCGCCAGGATGCGCTTCCACGGCAGCCCGGCTCGTCCCCGCCCGGCGGAACGCTCCGGCTGCGGGCGCTCGGCATACTGCGGGCGCTCGACCTCGGCCCGGTCCTCGGTGGAGTACCGCTCCTGGACGGCCGAAGCTCCTGCACCCATGGGGACGCGCTCCCGCGTGCGACTCACCCCCCGGGCGGCCCTTGCCTGAGCCGCGACACGCTCCTTGGTCAGCGCCAGGTAGTGCGCGTAGACGGCACCCCCGATGGTGATGCACAGGCTACCGAGCGCGGCGCCGACGAGCGTGCCGACGGCACCCAGGCTCGACAGCACGACGGCCGAGGACACCGCGCCCAGCGCGGCGCCGGCGGAGTTGGTCCAGTTGATCTGAAGACGGTTTTGCTCACTCACTGGCTCCACTATCCGGGCCGCTGCTGCGCACCCCAAATCGACGCGCCCGAAAAGGGCTCCGACGTGACCAACCTCTCACCGTGACAGCCCTCTGGAACGCCTGGTGACGCTGCGGTCCTCGCAGGAGGGCGGGGTCTGCAGCTGGCGGGCGTCGAAGCGTCAGGTGCTGGGCTGCGGGCAGGCACTGAGCGTCGCCCGGGTGGGGCCCGGGAGCACACTTCCTTCCCGAGGAACAGCCCGAGGCCATCGCCGATGCCCTCGCGCGGTGGACGTGAGCTGAGCGGCCGGGGTGTTGCGAGCGGGTCAGAGGTGGATGAGGCCCGCGGCCGTCGAGCCGAAGCCGCAGACCCGTTCGTAGAAGTCGGCGACCTGCGCCTCGTAGTCGACGTGCAGCCAGGTGCAGCCCAGGCTGCGGGCCTCGGCGATCGCCCGGGTGACCAGGTCGCGCCCGATGCCCTGCCGCTGCACGTCGGGCGCGACCACGGTGTCGAGCAGCACGGCGTGGGCACCACCGTCGCCGATGAGGTTGACGAAGCCGACCAGGCGAGAACCCTGGTGCGCGGTGACCCAGGAGATGCTGTGCCGCTGCAGCCGCTTGGACCACGGCGTGAAGCCGTGCCCGCTGGCCCGGAACGCCCGCTCGTGCAGCAGGGTCAGCTCCTCGTCGTCGACCGGGCCGTCCACGCGGTATGTCGTGGGCTCGGTCGTCGTCCTGCTCATCAGCGCACTCCTGGCCTAGTGGGTGACCGCGCCCTGGGCGGCCGAGCCGACGAGCCGGGCGTACTTGGCCAGCACGCCGCGCCGGGCCCGGTCCGGCGGCGTGGGCGCGCTCCATCCCTCGCGGCGAGACGACACCTGCGCCTCGTCGACGAGCAGGTCGAGGGTGCCACCCGCCACGTCGAGCTCGATCTGGTCACCGTCCTGCACCAGCCCGATCGGCCCGCCGTCGACGGACTCCGGAGCGATGTGCCCCACGCACAGCCCGGTGGTGCCGCCGGAGAAACGGCCGTCGGTGACCAGCAGGACATCCTTGCCCAGACCGGCACCCTTGATGGCACCGGTGATGGCCAGCATCTCGCGCATGCCGGGCCCGCCGCGCGGACCCTCGGCCCGGATGACCACGACGTCGCCGGCGGTGATCGTGCCGTCGTCGAGGGCATCGAGGGCAGCGTGCTCGCCCTCGAAGACCCGGGCGGTCCCGCGGAAGACGTCGGAGTCGAAGCCGGCCGACTTCACCACGGCCCCTTCGGGAGCCAGGGAGCCGTGCAGGATGGTCAGGCCGCCTGTGGCGTGGATGGGGTTGCTCATCGCCCGGAGCACGGTGCCGTCGAGCTGCGGCGGGTCCAGCTCGGCAAGGTTGTCGGCGAGGGTCTTGCCGGTGACGGTCATCGCGTCACCGTGCAGCAGTCCGGCGTCGAGCAGTGCCTGCATCACGACGGGGATGCCGCCGATCCGGTCGATGTCGGTCATCACGTGCGCACCGAACGGCTTGACGTCGGCCAGGTGCGGCACCCGTGCGCCGACCCGGGCGAAGTCCTCAAGGGTCAGCTCGACCTCGGCCTCGTTGGCGATGGCCAGCAGGTGCAGCACCGCGTTGGTGGAGCCGCCGAGGGCCATCACCACGGCGATGGCGTTCTCGAAGGCCTCTTTGGTCAGGATCTGCCGAGCGGTCAGGCCGGTCTGCAACATGCCGACCACGGCCTGGCCGGAGCGTCGGGCGATGCCGTCCCGGCGGCGGTCGGTGGCCGGTGGTGCCGCCGACCCCGGCAGCGCCATGCCGAGCGCCTCCGCGGCGGCGGCCATCGTGTTGGCGGTGTACATCCCGCCGCAGGCCCCCTCACCGGGGCAGATCGCCCGCTCGATGGCGTCCACGTCCTCCCGGGACATCAGCCCGCGGGAGCACGCACCGACCGCCTCGAAGGCGTCGATGATCGTCACCTCACGACTGGACCCGTCGGACAGCTTGGCCTGCCCCGGCAGAATCGACCCGGCATACACGAAGACCGACGCGAGATCGAGCCGGGCCGCAGCCATCAGCATGCCGGGCAGCGACTTGTCACAGCCGGCCAGCAGCACCGAGCCGTCCAGCCGCTCCGCGCACATCACCGTCTCCACCGAGTCGGCGATGACCTCGCGGGAGACCAGCGAGAAGTGCATCCCCTCGTGGCCCATCGAGATGCCGTCGGAGACCGAGATGGTGCCGAACTCCAGCGGGTAGCCGCCTGCGGCGTGCACGCCGTCCTTGACCGACTGGGCCAGCCGGTCCAGCGGCAGGTTGCACGGGGTGATCTCGTTCCACGAGCTGCCCACGCCGATCTGCGGCTTGACCCAGTCCTCGTCACCCATCCCGACGGCGCGCAGCATCCCGCGCGAGGCCGTGCTGCGCAGGCCGTCGGTGACCTCCCGGCTGCGCGGCTTGACGTCGGTGCCGGTGCTCGGGTCGGGGCGACGCTCGTCGAGATCGGTCATCGCGCGGCGGAGCCCTCCGTGTAGTCGTCGTTGCCGGAGTCGACCCAGGCCATCATCCCGCGCAGCTTGCGCCCGGTGCCCTCGATCGGGTGCTGGGCGCCCTTGTCGCGCAGCTTGGTGAACTCCGGCCCGCCGGCGTCCTGGTCATCGATGAAGCGCTGGGCGAAGGTGCCGTTGCGCACATCCTCCAGCACTGCTGCCATGTTGGCCTTGACCCGGTCGTCGACGACGCGGGGGCCGGAGACGTAGTCGCCGTACTCGGCCGTGTCGGAGACCGACCAGCGCTGCTTGGCGATGCCGCCCTCGTACATCAGGTCCACGATCAGCTTGACCTCGTGCAGGCACTCGAAGTAGGCGACCTCCGGCTGGTAGCCGGCCTCGGTCAGCGTCTCGAAACCCTTCATGATCAGCTCGGACAGACCCCCGCAGAGCACCGCCTGCTCACCGAACAGGTCGGTCTCGGTCTCCTCGGTGAAGGTCGTCTTGATGCCGCCGGCGCGCAGCCCGCCGATCGCCGAGGCATAGGCCAGGGCCAGGTCCCAGGCGTGCCCGGTCGCGTCCTGCTCGACGGCGACCAGCACCGGCACGCCGCGCCCGTCGACATACTCTCGCCGCACCAGGTGCCCCGGCCCCTTGGGCGCGACCATGCAGACGTCGACTCCCTGCGGCGGTTGGATGTAGCCGAAGCGGATGTTGAAGCCGTGGCTGAAGAACAGCGCGTCGCCGTCCTCCAGGTTGGGCTCGATGGCCTCGGTGTAGACATGACGTGCCACGTGGTCCGGCACGAGCACCATGATCAGGTCGGCCTCCTGGCAGGCCACCTCGGGCGTGACGACCCGCAGGCCCTCGCCCTCGGCCTTGGCGCGGCTCTTGCTGCCCTCGGCGAGTCCCACCCGCACGTCCACCCCGGAGTCGCGCAGCGACAGGGCGTGCGCATGGCCCTGGCTGCCGTAGCCGAGGACGGCCACCGACCGGTCCTGGACGAGGCTCAGGTCGGCGTCGGCGTCGTAGTACATCGTGGCCATGGTCAGGTGCGCTCCTTGATCGATTTGCTAGGAAGTTTGCCGCCCAGCCTAGGGCTCAGCCCCAGGCCGCGGCCATTGCCCCGACGGGTCGGGGTCCGTTGTCGTTGATCGCCCACAGCTGCTCGCGGATCGCGGCGGCGTCGTCGAGCTCCTCGATGTGGATGACCTCGATCAGCTTGTCCAGCTGGCTGGTCACCTTGTGCAGCTGCTCGGGGTTGACGTTGACCAGGATGGTCATCCGGGACACCTTGGAGTCCTCGGTGGGACCGACCACGAGGTGGTCGATGTTGAAGCTGCGGCGGGCGAAGAGGACCGAGACCCGGGCCAGGACCCCGGGGTTGTTCTCGACCAGGACGGACAGTGCGTGGCGGCTCATGATGCTCACCTTTCGTTTGCTCGGGAAGTGCAGTGGCGTATGCGGTTTGCTCAGGGTGTTGTGGCGTCTATGCCGATGTGCTCGAGGAAGTGCGCAGGCTCGGGCTCACTCGTCCTCCTCGAAGTTCGGGGCGATGTCGCGGGCGTACTGGATGGCGTCGTTGCTGGTGCCGGCCGGGACCATCGGCCAGACCATGGCGTCCTGGTGCACCCGGAAGTCGATCACGACCGGCTGGTCGTCGACCTCCATCGCCGCCTCGATCGTGGCGTCCACCTCAGCGGGGGCGTCGCAGCGCAGCCCCATACAGCCGTACGCCTGGGCCAGCATCGCGAAGTCGGGGATCTGCGCCGAGGGCAGCCCGGAGTTGCTGTAGCGCTGGGAGTAGAACAGCGTCTGCCACTGCCGGACCATGCCCAGCGCCTGGTTGTTGATGATGGCCACCTTGATCGGGATGCCCTCGATCGCGCAGGTCGCGAGCTCCTGGTTGGTCATCTGGAAGCAGCCGTCGCCGTCGATCGCCCAGACCGTGCTGTCGGGACAGCCGACCTTCGCCCCCATCGCGGCGGGCACGGCATACCCCATCGTGCCGAGCCCACCGGAGTTGAGCCACGTGTTGGGGTGCTCGTAGTCGATGAACTGGCTGGCCCACATCTGGTGCTGCCCGACCCCGGAGGCGTAGATCGCGTCCGGCCCGGCGATGGCGCCCAGCCGCTCGATGACGTACTCGGGGGCGAGGGATCCGTCGGCGGGGGTCTCATAGCCACGCGGGTAGCGGCTCTTCCACATCAGGCACCGCTTCACCCACGCGGCATAGTCCGGCTCGGCACCCTGGGCGGTGCGCATGGTGAACTCGGTGACCAGCTGGTCGATGACCGTGCGCACGTCACCGAGCAGACCCACGTCGACGGGACGGTTCTTGCCGATCTCGGAGGGGTCGATGTCGGCGTGGATCACCTTGGCGTGCGGCGCGAAGGAGTCCCGCGCCCCGGTCACCCGATCGTCGAACCGGGCGCCCAGGGTGACCATCAGGTCCGACTTCTGCAGCGCGGCGACAGCCGAGACGCTGCCGTGCATGCCCGGCATCCCCATGTGCTGGGGGTGGCTGTCGGGGAACGCCCCCCGCGCCATCAGTGTGGTGACGACGGGTATGCCGGTCAGCTCGGCCAGGGCGCGCAGCTCGGCGTGGGCGCGGGCCCGGATGGTGCCGCCCCCGACATACAGGACCGGGCGCCGGGCGGTGAGCATCAGCTCGACGGCGTCCCGCACGGACTCCGGTCTGGGGACGGTCTGCGGCCGGTAGCCGGGCAACCCCAGCTCGGCCCACTCATGCTCGCTGGTCGTCCCGGCCAGGGCGTCCTTGGACACGTCGACCAGCACCGGCCCGGGGCGGCCGCTGGCGGCCAGGTGGAAGGCACTGGCCACGGTGGCGGCGATCCGGTCGGGGTCGGTGACCAGGAAGGAGTGCTTGGTGACCGGCATCGCGATGCTGCGGATGTCGGCCTCCTGGAAGGCGTCCGAGCCCATCGCGGCGCTGGGCACGTTGCCGGTGATGGCGACCATCGGCACCGAGTCCATGTTGGCGTCGGTCAGCGGCGTGACCAGGTTGGTCGCACCTGGTCCGCTGGTGGCCATGCACACGCCCACCTTGCCGGTGGCCGCTGCATACCCCTGGGCTGCGTGCCCGGCACCCTGCTCGTGCCGCACCAGGATGTGACGCAGACCGGTCGCGCTGTAGAGCGCGTCGTAGAGCGGCAGGACCGCACCGCCCGGCAGCCCGAAGATGTGCTCGACCCCGACCCGCTGCAGCGTCGCGACGAGGGTCTCCGCCCCGGTGCGCGGCGTGCGGCTGGGGGTCTGCGTGGCGGCGGTGGCGGCGGTGACCGTGCTCATCTGGTGGCGTCCTGTTCGGTTCACGTGCATGCGTGGGTCGGTCGGGCATCAAAAAACCCCTCGGCCTTGGGAGGCTGACGAGGGGCAGGACGCGCTCGGCTGAGAATCAGCGCGAATCGCGTCCTGGGGTAATAAGTACGAGGCGGAGGTGCATACGACCACCATGACCGATCGTTGCCCCGACGTCAAGCCCAGCCGGTGCGTTCAGTCCTCTCGCAGCGGGACGAAGCGGTACCAGCCCTCGGTGCTCTGCTGCACCTGCGCCCCCCGTCGCGTGGCAGTCACCATCCGGCCGGCAACGGGTATGACAAGGCGCCCGCCGTCGCTCAGCTGCTCCACCAGCGAGTCGGGCAGCCGGTCGCTCTCCGCGCTGACCAGGATGCGGTCGTAGGGCGCCCTGGCGGGCCAACCCAGCTGACCGACGACGGCCTGCTCGATCGAGGCCCGCGCCACGGCATTCGCCTCCAGGTTGGCCCGCCCCTGCTCGACCAGTCCCGGCTCGATCTCCACCCCCAGCACCCACCCGTCCGGCCCGATCAGGCAGGACAGCAGCGCGGTGCTCCAGCCCGAGCCGGAGCCGACGTCCAGCACCCGCTGGCCGGGTTGCGGGTCGAGGTGGCTCAGCATGCGGCGCAACGTGGTCGGCTGGGAGCACGTCCCCCGGTGCCCGATCGGCAGGGCGCGGTCCTGGCCGGCATGGCGCTGCTGCTTCGGCGGCAAGAACCCCCTCCGGGGCACCGACCTCATCGCCTCTGCGATCCGGTCGCCCATCCCTCATGCTCCCACGTCGGGATGGACCGGGGTTGACTTCGGTCTCGGGCTCACTCGGTGAGATCGACCGACTCGGGCAGGGGAATGCGGGCGATGGTGAACGGCAGCTCGGGAGAGTCCTGGTCGTTGAGCTGGGAGTTGACGACCAGGACCTCACCCTCGTACTCGGCAATCGTCGTCGGGAGGAGTAGCCCCTCCCCGAACGGTTCGCCCACCTCACCCGTGCGCAGGTCGGCGTCGAGGCGCACCGGGTAGACGCCTCCAGGCTTCTCACGCACGACGAGCAGGGTCTGGCCGTCAAGCAGTATGCCGTCGCCCGTGGTCAGCAGGTCGGGCCCCAGATCGACTTCGGTGACCTCGCGGGTGGCGACGTCGATCCGGAAGAGGCGGCCGGAGTCGAAGTGCACCGTCAGCAGCACCTCGCCGTCGTCGCTGGCCGAGATGCCGTTGAGCCCGAAGCTCGTGTCGATCGGGATCACCGTCTCGGTGAGGTCGAGCCAGGGGGTCATCTGCGTGCCCACCATGTCGGCGCTGCGCTCGACGCGCCAGATCACCGGCTGGAAGGAGTCGGTGAAAGAAGGCGGCCCCGGAGGCGAACGTGAGGTCGTTGATCAGGGTGCGCTCGCCCTCCGGGGTTTGCCACGCCTGGATCAGCTCGCCGCTGCCGACGTCATAGACGAACGCTCGGCCGGGTTGAGCGTGCCTCGGTAGATGGTGCCGTCTGTGGTGCTCCCGACGAAGAAGTCACCGTTGGCCTTGTTGACCCCGGTTCCTTCGGGGAAGACCTCGTCCCCGGGTAGCTCGTAGGAGCTGGACGAGCTGGGCGAGCTGGGCGAGCTGGACGAGCTGGACGAGCTGGGCGAGCTGGACGGCTCGTCGGCCGCGCCACATCCCGCAGCGGTGACGGCGAGAAGTCCGGCCGCGGCCGCCATGCCCCGCCGCCTACGTGCGGTATGCCGTGGCGAAGGACGATTGACGGGCTCGGCTTGCATCATGTGACGGGCCTGGCACATTCTAGATCGATCAGTCAAGACCGATCGGTCCGCTATGCTGATCGGGTGCGGAGCAAGGAGTTCGACCCCGACCTGGCCCTGGGCCGTGCCATGGACCTCTTCTGGGCGAAGGGCTACGAGGCGACCGGGATCACGGATCTCACCGAGCATCTGGACATCGCTCGCGCCAGCCTCTACGCCACGTTCGGGAGCAAGTCCGAGCTCTATCACCGAGCGCTGGAGCGCTACTGCACCCGCCAGGCCGGACCGGTGATGGCCGCCCTCGAGGCGCCCGGACCCTTCCTGCCCACGATCCACGGGCTGTTGTCGCACCTGGCCGACGTCACGGCCGGCGACCCCGAGCGCCGAGGCTGCCTGGTCGTCAACGCCACGGCCGAGCGCACCCCGGCCGACCCCACCACGACGCGGCAGGTCGAGGCCCACCTGCGCCATGACCACGAGGTGCTCGAAGGCGCACTGCGACGCGCCCAGGCCCACGGGGAGGTCCGGACCGATCAGTCACCGGCGGCTCAGGCCAGCTTCCTCGTCGCGACCATCCTGGGGATCCGCGTGCTGGGCAAGGCCAGGAGCGATCTCGAGCAGCTCCACGACGTGGTCGCCGTGGCACTGGAGGGCCTGCGCAGCGCTGGGCACCAGCACGTCGCCGTCGCCGGCAGACCATGACCCCAGCCGTCGCCGAGGGGGGGTGCAGGCACACCGAGCGCACGGCATACTGACGCCATGGCAGATCACTATGACGTTGTTGTCCTGGGCGCCGGACCGGGTGGGTATGTCGCGGCGATCCGCGCCTCCCAGCTGGGCAAGAAGGTGGCCGTGGTGGAGAAGAAGTACTGGGGCGGGGTATGTCTCAACGTCGGTTGCATCCCCTCCAAGGCGCTGCTGCGCAACGCCGAGCTGGCGCACACGCTGCAGCACGAGAAGAAGAAGTTCGGCATCGAGGGCGACGCGACCATGTCCTTCGGCGCGACTTTCAAGCGCAGCCGTCAGGTGTCCGACGGCATCGTCAAGGGCGTGCACTATCTGATGAAGAAGAACAAGATCACCGAGGTCGACGGCTGGGGCACGCTGACCTCGCCCACCTCGATGACGGTGGATCTCAACGAGGGTGAGAGCGCTGAGCTGACCTTCGATGACCTGATCATCGCCACGGGCGCCTTCACCCGGCTGATTCCCGGCACCGAGCTGTCCGAGCGGGTCGTGACGTATGAGGAGCAGATCCTGACCGAGGAGCTGCCGGGCAGCATCGTGATCGCCGGGTCGGGCGCGATCGGCGTCGAGTTCGCCTACGTGCTGGCCAACTTCGGCGTCGACGTGACGATCGTGGAGTTCTTGGACCGGGTGGTGCCGCTGGAGGATCCCGAGGTGTCCAAGGAGCTGGCCAAGCAGTACAAGAAGCTCGGCGTCAAGATGATGACCTCGACCAAGGTGGAGTCGATCGACGACTCCGGCGACAAGGTCAAGGTGACCATCTCCCCGGCCGACGGGGGCGACTCGCAGGTGCTGGAGATCGACAAGGTGATGCAGGCGATCGGCTTCGTGCCGCGGGTCGAGGGCTACGGCCTGGAGGACATCGGCGTCGAGTTGACCGACCGCGGCGCCATCGCGATCGACGGGCGCGGACGCACCAACGTCGACGGCGTCTACGCCATCGGCGACGTCACGGCCAAGCTGATGCTGGCGCACACCGCCGAGGCGATGGGCATCGTGGCCGCCGAGACGATCGCCGACGCCGAGACCATGGAGATCGAGTACGACTTCATCCCGCGCGCGACCTACTGCCAGCCGCAGATCGCCTCGATGGGCTACACCGAGGAGCAGGCCAAGGAGCGCGGGTATGACGTGAGCGTCGCCAAGTTCCCGTTCAGCGCCAACGGCAAGGCCGCGGGCCTGGGTGAGGCCGTGGGCTTCGTGAAGGTGATCGCCGACAAGGAGCACAACGAAATCGTCGGCGCGCACCTGATCGGGCCCGATGTGACCGAGCTGCTGCCGGTGCTGACCCTGGCACAGCGCTGGGACCTGACGGCTGATGAGGTGGCGCGCAACGTCTTTGCCCACCCGACGCTGGGCGAGGCGGTCAAGGAGTCCGTGCACGGCATCGCCGGCCACATGATCAACCTCTAGAGACCGCTCGGGGATCCATCGTCTGACTTCAGTTGAGGGATGCGCGCAGGAGTCGCGGGCCTGCTCGTGACTGGCTTGCTGGTCACGGCATGCGCCGGTGATCCCGCTCGGGAAGGCTTGAGGTCAGGTGAGGAGTTCTCGGTGCTGGGTGCGTTGCGCGAGGTGCCCCGGCCGGAGGACGACTCCTTGCTGGTGGTGCAGGTGGGTGACCTCGACACCGCGATCGCACATTCGGGCCTGGCGCGCGACGGCGCCCTCGATGAGACCGCCTGGGAGTGGATGGGTCCGCTGTTCTCCTTCCTGGGCCACAGGGGGCCCGAGGCGCCGATCTACGTCCCGCTCCCGGGGGTCTTCCCTCCCCGGTCGTTCCAGTCGCTGCCCGCGTTGAGGGAGGAGTTGGGCTGGTCCGTGGTGGATGTGGACGCCTTCGTGGAGATGAATGCCGTGCCGGGCCGGTTCTCCGTGCGGGCCGGCGGGTTCGACGACCAAACTCAGGCGCACCTGCCCGAGGTGGCCGACGGCGTGGTCACCGCCGGTGGCGGCGAAGACCTGGAGGATCAAACGGGCTCGGCAACACCGGCCCGAAGGCTCGGTCGGCCGCTGCGGATGGCACAGTCCGACGGCCGCATCGCCGCGTCGTTGACCCTTCCTGCCGTTCAGGAGTGGGTAGGGGGACCGGAGGAGACACCCTGGCGGACGACGAGGATCTCGCCCGCGGTGGCCGCCGGGCTCGACGACGGCGGCGCCACGACGGCATACCTGGCTCGGGGCACCTCCCACAGCTCGACCGACGTGTTTCGCGGGGCGCCCGATTTTGCGGCAAGCGTCGAGGGGCG
>NZ_JBPCKQ010000128.1:0-10489 GCF_051004135.1 Ornithinimicrobium sp.
GTGTGCGGCCGGGGTGGCCGCCGCCCACCCCATTGGATCTGCTGGGGATTCTGCGGCCCGCGTCTCACTTTTGCCAGGGAAGCTCCGGGGTCGCAGACTCCCGAACAACATGCAGAGTGGGACCACAGAGGCCCCAGCACATCGCAGGATGGGGCTGCAGAGTCCCTGGCAAACGAGGAGGAGGTGACCCGCGCAGATGGCGAGTCAGGACTGGTTCGACAAGGACTTCTACGCGATCCTCGGGGTCGCCCAAGACGCCGACGACGCCACGATCAAGAAGACGTACCGCAAGCTGGCGCGCGAGTGGCACCCGGACTCCAAGCCCGGTGACACGGCGGCGGAACAGCGGTTCAAGGAGATCGGTGAGGCGTATGCCGTGCTCTCCGACCCGGAGCAGCGTCAGCAGTACGACGGTGTGCGGGCCATGTCGCGCGGCGGTGCCCGCTTCACCTCCGGCGGCGGCCCGGGCGGTGCGGCAGGCGGCGGTTTCGAGGACGTCTTCGCTCAGATGTTCGGCGGTGCGGGCGGTGGCCGCAGTGCGCAGAACGTGCAGTTCGGCACCAGCGGCGGGCAGAGCATCAACCTCGAGGACCTGCTCGGCGGCTTCCCGGGCGCCGGTGGCCCGGCCGGTGCCGGAGCGGGTGGTCCCGGCTACGGCTTCCAGGCGCCGCGCGGTCCGCGACCGGGGCGCGATGTCGAGGCACGGGCGACGCTGAGCTTCCGTCAGGCCGCGACCGGTGACACCGTCACGGTGGGCAGCCCGGACGGTGACCGGGTCACCGCGCGGATCCCGGCCGGCGTCAAGGACGGCCAGACGATCCGGCTGCGCGGCAAGGGCAGGCAGAGTGAGCCGGGGGGAGCCTCCGGAGACCTGCTGATCAAGATTGCGGTCAAGCCGCATCCGGTCTTCTCCCGTGAGGGCAACAACCTGATTCTGGACGTCCCGGTGACCTTCGCCGAGGCGGCGGCCGGTGCGACCGTCAGCGTGCCGACGTTGGACGGCCCTCCGGTCAGGGTCAAGGTCGCAGCGGGCACGCCGTCGGGGCGGGTGCTCCGGCTGAAGGGCCGCGGCATCAAGACCAAGAGCGGGGCCGGTGACCTGCTGGCCAAGCTGCAGGTCGTGGTGCCCCAACGGCTCAGCGACGCCGCCAAGGCAGCGATCGAGGCGATGCGCGCCGAGGAGCAGGACTACGACCCCCGCGCGGAGCTGTTCGCCCGCGCGGCGGAGTGACTGTATCCGCATACCGCTGGCAGACTGCCTAGCAAGATGGAGGTGAGGGACCGTGGTGGTCCGCAACCGGACGGACGTCGATGAGGACGCGCCCGTCTTCGTCATCTCCATCGCGGCCGAGCTCGCCGGGATGCACGCCCAGACCCTGCGGCAGTACGACCGGCTCGGCCTGGTCACCCCGCGGCGCACCCGGGGGGGAGGGCGCCGCTACTCCTCGCGTGACGTCTACCGGCTGCGTGAGGTGCAACGGCTCTCCGGCGAGGGGGTCAGCCTCACCGGCATCCAACGCATCATGGACCTGGAGCACCAGGTCGAGGCGTTGCGGGCCCGGGTCAGCGAGCTGACCGAGCACAACCAGATGCTCACCGACGCCCTCGGTATGGGGGATCGCGTGTTCGCCGCCGGGCTCACCGGCGAGGTGACGACCCTTCGTCAGGGCATGCGGCCCCAGCGGGTCAGCACCAGCACGGCGTTGGCTCTGTGGCGACCTCCCCGAGTGCCTACTCGATGATCCAGCGCCCGTAGTCGCGGTTGAGGGTGTCCGCCACCGTGGTCGAGACGACGCCGGTGCCGCCGAGGATGGTCAGCCGTTGCGGCGACAGCCGGTTGAGCTGGGTCGCGACGGGCGCGGGAATCGAGGTACTGCCGGTGATGAGCACCGGCGCCGACTGGGACCCGGCCAGCACCGAGCCGGCGAGGGCATCGGGCCAGTTGAGCCCGTAGGCGACGTAGGCGTTGCCCGGGTCGGCACCGAAGGTCGCGGCCACGGCGGCCGCGGTCTCCCACCGGTTGGTCCCGCCGAGCCGCTGATCCGCGCCGAGCTGCCGGAAGACCCCGTCGGAGACCGCGCCGTCACCGCCGAGGACCACGATCCGACGTGGCCGCAGCTCATCCAGCGCGGCCCGCACCGAGTCCGGTATGCGGTCCTGCTTGGTCAACAGCACGGGTGCGTCATCGCGGGCGGCGGCCGAGGCACCGGCCAACGCGTCGGGGTAGGAGCGGTCGGCGCCGCTGGCGACGTAGACCAGCGGCACGTCGGACCCGGAGAGCAGTGCGATCTTGGCGGCGGTGTCGTAGCGGTCCTCGCCGGCGATCCGCTCCACGGCATACCCTTGCGATCGCAGGCCCCGCAGGATCGCCTCCGGCACGGCACGCTGCCCGCCCAGTGCCACGATCGACCTGGGCTTGAGCGAGCTCAGCGCCGCCCGCGTCTCGGTCGGTATGCCGTCCGGTCCGACCAGCAGGACCGGGGCGGGACGACCCGAAGAGGTCAGGGTGCTGGGCACCTGCCCGCGGGCCGCCGCAGGACTGCCGGCCAGGGCGTCGGCGAAGCTGAGGCCGGAGGCGAGGTAGACGGTGTCGGCGCCGCCGGGGAACTGGGCCGAGATCAGTCGCGCGGTGTCGAAGCGGTTGGCACCACCGAGCCGGCCGACCTTGGGCGCGAAGACCTGACCGCGCCCCAGCACGGGGATCCGCACCGCCGGGAGGCCGGAGGTGGTCCAGGTCACCGCACCCTTCTGCCAGGCACCGGCGGCGGCCCCGGTGTTGGCCATCTGGATCGAGACCTGCGCCGAGCCACCGGCCGGGATGGTCAGCACACTGGGGCGCACGCGCATCGGGAAGGTCGACGGGCTGTCGGCGGCAGCCCGGAAGGTCCTGGCCTGGCCCGACACGTTGGTGACGGTGCGCGTCACCGTGGTCGGCGCGGTGGCCGGCAGCTGCGGGACATGGACCGAGGGCTGGTTGAGGCGGGTGCCCGTGGAGGGCTTGGTGACGAAGGCGTTCCAGTCGGCGAGCCCCGAGTCGAAGACCAACGGCGTGGCCAGCATCCCCTTGGCAGCGACGAAGCCCGCCCCGCCCACGTGCGGGTTGTTGCTGCCCCGGGTTGCGTAGCGTCGGGTGGAGGTCATCAGCGATGACTTGACCGCCATGGGAGACCAGGCCGGGTGGGCCTGCATCTGCAGCGCGGCCAGACCGGCCACGTGCGGTGAGGCCATAGAGGTGCCGGATATGCGGTCCCATTGCGGCTTGTCGTCCTCGCTGTCCTCGACGGCCGCGAACACCTCCACGCCGGGCGCGCCCAGGTCGGGCTTGAGGATGGTCTGCAGGCCGGGGTTGCCGGCGGCGTTGACCGGGCCCCGCGCGGAGAACCCCGCGATCGAGGGGACCGCCCCGTCGGAGCTGCGGTGCACCGCCGCGGCCACCGTGGTCAGCCACGGCACCGTGTGCTCGACGTCGCTGCCGGAGTTGCCGCCGGCTGCGGCGACGAAGACCCCCGCGGCCGCGGCGTTCTTGAAGGCCTCGTCCACCGGGTCGTCATAGCCGTAGGGATCGCCGCTGATCGAGAAGTTGAGGACGTCGACCCCGTCCCGCACCGCCCGGTCGACCGCAGCGATGGAGTCCTGCATGTAGCAGCCGCCCTCCCAGGGGTTCACGGTCTCCCAGCACACCTTGTAGGCCGCGACGTGCGCCATGGGGGCCATCCCGGAGATGCTGGCGCTCCGGCCGTCGAAGCCCTTGGCGCTGGTCTGCCGACCGGCTGCCGTGCTGGAGACGTGGCTGCCATGACCGTTGACGTCCAGCGGGCTGACACTCTCGTACCGCGCCAGCTCGGCCCCCGCTGAGCGCAGGCCCTGCACGAAGTAGCGGGCGCTGACGATCTTGGCGGTGCACGCTCGGGCCGGCCATCCTGCGGCGTCCTGGCCGGAGTCGCAGGCTCCGGTGAAGCCGGCCGGCTTGGCCGGCATGCCGGTCGCCGAGAACGACGGGTTGCGCCAGGAGATGCCGGTGTCGAGGATGCCGACGACGACACCTCGGCCGGCCCTGTCGGCCCCGCCGAGCTGGGCCCACGCCCCGCCCGGTCCGCTCAGCCCGAGCAGACCGGGGCTGATGTCGGTCGCCGGGAGCTGCGGTCCGGCGGATGCGCTCGCCGGGTCGCTCAGCAGCTGCCGGGGCTCATCGAGGGTGACCGAGCGCACGTCGGGGCGCTGTCGCAGCGCCGACACCTCGGCCGCCGTGAGCGGCACCGCGAACCCGTTGAGCGCCGTCGTGTAGTGGTAGGTCGGGTCGGCCGCCACCTCGGACAGCACCTGATCCTGCTGCTCCAGCAGCCGGTCGGTGTATGCCGTGGCCGACTCGCTGGTGGTGTCGAGCCGACCCTGGTCGGTCGCGCGGGCCGTGGGGCCGGTGGCCAGGGGTGCATCTCGCAGCACCACGACATACGACCCGTCCTCGGCGGTCGTGGGGTCCTGCATGCCGGTGAGCGCCGAGGCGCTCAGCGGCAGTCCGGCGCAGACGAGAGCCAAGGCGAGGACCCCCGCCAGCAGATGCCGACTGCTGCCACCTGATGATCGACCTGACATGTGGGCTTCCCTCCCGCCCGGCCCCCGCGGTGCCGCGCTCCCGTGTGCGACACCGGCGAGCGCATCCCGCCTGGCGTCGACCACATCCTATGTGGTACTTGCGCGCGAAACCCAGCGCGCAGCTCAGGCCAGGTCGCGCACCATCGGCACCACGTCGTCGATGCCGTCCTTGATCCAGGTGGGACAGTAGGGAAAGCGGTCGACCTCGGGTCTCGTGGTCGAGCCGGTGAGCACCAGCACCGTGCGCAGACCCGCCTCCATGCCGCTCTTGATGTCGGTGTCCATCCGGTCCCCGATCATCACGGCGTGCTCGGAGTGCGCCTCGATCCGGTTGAGGGCACTGCGCATGATGAGCGCGTTGGGCTTGCCCACGAAGTACGGCTCGACCCCGGTGGCCCGGGTGACCAGGGCGGCGACCGACCCGGTGGCCGGCAGCGGCCCCGCGGGGGAGGGCCCGGTCGGGTCGGGGTTGGTGGCGATGAAGCGCGAACCGCGGGCGACCAGCTGGATCGCCTTGGTGATCGCCTCGAAGGAGTAGGTGCGGGTCTCGCCGAGCACGACGTAGTCCGGCTCGCGGTCGGTCAGCACGTAGCCGGCGTCGTGCAGGGCCGTGGTGAGGCCGGCCTCCCCGATGACGTAGGCCGAGCCACGGGGGTGCTGTTCGGCCAGGAACCCTGCGGTCGCCAGCGCTGAGGTCCAGATCGCCTCCTCCGGCACCTCGATGCCACTGGCCGCGAGCCGGGCCCGCAGGTCCCGGGGCGTGTAGATCGAGTTGTTGGTCAGCACCTGGAACGGCGTGCCGGTCGCCAGCAGCTCGGCGACGAACTCGGCGGCCCCGGGCAGTGCCTGCTCCTCGTGTACCAGCACGCCGTCCATGTCGGTGAGCCATCCGTGGACGGCGCCCTGTTCGGTCATGCCACCCATCCTGCCCCTAGTCTCGAGCACATGGACAATCCCCGGCGCACCTGGACCCCTGACGAGCTCGGTGCCCTCGACGAGGGCCTGGGTGAGGAGGACCTGGCGATGCGGGCCAGCGTCCGCGCGTTCCTGGCCGACCACGTGCGACCCCACCTGGCCTCCTGGTATGTCGAGGGCCGGCTGCCCGCCCGCGAGCTGGTCCGGGAGTTCGGCCGGCTGGGGGTGCTGGGCATGCACCTGGACGGGTACGGCTGCGCGGGGGCTAGCGCGACGGCATACGGAGTCGTCTGCACGGAGATCGAGGCCGCCGACTCCGGGGTGCGCTCGATGGTCAGTGTGCAGGGGTCGCTGGCGATGCAGGCGATCCACGCCTACGGCAGCGACGCGCAGCGCGAGCAGTGGCTGCCGGGCCTGGCCCGCGGCGAGCTGATCGGCTGCTTCGGGCTGACCGAGGCCGACGCCGGGTCGGACCCGGCCAGCATGCGCACCCGGGCCCGGCGCGTGGGCACCGACTGGGTGCTCGACGGCACCAAGCTGTGGATCACCAACGGCTCGATCGCCGACGTCGCGGTGGTCTGGGCGCAGACCGACGACGGCATCCGCGGCTTCCTGGTGCCGACCGGCACGGCCGGCTTCTCCTCGACCGAGATCACCGGCAAGCTGTCGATGCGGGCGTCGGTGACCAGTGAGCTGGTGCTGGACGGCGTGCGGCTTCCGCCGTCGGCGGTGCTGCCCGGTGGCCACGGGCTGAAGGGACCGCTGGGCTGCCTGACCGAGGCTCGCTTCGGCATCGTCTTCGGCTCGATGGGCGCCGCTCGCGACAGCATCGAGACCGCGCTGGGCTATGCGGTGACCCGCGAGCAGTTCGGCCGTCCGATCGCGGGCTTCCAGCTGACCCAGGCCAAGCTGGTCGACCTCAGCGCCGACTACATCACCGGCATGCTGCTGGCCCGGCACCTCGGCCGGCTCAAGGACGCCGGGCGCTTGGCGCCGCAACAGGTGAGCCTGGGCAAGCTGACCAATGTGCGTCGGGCGCTGGCCATCGCCCGGGAGTGCCGCTCGGTGTTGGGGGCCAACGGGATCAGCGCCGACTATGCCCCGCTACGACATGCCGCCAACCTGGAGTCCGTGCTGACCTACGAGGGCACCACCGAGATGCACACCTTGGTCGTCGGCCAAGCACTGACCGGTCTGGCGGCGTTCCGCGGAGTTCCGGCGTGCCGACGACGGACGGCCCGTCCCCTCCGGGAGAGGGGACGGGCCGTCCGTGGTGGTGCTGCCGTGAGTCCGAAGACTCAGGGGGTCAGCTCAGTCGGTCGCCCACTCCGGGTAGGACTGGTTGAGCTCATCCTCGACGTCCTGCGACACCGCAGCGGTGCCACCGAGGACGAAGACCTGGTCCGGGGAGATCCGGTCCAGCTCGGCCAGCACCTGGTCGGGCAGCTCGTCGGCGGCGCCGGGGCCTCGGACGAGCACGACGGGTGCGTCCTGGAAGCCGGCCAGCGCCGACCCTGCCAGGGCGTCCGGGAACTTCTCGCCGGTCGCCACGTGCGCGACCGGAGCGTCGTTGCCGTCTCCGTAGCCGAAGGCCTTGGAGATCTCCGTGGCCGTCGCGTACCGGTCGGCACCGGCCAGCCGGTCCGTGCCACCGAGCTCGGCGTAGGTGTCGTCGGCGATCGCGTTGGCCCCGCCGAGGACGATGACGTTGGTCGCACCGAGGTCCTCGATGGTGGAGGTGACGACGTCGGGGACCGAGTCCTTCTTGGTCAGCAGGACAGGCACCCCCTCGGAACCGGCCAGTGCCGAGCCGCTGAGCGCGTCGGGGTATCCGTCCCGCTCACCGGTCGCGACGTAGACGGTGTCGGACGTGCCGTACTCGGCGGCCAGCAGTGCGGCCGTCTCGTAGCGGTCCGCGCCGCCGATGCGGCCGACGGTCGCCGTCGTCGTGGCGTTGAGCTCGTCCTCGACACCCTGGGACACCGCAGCGGTGCCACCGAGGATCACGATGTCGGCCGGGCCGATCTCGTCCAACACCGCTTGGCTGTCGGCCGGGATCGAGTCGGACTTCACCAACACCACCGGAGCTGGGTCGCCCTCGGGGGTGACCTGCTTCCCGGGGACGAGGCCACGGCTGGCCGGCGGGGAGCCGGCGAGCGCGTCGTAGAAGTTCTCACCGGTGGTGACATAGACCGTGTCCACCCCGTCGGGGTAGAGCCGCGCGATCTGCGCCGCGGTGGCGTAGCGGTCAGCTCCACCGACGCGGTCGACGGTCGGGTCGGGCACGACCTCGGCGACCTGGCCCCGGGCGACGAGCGGGATCCGCACGTCGCTGGCGGCGCCGTCGGTGCTCCAGGTGACGAAGGCCTTCTGCCACTCGGTGACCGGGGCCCCGGTGTTGGCGACCGTGATCGACACGTCCGCGGACGCACCCGCCGGGACGGTGATCGTCTCCGGCTGCACGTCGACCGACAGGGTCGCCGGCAGGGCAGTGGTGGCCGGCTGGTCAGCGGAGGCGGTGTAGGTCAGTGCCTGGTTGCTGACGTTGGTCACCGTGCGGACGACCGTGGTCGGCGCCATGGTGAGCTCCGGGATCGAGATCGACGCCGTGTTGAGCTGCGTGCCGGTCGACGGGTCGGCCAGGAACGCATCCCACTCGGCCTCGCTGGAGTCGAAGACCAGACCCGGGTCGAGCATGGTGCGCGGCTCGACGAAGCCGTTGCCGCCCACGAAGGGGTCGTTGCCGGGGCCGGCGTAGTTCTTGGCGCCGGTCGTCAGCGAGGACTTGATCGCCATCGGTGACCAGGCCGGGTTGGCCTGGGTCTGCAGCGCTCCGAGCCCCGCGATGTGCGGCGAGGACATGGAGGTGCCGGTCAGGTAGCCGAAGGCCGGGGAGCCGTCGGCTGCCACTGCTGCGGCCAGCACGTTGACGCCGGGGGCGCCCACGTCGGGCTTGAGGATGGTCTGGTCGGCGTCGGCGACGTCCACCGGCCCCTGGCCGGAGAAGCTCGCGATGCCCGGGACAGGACCGTCCTCCTCGCGGTGGTTGGCGGCACCGACCGTGGTCATCCACGGGCCGATGTGCGCCACCGCGACGCCCTCTTCGTTGCTGTTGCCGGCCGAGGCTGCGACGAACACCCCTGCGGCTGCGGCGTTCTTGAAGGCCAGGTCGACCGGGTCCTCGTAGGTGGTGGGGTCACCGCTGACCGAGAAGTTGAGCACGTCGACCCCGTCGGAGACCGCGGAGTCGATCGCGGCGATGGAGTCCTGGTTGTAGCAGCCGCCGCCGGCGCCCTCGGCGAGCCAGCAGACCTTGTAGGTCGCCAGGTGCGCTATCGGGGCCATGCCCGCGAGGTTGAAGTCGTTGGTGCCGTCCGTGACGGTCACCTCACGCCCCACCGCGGTGCCGGCGACGTGGCTGCCGTGGGTGTCGGTGTTGAACGGGCTGCGGCTGTCCTCGGCGGACAGCGTCGCGCCGGCGGCGTCGAAGCCGTTGATGAAGAACTCACCACTGAGGTTCTTGTTGTTGCAGGCCTCGGCGACCGGCCAGCTGGCCGGGTCGGCACCAGGGTCGCACTCCCCGCCGAAGCCGGCCGGGGCAGCCGGCATACCGGCCGGGTCGAACGACGCGCTGCGCCAGTCGGTGCCCGAGTCGATGACCCCGACGACGACGCCGCTGCCGGCCTGGTCGGCTCCGCCGAGCTGCTCCCACACGCCGCCCGCGCCGCGCAACCCGAGCAGGTCGGGGGACACCTCGGTGTCGGGCTGGGCCGGGCCGTCGCTGACGGTGAACTCGTCCTCGTCGGCGAGCAGCTCGCGCTTGGTGTCCTTGGTGACCGAGCGCACGTCCGGCCGCTTCGACAAGGCGGTGGCCTCGGCGGCGGTCAGCTTGACCGCGAAGCCGTTGAGCACCGTGGTGTAGCGGTAGTTGGGCTCGGCTGCCACGTCGGCGAGTACGGCGTCCTGCTGCTGGCGCAGCTGGTCGCTGTAGGCCTGTGCGGCCGAGCTGTCGACGTCGAGCTTCTGGCCCGACGCCGGGCGGGTGCCCGGGTTGGTGGCCAGCGGCGCGTCCTGCAGGACCACGATGTACTGGCCGTCGGTGAACGGCGCGGTGGCAAGCGTGGCGGGCGTCGAGGGTCCCTCGACCGCCATCGCGGACACGGCCGGCAGCGCGCTGGCCACCATGCCGAAGCCGGCTATGGCAGCCAGGGCCCGCCGACGCGTCCCCCTGAGTGGATGTGCTGACACAATCTCCCCTTTGTGTAGGTGCCAGGTCAGCAGTTAGCCCTGCCCCCGAGCGTGAACAAGATGTGAGTAACCTCACGAAATGCTCACGACGAAGAGTACGTCGTTGCTTTCCTTGCGGCAAGGCGGCCCGGCGTCAGGGGAGAAGCGCCAAGGTCGAGGTGCCTACGGCTATTGCTGGATGTAGCCGACGAGCTGGTCGCGCTCGCCCTGCAGCTCAGCGATGCGGTGCTTGACGATGTCGCCGATGCTGACCACTCCACGCAGCCGACCCTCGACCACGACGGGCAAGTGCCGGATGCGGTGATCGGTCATCGTCCGGGCCAGGGTCTCCAGGTCGTCCTCGGGCACGCAGGAGTGCACCTGTGAGGTCATGATCGAGCTGATCGGTCGGCCGAGCACGTCGGCACCGTTGTGGTGCAGGGCTCGGACGACGTCGCGTTCGCTGACGATGCCGGCGACCCTCTCACCGTCGGGGCTGACCACGACCGCCCCGATGCCCTCCTCGGCCATCAGCTCGAGCAGGGCCGCGACGTCGGTCTCAGGGCTCAGGGTGGTGACGCTGTCACCCTTGCGGCGGAGCACCTCGCTGATGCGCATACCTCAACATATCCCTGCCGAGGCCGGTTCGCCAAGAACGGCCTCAGCCGAGTAAGGAGCGCGCCAGATCATCTGACAAAAGTGCATGAAGCAATGAGTAGAAGAGCAAGAAGCGCAACAGGTCGAAAGCGGAGCC
>NZ_JBPCKQ010000129.1:0-5291 GCF_051004135.1 Ornithinimicrobium sp.
CGTCGTGCGGCCATGTCGATCTTGCCTTCCATACCAGGCAAGCCTGCCCCGACCGGGAGCGTTTCGCGCTCAAAGTACGTGAGGCACCAACCAGCACCACGCGCTCAAAGTATGCGAGGCACGTCGCTGCATAGTCACCCAGGCCCCAACAGGGCAAACTGATGTGGTGCGCGCGTATGTCGGGGTCACGGACTGGGACTGGTACCAGTTCCTCCACGAGCGCGGCTCAACCGAGGTCAACTTTTGGCAGCCGAGCGGCGGCCGGAGGTTTGGCGCGATTCCTCAAGCCGCACCCCTTCTTCTTCAAAACCCACTACTCGCACGGAAATCGAATCGTCGGAGCGGGCTTCCTGTCCGGCTGGGCCTCTCTGCCGATGTCGCGGGCCTGGGAGTTCTTCGGCGAAAGCAACGGCTGCCCAACCGAGGTCGAGATGCGTTCCCGGATCCGCAAATATCGCGGTCGAGTGGCTGATGGAGACCACGACCCGGAGATCGGGTGCATCATGCTTCGCGACGTGCGGTTCTTCGATGCACACGAGGCCATGGACGCCCCTCCCGGATGGGCTGGCAACATCGTCCAAGGGCGTGGCTACGACCTCGACTCGGCCGAAGGGAGCTATCTCGAGCAGGTGTTCGCGGCGCTACTTCGTCGAGAAGGGGCGGACACCGACATCGCGGGAGCGGTTCCCGGTGAGGTGTTCGGCGCGCCACGATTGACTCCCGTGCGCGTTGGGCAGGGAGCATTCAAAGCGCTGGTTCAAGAAGCGTACGGACGCCGATGCGCGATGACCGGCGACAAGATCGTCCCCGTACTACAGGCCGCCCACATCCGGCCCGTCACCGCCGACGGTGAGAACCGAGTCGACAACGGCATGCTCCTTCGCTCAGACGTTCACACCCTCTTCGACCGTGGCTACCTCGGAGTGCATCCGGGGAAGCGAACTCTGATGGTCAGTCCCCGCCTTCGCGCAGATTGGGGCAACGGGGAGGAGTTCTACCGACGCGCCGACTCGGGTAACCGCATCTCCATGCCGACGCGCCCGGTCGACCGACCGAACCGCGACTTCCTGACCTGGCACGCTGACTCGGTCTTTCTCGCCTCGTAGGCATCGATCTCTCCGTTCGACGTCGTGCGACTGACGCGGAAGGACGCACATGGCTGATCATGCAGATCAGACAGGTCACGGCACCGTAGACGATTTCTCCCACCTGAGGTCAACCCTTCTGCACGCCTCTTGTCCGACAAGATTGAGGCAGAACTCGTTGCCGTCGGGATCAGCCAGCTCAACTCTGCCCTCTGTGGCGCCGCCCAGCGGGGTCGCCCATAGCGCAACCAGTCGGTCAACCTCGGTGGCCAGGTCACCGTCGGTGAGGGCGAGGTCGAACCGCTGCCGGTTCCTCCGTGCTCTTGGCGCCCCCGGCGGGCCGCCCCCGTACAGGCTGATGACCTGCTCATCCAGCCCACCAACCGATCGGGCACCCTTGGGCACCAGGACCGGGCTGAACGTGCCAGCCCGGTCCCGAGGGCCGTCCAGAGCGATGTCGCCGACCTCAGAGCGCAACGTCTTGGGGGTGGTGCCGTTGCGGGAGTTCCCGCTGCCGTGACCGGACCGGTCACCCCGGTGATACCCCAGGTGATCGGACAGCTCGACGTCCAACCCGCGCTCCAACGCTACATATGCCACATTAGGTGGTACACCCGTACCAACTTGAGAGGGGCTCGCCATGGCCTGGGCGCTCGTGATCCTTGCCGGCTTGTTTGAGACCGGCTTCGCACTGTCGCTAAAGGCGAGCAACGGCTTCACTCGCCTCGTCCCGAGCGTCCTGTTCGTCGTCTTCGCCGCGGCAAGCTTCAGCCTGCTGGCCACGGGCCTGCGCAGCCTGCCGGTTGGACCCGCCTACGCCGTCTGGACCGGCATCGGCGCCGTCGGCACCGCGGTCGCCGGGATGGTGTTCCTGGACGAGTCGACGGAGGTGCTCAAGCTGATCTCGATCGTGCTGATCGTGGCAGGCGTCGTGGGCCTTCAGTTGACCAGCACTGCACACTGACATGGCCGCAGACAGCGTCGTCCGCTACGCCCGCGGGGCTCATCGGCGAAGCGTCCTGATCGAGGCAGCAGGCGACCTGCTCCTCGAGCAGGGGCGAGCCGCGCTGAGCCACCGGGCGGTCGCCGCCCGAGCGGGCTTGCCACTTGCGTCGACCACCTACTACTTCGCGTCGGCCGACGACCTGCGTGACGAGGCGCTGCAGCACGTCGCCGAGGCGTGGGTGGCGAGGGCAGGCGCGGTGGTCGATGCGCTGCCGGCCCAGCTTGACGCTGCGCAAGCGGCCCAGGCTGTCGTCAGCGTCATCGGAGCAGACGCCCCCCGGCAGCAGATACTGCTGATGTACGAGCGCTACCTCGAAGCCGGCAGGCACCAGCGGCTGCGCCCGGTCGTCGCCGCCTGGAACGCCGCCCTCAAGGAGGTCGTGCGACAGGTGCTGATCCGTGCCGACCTGCCTGCCGAGGAGGACAACGCGCGCCTGGTCCTCGCGGTCGCTGACGGCGTCGCGGTCACGGCGCTGGCCGAGGGAACCCCTGCGGATGTCGCGGTGGGCGCGGCGCTCGTCGTGATGTTCTCGCTGCTCTGAATCTCAGCCGGCCCACATGGCCCGGCTGCTGAGCGCGATCGCGACCACGCTGACGCGTCAGCCGGCGAACCCGGCTGTGAGCCAGCGCCGCGCCGAAACCAGAAGAGTTTCCATAGCAGCCTCTTGGGGTGCGTTCGGTCGCTGTGCACTGCAGTCGGCGCCCTGTGATGCGCACCGCGCTGCATGCATGCGCCGAAGCGCTGGGAGGCGGGCTAGAAGGCTCGGTTCGGCGGAGCCGAAATTCTGGGTCAAGTTTCAGGCTGCGAGTCCAGATGTCTTGCTGAGTCTGTCGAGGGCCTTCTGGTAGTTGCGGCTGGCGGCTTGCAGTGGTCCGGGTTGAGGGTCGGTGATCTCGGCGAGCCCGGTTCGCAGGAGCCGGTCGTGGGCTCGGGTGAGGAACAGCGCGTGGTGGAGCCCGGTGTCGGTGACGTGGTAGCGGTGACTATGGGGTATCCGAGTGATCAGGCCGTGCAGGCGCAGTCGGCGCAGGTCGTAGGTCAACTGTCCGGAGGACATGGTGCTGGCGAGAAGTTGGCCGACCAGGCCGCGTAGGTCGCGGTTGGTGAATCCGTTGGGCAGGAGCCGAAAGATCAGCAGTGCCTGCAGCAGTACTTGGGCACGGGGATCGGCGAACTTAAGGCCGGCCACACGGGTGCCGTTGTCGGTGGTCACCGCGTCGTTGACAGCGGTGAAGGTCTGACGACCTCGGGCTGGGTCGTGACTGAGTCGTTCCACGCGCCCACCGGCCGGTCCGATCGACCCGATCGGCACCGACCTGGCCAAGACCCTGCGCACCCTGAAGCTGTCCGGGCTCAAGGACACCCTGCCCGAACGGTTGGCCCTGGCCCGGCAGCAGAAGATGGGTCACGCCGCGTTCCTGAAGCTGCTGCTGGCCGATGAGGTCACCCGCCGGGAGTCCCGCTCAGCGGCGCTGCGGGGCGCCAAGGCCGGCCTGGACCCCGCGATGCGGATGGAGAGCTGGGCCGAGCCCGCCGACCTGTCCTACGACCGGCAACTGTGGTCCGACCTGACCACGCTAACCTTCGCCGAAGCCGGCACCGGGCTGCTCATCCTGGGGCCCGTGGGAGTCGGCAAGACCCACCTGGCCACCGCGCTGGGACACATCGCCATCCGGCGTCGGATGAGCGTCGCCTTCGCCCGCGCCGACAAACTGTTCACCCGGCTACGCGCCGCCCGGCTGGACAACACCCTCGAAGCCGAGATCCGCCGACTGACCGCCCTGGACCTCCTGATCATCGACGACTTCGCGCTCCGACCCCTGGACGCGACCCAAACCAACGACTTCTACGAACTCGTCGTCGAACGCCACCGACGGGCCAGCACCATCTGGGTATCGAACCGGGAACCCTCCGAATGGTTGACCATGACCACCGACGCCCTCCTCGCCCAATCCGCCGTCGACCGCCTCACCTCAGGGGCACACACTCTCATCGTCGAAGGCCCCTCCTACCGCCAACGCGGCCGTGTCGCCCTTGACGCCAGCAAGGAGACCAGCCATGCTCACTGACACCCCCAGGTGGTCCCAAGCTCGTGGCAACGAGGTGGTCCCATCACGCTGGCAAGCGACAGGTGCGAGCGGCCCTCGCCTCGGCGAGGAGCCGGACCGTTTTCGGGCCGACACCGCGCGGGCCGAGCAGGATGGCCAGAGGTCATCGCGTGCGTCACGCACCGTGAGCGCCTGGACGCCGATAGTGCATGACTGCGCGGGCGCGGGTCAGGGAGTCCGGCCATCCAGGCGCAACGCCACGATCTCGGAGAGCAGCAGGTCGAGGGTGGCGTGGGCGAAGGGTTCCTTGATTGGCAGCCTGACTGTGTCCTGGCCATGCCGGAGAGAAGCCACCTGTGTCTCGACTTCGGAGCGGAACCGCGGCACGGGATAGAGACCGATGTGTGACTTCCAGGCCGCCACGTGCACCAGGTAGGTACCGCCTGCAGCGAAGCACGGTATCTGGTAGCGGATCGACTCCTCGACCCCGGGCACCTCCCGCCGCAGGATGGTCCGGGCCGCTTGCAGGACGTCACGTGCCGGCGGGGGTAGGGCTGCCACATAATCTTCGACCGTCGCCGGTGTCGCCATGGTGGACCTGCTGGATGCTCCATCAGATTCAACCAAAGGGTCGATAGGAGCGGAAGAGCGCGCTCGTCTCACCGGACTTCCGCAGTTCGTAGGCACATTCGGGGGGTGCTGATGGCCTCTGTGCTGGTCAGCGCTGCTCGGGGTATGCGGTGGCGTTGATCGTGTAGGCACACGAGTTGGGCGTGTCGCTGGACGTGGCCTGCAACAGCGTGGTTTTGTGTAGGTATGTACTTGCGGGAGACACGGCGGAAGAACCGGGACGGCTCGACCGTGTCCTACCTGCAACTGGCGCACAACGAACGCCACCCGGACACCGGCGCCTCGACCGCGAAGGTGATCCACTCCTTCGGCCGGGCGCAGGATGTGGACCGGGAGGCGTTGACCCGGTTGGTGTCCTCGATCGGTCGGTTCCTGACCCCGGAGCAGGCGATCACCGCGACGGCCACTGGTGAAGTGGAGGTGCTGGACTCGCGCCGGTTGGGTGGGGCGTGGACGTTGGACCAGCTGTGGCAACGCCTGGGCATCGGGGCGGCGATCACCAAGGCGGCGGCCGGGCGTCGG
>NZ_JBPCKQ010000130.1:0-17837 GCF_051004135.1 Ornithinimicrobium sp.
GGCGGAGGTGCGCAGCGCGGGGTCGCCGGCGGCGGGGCCGTCGAGCACCAGCTCGCTGTAGGTGTGCACGCGGCGGTTGCGCGCACCGTCCTGCAGGTAGCGCCAGGCGCCCTTGCTGCCCTTGCGCTTGACCTCCACGACCGTCATCCCGTGGGCGGCCATGATGATGCGCAGCTGCTCCTCGCTCAGGTCCTCGGAGTCCTCGACGCCCCGAAACATCAGCTGGTCGTTGGTGTACTCGTTGTTGAAGACCAACACGCCCTTGCTCTGTCCGTTGTTGCCGGCGCCGCCACGCAGCACCGTGACGTAGTCGCTGTTGTAGCCGGCCTGCATCTGCTGCGCCTCGACGGACTGGTTGTCGAAGTCGAAGGCGGGAGCGGAGGGGTGGATCGGGTCGCCCCAGCTGATGATCGGCGACCACCGGTAGCCGGTGGGCACGACAACGGCGTCTACGTCGGCGGGGGTCGGGGCGATGGGGGTGAAGCCGACCCCGTCGCGGGGTGCCCACGGCGGCGCCTTGGCGGCGGCGGGTCGGGCCCACGCGGTGAGCCCGGCGGCGGCGACGGCGACACCGCCGGCCTGCAGCATCGTGCGCCGACGCAGGCCCTCGGTGACGACGTCACCGAAGTAGGTGTTGTCGGAGGTGTTGGGGACGTCCTGGAAGCAGGCGTCGCCGCAGCGGTAGTGGCAGGTCATCGCGCTCCGCCCACCAGGGTGGGAGCGGGTGGGGAACAGGGGCAGGGCTCGGCGTGGGGGTGTGATCGTCATACCCGCGAACCTAGGGAGCACGGTCGCCGGGGGGACCAACACGACGTGAACAACGGATGGCGCCGGTCCGACCACCTGTCGACAGTCCGTCCCGGGGGACCGTCGGTCGCCTCGGGATCCGTCATTGGCGGGTCAGGGCCGGGCCCTACGCTGGGCTGCTATGACCTCGCCGCGCTCCCGCCGCCTTGCGGCGGGGTGCTGGGCGATGCTGCCCCTCGGGGTGCTCCTCGTCTCCTCGATGGTGTTGCCGATCTCGGCCGCACCACGGGCGCTGGGTCCCGTCCTGGCGGTCTGCGTCGCAGCCCTCCTGGTCGCCGCCGTCGTGATCGGGCTGGCGCGGCTGGTCCCGCCGCACGCATCCCGGTGGATGCTCAGTCTGACGGGGGCGGTCGGTGCCGGGGCGGCCGGCGGCTACACGCTGAGTCTGGTGGGGGTGCAGTTCTTCGACGACATCTCGGCGACGAGTGCCTGGTGGCTGCTGCCCGCGACGCTGGTGGCGGTCCTGTGGGGGTGGACGGGGTATGTCGTGCACGGCGACCAGCGCCCCAGCGTGCAGCAGATCGTCGAGACGATCCCCGAGCGGGACCGGGTGCTGCCCGCCGCCGGAGCTGCGGACCTGGTGCTGCCCTGGCGCTGCGACAGTCGCTCGGGCAGTCTCGAGGGCGCGGCGATCTTCGTGCTGGTCGTGCTCGGCGCCGCCGGTGTCCTCGTGGTGGTCTCCGGTGGCGGGTGGCTGCTGGGCGTCCTGCTGGGCGTGGGCGGGCTGGTCGCCGCCACGCTGACCTGGGCGGCTGCCGAGGTGCGGGTCCTGGTGGACGGCGACGGGCTGCGGGTGCGGTCCCGGCGGCTGCCCCTGACGGTGCTTCGGGTGCCCGCTCGCGAGGTGCTGGGGGCCCGGGCCATGGACCTGGACCCGATGGTCTGGGGCGGGACGGGGTTGCGCTGGCTCCCGGGGAGCACGGCCTACCTCGGGTCCGGGGGCCCGGGGATCGTGGTCCACCGGCGCAGCGGACGCCGGCTGGCCGTTCAGCTCGCGCAGGATGAGCAGGCCGCCGTCGCCGGGGCCACCGCACTGCGGTCGGTGGCTGCTCAGGCCCGGGTCGGGACCGACTCCTCCTCCTGAGCCGCCTCGGGCTGCTGCCCCGGCTCGGGGTGCCGCTCGGAGACCTCGCCGTCGTCCTCCCGTCCGTCCCGGGAGGTCGGTCGGTGGCTCGGCTCCAGGGCAGCACCCTCCACGTCGACGTCAGGCAGCAGCCGATCCAGCCACCGGGGCAGATACCACGCCCGCTCGCCCAGCAGGCCCATCACGGCCGGCGTCAGGGTCATCCGCACGACGAATGCGTCGACCAGCACCCCGACGGCCAGGCCCAGGCCGACCGGGCGGATCATCGCCAGCTCGGCGAACACGAAACCCCCGAAGACCGAGATCATGATCACGGCCGCGGCCACCACGACCCGAGCGCTGTGGTTGAAGCCCGAGATGACCGCCCGGCGGGCGGGCTCACCGTGCGCGTGGGACTCGCGCATCGCCGAGACCAGGAACAGCTGGTAGTCCATGGCCAGCCCGAACAGCACACCGATGAGCAAGATGGGCAGGAAGCTGAGGATCGGACCCGGCTCGTTGACCCCGAACAGCCAGGAGAGCTGGCCCCACTGGTAGACCGCGACCACCGCGCCGAAGGCGGCGCCGACCGAGAGCAGGAAGCCGGCGGTGGCCAGCACCGGGATGACCACCGAGCGGAAGACCAGCAACAGCAGCAGCAGGGACAGCCCGATCACCAGGGCGAGATAGACCGGCAGCGCGTCGGCGAGCTGCTGCGAGATGTCGATGTTGGCGACGGTCTGCCCGGTCAACCCCAGGGTGGCTCCGTTGTCCTCGCCGATCTCGGCGGCGGTGTCGTCAAGGGTCTGCACGAGGTCGACGGTGGACTGCTCAGTGGGCCCGCCGGTGGGCACGACCTGGAAGGCCAGGGTCTGCCGGTCCCCGCTCACGCCGAAGGGCAGGACGTACTCCACGTCCGGCAGCTCGAACAGTGCCTCCCCGATATCCGCCTGCTTGGCCGAGCGCGCGGGGTCACCCTCGGGCAACGGCTCGTCCAGCTCGGCGACCGCGACGATCGGGCCGTTGACCCCGGCGCCGAAGGCGTCCCGGACCTGGTCATAGGTCTGGTATGCCGTGGACTCGGCTGACTCGGCGCTCCCGTCGGGCAGCCCCAGCCGCAGGTCGCCCACCGGATAGGCCAGCAGCGAGACGAGCGCAAGCACGCCGGCGATGGTCACCCACGGGTGACCGACCACGGTGGGCGCCCACCCGGACCGGTGGGTGTCCAGATGCCTCGGACCGGTCGGCCCGGTGGCGTCGTCAGGGTGGGCCCGCGGCAAGATGCGCCGGCCCACGAGGGACAGCACGGCCGGGGTGAGGGTGAGCGCCACGAGGACCGCCACCGCGACCGTGCCGGCGGCCACCAGCCCCATGATCGACAGGAACGGGATGTCGGTGACGACCAGGGCGGTCAACGCGATGATCACGGTCAGCCCGGCGAACGTGACGGCGTTGCCGGAGGTGCCGGTGGCCAGGGCGATCGACTCGCGGATCGGCATACCGGCTCGTAGCTGGGTGCGGTGCCGGTTGATCAGGAACAGCGAGTAGTCGATGCCGACCGCCAGGCCCAGCATCAGGGCCAGGGTGGGCGCGGTGTTGTTCATCTGCACCACGGTGGTGAAGATCAGAGCCCCCGAGATGCCGACCCCGACCCCGACCAGAGCCATCAGCAACGGCAGTCCCGCGGCGATCAGCGACCCGAACATCACCAGCAGCACCACCGCGGCGACGACCAGGCCGACGATCTCGCCGGGGCCCAGGATGTTGCTCAGGTCCTGCACGATCTCGGCGCCGTAGTCGACCTGCACCCCGGTGCCCTCCAGCTGCTCGCCGATCTGCGGCAGCTGGGCGGTCAGCTCGGGGTCCAGGCTGTTGCTGTCGGCTTCGAACTGCACCTGGGCCAGCGCCACGCTGCCGTCCACGGAGACGAACCGCAGACCCTCGCTCAGGTCGGCGAGCCGTTGACCCACCGCGAGCTGCTGCCGGCCCTGCTCCAGCTCCTGCCCGCCGGCCTCCAGCTGCTCGCGACCGGCGTCCAGCTGCTCCTGCTGCGCGTCGACCTCAGCCTGGCCGGCGTCCAGCTCCTCGCGGGCGGTCTCGGACTCCTGCTGTCCGGAATCAAGCTGCTCCTGGGCACTGCGCAGCTGCTCCGTCGAGGAGTCGAGCTGCTCCTGGGTGGCGAACGGCCCGGCCACGTCGCTCACGCCGTCCAGGGCACGCCAGTCCTGCAGGGTGTCCTCGATGGCGGTTCGCTCAGCGTCGTCGAAACCGTCGTCGCTGCTGAAGACGACGGTGCCGCCGGCCCCGGCAGCGTCGGGGATCTCGGTCTTGAGCTCCTCCAGGACCGTCTCGAAGCGGCTGCCGGGGATGGAGAACTCCGAGGTCAGCGGCTTGCTGAAGGTTGCCGCCGAGCCGGCGACGACCGCGACGACGGCGACCCAGGCGCCGATGGTCAGCCAGTGGTGCGAGGCGCACCATCGGCCGAGCCGATACAGAGGAGTGTGGCCATAAGAGGTCCTTCGCAGGAGGAGCGGCGTCAGGGTGGGCAGGCGTGCCGGTGGGCGCTGGGGTGGTGGGGGTGCTCAGTCGGGTTCGGGCGCGATGGTCACCGGGCCCACGGGTGGGGTCCGCGCGGTGCGCCAGCCGGCCCGGGCGTGACCGAGCGCTGTGCGCAGCAGGTCGGCGAAGAGCAGGAGCGATGCCTCGTCGAGTCCGCCCCGCGTGCGGGCGATCCAGATGTCCTGCGCCGCGGTGAACAGCGACATCACCGATCCCGCCAGGCCCGCGACATACAGCGGGTCGGCGTCCGGTCCGAGCCGAGCCTGCAGCATCCCGGCCAGCCAGTCGGTGTGCCGTGCCCAGACCTGGGCATAGATCTCGCCGCGCTGGTTGTCCGGTCGGGACAGTGCCGCGCACCAGCGGGCCAGCTCGATGGGCAGCGGGCCGCGCAACGTGGCGATCATCGCCGACAGCGGGTCCTCGTGACCGGGGCGGGCCAAGAAGTCCTCGAACAACCCCAGCATCGGCTCCTGCGTGGCCTCGGCGAGGAGGGTGTCAAGACCGGCGTAGTAGTTGAAGAACGTGCGCCTGGAGACTCCGGCCCCCTCGGCGATCTGCTCGGCCGTGAGCTCGCCGATCGGGCCCTCGCACGCCAGCTGCAGCACCGAGGTCTGAATCGCGCGCCGGGTGCGCTCCTTGTTGAGCTCCCGGCGCGAGCTGGTCGCGGTCTGGGTCACGGAGCGACGATAGATCGTCTTGCACGCTAGTGCAAATGTGCATTGCCGTGCAGGAGTTCGGTGAGACTCCTATGGGAAGCCCTGGCGCCGGTCAGTCGAGGGCTTGCAGGGATGCGACGGTGGTGGCCACGCCGTCCTCGGTGGCGACCAGGGCTGCCAGCTGCCGCGCGCGTGCCCTCCGCTGCTCGGCCGACGGGCCGGTCGTCACCTCGGCGATGGCTGCACCCAGCCGCTCCGGCCGTAGCCCGGCGCGGCGCAAACCGCGACCGGCGACCCCGAGTCGGTGCATTCGGGCGGCCCAGTAGGGCTGGTCGCCCATGTGCGCCACCACCACCTGGGGCTTGCCCGCGCGGACCGCCGAGCCAGTCGTGCCGGCCCCGCCGTGGTGCACGACGGCGTCGCACCGGGCGAAGAGCCAGTCGTGCGGCACCTGGTCCACGATCGTCATCTCCCGTCCCGATGCCTCATCGGCGAGCCAGGGGTCGAGTCTTCGGGCGTCGACCGTGTCGCAGAGGTGCTCTGCAATGCCGGACCAGCCGCTGTGCACGATCGGGTGCGCCCCGGCCCGCAGCGCCGCCTGCACCAGGAGCCGCGCGGTGCCGGGAGCATCCCGCGTGGTCATGCTGCCGAAGCCGAGATAGACCACCGGGCGCCCCCGCCGCCGGGCACGGGCCACGTCGGTCTCGACCCGCTCCAGGGTCTGCGCGTCAGGCTCACCCGACCCTCCCCAGGGCGGCCAGTAGCCGGTGGTGACGATCTGCGGCTGGTCCGCCGCCGGCGGCACGACATACCGACTGGTGCCCAGGACTGTCGGAGTGGACCGCAGCTGCTGGTTGAACCACCGGGGCCCCGTGCGCCGGTGGCCCAGCCGGTGCCGGATCTGCGTGCCCGGCACCTGGATGAGGTGATAGGCCGAGGCCATCATCGCCTCGCTGACCAGTCTGTTGAGGGCATTGCTGCGCCCGGGCAGCAAGGCGCTGGCCGAGCTCGGTCCGTGCCGACTGGGCAGCAGCGGGGCCAGCACCGCCATCGCGTGCTGCTGACCCCGCGCCCGGGCAAGGCTGGCGCAGGCATCGACGGTCAGCACCCCACTGACCAGCAGGTCGGCAGCGGCGGTGTGCTCCCACAAGCCTTCGATGAGCGGCCCGGAGAAGCGGTCGAGCATGCGCTGCAAAGCCAAGCCCTCCCCGATCAGGGTGCGGTGCCCGCCGAGCCAGGAGCGACCCTGCGGTGAGTCGGCCGTGGCCGCCAGGTCGATCTCGAACGGCAGGAAGCCCAGGCCGGCCGAGGTCACCAGGTCGGCGAAGTCACGCGGCGCCAGCACCGAGACGTCGTCACCCGCGGCGCGCAGGCCACGGCCCAGCGTCACCAACGGAGCGACGTCGCCCTGCGAACCCCAACAGACCAGCAGCACCCGGCGGCTCATCGCCCGGACCCTACGTGGCGGTGGTCGCGGTCACGGTCGGCGCCGCGAGGCTCGACTGCCGGTCACGAGCGGCCCGCGCCGCACGTCGGGTGCGTCGACCGTGGACCAGGGAGTCGGCGGTCAACAGCACGAGGGCCACCCAGACCAGGACGAAGCCGGCCCACCGGGACGCGGGCATCGACTCGCCGAGCAGCAACACAGCCGTCAGCAGCTGCAGCACCGGGGTGAGGAACTGCAGCAGCCCGATGGTGCTCAACGGCACCCGCCGGGCCGCCGCGGCAAAGAGCAGCAGCGGCACGGCGGTGGCCAGCCCCGCCCCGGCCAGCGCCAGGGTGTGCCCGGTGCCCTCGGCCCCGAAGGTCTGCTGCCCGGTCACGGCCAGCCAGATGACGACGCTCAGCGCGACCGGAGCGATGACCAGGGTCTCCGCGGTCAGCGACTGGATCGCGGACAGCGAGGTGCCGACCCGCTTCTTGACCAACCCGTAGGTGGCAAAGCTGCAGGCCAGTGCCAGGGAGATCCAGGGCGGGCGGCCGTAGTCCAGGGTGATGTAGAGCGCCGCGACCGCGCCGATCCCGACGGCCAGCCACTGCAGCCGGCGCAGCCGCTCGCGTAGCAGGACGACCCCGAGGCCCACGGTGACCAGCGGGTTGAGGAAGTAGCCCAGCGCGGCCTCGGTGACGTGCTCGGAGAGCACGGCGAAGGTGTAGACCGTCCAGTTGGTGGCGATGAGCACGCCCGCGACGGACACCGCGGCGAGCATCCGGGGCCGCTGCAGCAGCGACCCGATCCACCTCAGCCTCCCCATGACCGCCAGGACACCGAGGCAGATCAGCAGGGACCACAGCACCCGGTGAGCCAGCACCTCCACCGCACCGGAGGGTCGCAGCGTCTGCAGATAGAGCGGGAAGAGGCCCCAGAGGCCGTAGGCCGCGAGTCCGTAGGCGGTGCCCCGGGAGGCGTGGGTCAGCCCCGGTATGCCGTGGGCGGGCTCGCCCTTCGTCGGGGGGCCGGAGGTGTGCAGGGCCGAAGCGGGCGGCTCGGGCGCGGTGGCGCCGGATGCGCTCAACCGGCCACGGTCCAGGTGTCCTTGCCGCGCAGCAGCTGCTGCAGCTCGTCGTCGGCGACCGGGCCACCGGCGCTGGCCCGGGCCGCGTCGACCTGGGCGCGGACCTGGTCGTCGTAGGTGGGGCGCTGCACCTGCCGGAAGATGCCCATCGGCACGTGCGCCATGGTCCCGTCGTCGAGCCGGGACAGCGCGAACGCCTGGGCCGGGTCGGCGGCGGTCGAGTCGTGCACGACCACCTCGAGCTGCTCGGCCGCAGCCTGGTCGGTGGGCACCACGCGCACCGCCGCTCCGTGGCGGACCACGACCTGGTCCTCGCCGACCGCTACCTGCTCCCCGTCGATCAGGTGGGCCAGTCGGGCCCTGCCCTGGTCCCGGTCCTTGATCATCTGGAACGCACCGTCGTTGAAGATCGGGCAGTTCTGGTAGATCTCCACCAGGGAGGTGCCCCGGTGGGCGGCGGCGGCCTTCAGCACGGTCGTCAGGTGCGCGCGATCGGAGTCCAGGGTGCGGGCCACGAAGGTGGCCTCGGCGCCCAGCGCCAGCGACACCGGGTTGAACGGGTGGTCCACCGAGCCCACCGGCGTCGACTTGGTGACCGTGCCGACCTCGGAGGTGGGGGAGTACTGGCCCTTGGTCAGCCCGTAGATCTTGTTGTTGAACAGCAGGATCGTCAGGTTGACGTTGCGCCGAAGGGCGTGGATCAGGTGGTTGCCGCCGATCGAGAGGGCGTCGCCGTCACCGGTGACCACCCATACCGACAGGTCCTCCCGGCTGGTGGCCAGGCCGGTCGCGATCGCCGGGGCCCGACCGTGGATGGAGTGCATCCCGAAGGTGTCGAGGTAGTAGGGGAAGCGCGAGGAGCAGCCGATGCCGGAGACGAAGACGATGTTCTCGCGGCGCAGCCCGAGGTCGGGCAGGAAGCCCTGCACGGCCGCCAGCACGGCATAGTCGCCGCAACCGGGGCACCAGCGCACCTCCTGGTCGGAGGTGAACTCCTTCTTGGTCTGCGCCGGAGCGTCGGCGGTGACCCGGGGAACGCCGCGGGTGCCGGTGCCCGGAATACCGAGCTCGACGGTGCCGGTCTCGAGGGCGCCGCCGTTCAGAGTGCCGCCGTTCGAAGTGCTCTGCGTGGTGCTCATGAGTGGTCCTCCTGCAGCTCCAGCGCCTGCGCGTGCAGCACCTCGGCGAGCTCGGCGGAGGCGAACGGCAGTCCGCGGACCGCGGTGTGGGAGTGGATGTCGATCAGGTAGCGGGAGCGCAACAGCATCGCAAGCTGGCCGAGGTTCATCTCCGGCACGACCACCCGGTCGTAGCTGCCGAGCACCTTGCCAAGGTTGCGCGGGAAGGGGTTGAGGTGGCGCAGGTGCGCCTGGGCGACCTGGGTGCCGGCGGCACGGGCCAGCCTGACCCCCGCCGAGATCGGCCCGTAGGTCGAGCCCCAGCCCAGCACCAGCACCCGGGACTCACCGGTGGGGTCGTCCACCTCGATCTCGGGGACGGTCTCGGCGATGCCGTCGATCTTGGCCTGGCGCAGCCGGACCATCCGGTCGTGGTTGTCCGGGTCGTAGGAGATGTCGCCGGTGACGTCCGCCTTCTCGATGCCGCCGATCCGGTGCTCCAGCCCGGCGGTGCCCGGGATCGCCCAGGGCCGAGCCAGGGTGTCCTCGTCGCGCGCGAACGGGTGGAAGACCGGCTCTCCCTTGGCGTCGGTGCCGTTGGGGCCGGTGGCGAACTCGACGTTCAGCTCCGGCAGGTCGGCGACGTCGGGCACGGCCCAGGGCTCGGAGCCGTTGGCCAGGTAGCCGTCGGAGAGCAGGATGACCGGGGTGCGGTAGGTCGTGGCGATGCGGACCGCCTCGAGCGCCGCATCGAAGCAGTCGGTCGGCGACTGCGGCGCGACCACCGCGACGGGGGACTCGCCGTTGCGTCCGTGCAGGGCCTGCAGCAGGTCGGCCTGCTCGGTCCTGGTGGGCAACCCGGTCGAGGGACCGCCGCGTTGCACGTCGATCACCACCAACGGCAACTCGGTGGCCACCGCGAGCCCGATCGTCTCGGCCTTGAGCGCCAGCCCCGGTCCCGAGGTCGTGGTGACCCCGAGCGAGCCGCCGAAGGATGCGCCCAGCGCCATCCCCACGGCCGCGATCTCGTCCTCGGCCTGCAGGGTCGTGATGCCGTAGCGCTTCATGCTGGACAGGGCGTGCAGCACGTCGGAGGCCGGGGTGATCGGGTAGGAGCCCAACACCAGCGGCAGACCGCTGCGCTGGGAGGCGGTGACCAGACCCAGGGCCATCGCCTGGTTGCCGGTCAGCGTGCGGTAGGTGCCGGCCACCATGGGCGCCGCGGCGATCTCGAAGCGGACCGCGAAGTCCTCAGTCGTCTCGCCGAACGCGTGCCCGGCGCGCAGCGCGGTCAGGTTGGCCTCGAGCAGCTCGGGGGTCTTGGCGAACTTCGCCCGCAGGAACGCCTCGGTGCTCTCCACCGGCCGGGAGTACAGCCAGGACAGCAGCCCCAGGGCGAGCATGTTCTTGGCGCGCTCCTTCTCCTTGCGCGACAGGGCGAACGGTGCCAGCGCCTCGACGGTCATCGAGGTGAGCGGGAAGGCCTGCACGTGCCAGGAGTCCAGACTGTCGTCCTCCAGGGGATTGACGGCATACCCGACCTTGGCCAGGTTGCGCTTGCCGAACTCGTCGGTGTTGATGATCAGGGTCCCACCGCGGGGGATGTCGGCGAGGTTGGCCTTCAGCGCCGCCGGGTTCATCGCCACCAGCACATCGGGGGCATCACCGGGGGTCAGCACGTCGTGGTCGGCGAAGTGCAGCTGGAAGCTGGAGACGCCGGGCAGGGTGCCCTGCGGCGCGCGGATCTCGGCGGGGAAGTTGGGCAGCGTCGACAGGCCGTTGCCCAGCGCCGCGGTCTCGGAGGTGAACCGGTCACCGGTGAGCTGCATGCCGTCGCCGGAGTCCCCGGCGAAGCGGATGACGACGCGGTCCAGTCGGCGGCTGGGCTTACTACTCATATGCGGCTGGGCTTACTACTCATATACCGTCCAATGTTACGGGACCGTAGGTTGTTCCACGACCGCGCTCTGCCAGGATGGCCCGATGACGGCGTCGGTCAACCCCTTCGAGCAGGTCAGCCTGGACCAGCTGCGCCAGCGGACCAGCATGAAATGGCGGGCGCACCCGGGCGACGTGCTGCCGTTGTGGGTGGCCGAGATGGACGCCCTGCCGGCCGAGCCGGTCGTGACAGCACTGCACGACGCGTTGGCGCGGGGCGACACCGGCTATCCGGCCGGCCGGGGGTATGCCGAGGCTCTCGCCGAGTTCGCGAGCCGCCGGTGGGGGTGGGACGGGCTCGACGTGGCTCGGACAGCGGTCGTGCCGGACGTGATGCTCGGCATCGTCGAGGCACTGCGGCTGGTGACCGCCCCCGGCGACGCGGTCGTGGTCAACTGCCCGGTCTATCCGCCGTTCTACTCCTTCGTGGAGCACATGGACCGCCGGATCGAGGAGGCCCCGCTGGACCTGCAGGGTCGGCTCGACCTGGACGCGCTGCAGGACGCCTTCGCCCGCGCCACCCTGGGAGGGGGCGGTGCGGCATACCTGCTGTGCAGCCCACACAACCCCACCGGCACCGTGCACACCCGGGCCGAGCTGGCGGCGGTGGCCGAGCTGGCCGGCAGGTATGCCGTGCGCGTGGTCGTCGACGAGATCCACGGCCCGCTGGTGCTGCAGGGCGCGTCGTTCGTGCCCTACCTCAGCGTCGAGGGCAGTGAGCGTGCCTTCACCCTCACCTCCGCCTCGAAGGGCTGGAACCTCGCAGGGCTGAAGGCAGCGCTGTTGCTGGCCGGTCCAGAGGCGGCCGAGGACCTGGCTCGGCTGCCCGAGGAGGTGGGCCACGGGCCGAGTCATCTCGCGGTGATCGCGCACACCGCGGCGCTGCGCGCGGGCGAGCCGTGGCTGGAGGAGGTGCTCAGGGCTCTGGACGGCAACCGCGCCCTGCTCGCCGACCTCACGGCGCAGCACCTGCCGGGGGTCCGGTTCCGGCCACCGCAGGGCACCTATCTGGCCTGGCTGGACTGCCGGGACGTGGAGATCGGGGAGCAGGAGTCGAGGGGACAGGGTCGGGGTGACGCGGGAGCGCTGGCCGGCCCGGCGGCGATGTGGCTCCAGGAGGCTCGGGTGGCGCTCAGCTCGGGTCACGCCTTCGGCACCGGGGGCGCCGGCCACGTCCGGCTCAACTTCGCCACCTCGCCGGCGATCCTCACCGAGGCGGTGCAGCGGATGGGGGCAGCGCTGCACCGCGTCGCCGGTTGACTCGCGAGAAGTGTCATGGTGGTCCCATGCGCATCTGCTTCGTCTGCCTGGGCAACATCTGCCGCTCACCTGCGGCCGAGGCGATCGTGCGTCACCGGGCGGGCGCCCAGGGACTGGCCGTGCAGGTGGAGTCCGCAGGCACCGGCCCCTGGCATGTCGGCGACCCCCCGCATGAGGGCACCCGGTCGGAGGCGGCGCGCCGCGGCATACCCGTGGATCACCTCGGGCAGCAGTTCGGCGCGGCCGACTTCGCCCGCTTCGACCTGGTCGTCGCGATGGACTCGGGCAACGCCGCCGACCTGCGCGACTTGGCCCCTGACGCAGACGCGCGCGACAAGATCGTGCGCCTGGGGGAGTTCGCCCCTGAAGCCGCGAGCACCGGAGTGCGAGATGTGCCCGACCCCTACGGCCAGTCGCAGGAGGCGTTCACGCGGATGTTCGACCAGCTCGAGCCGGCGTGCGACGGACTGGTCCAGGCCCTTGCCACGGGCGCTGTCGGTGACCTGCCGGGGGGCGGCCGGCGATGACCACGGCCCTGCCCGAGGAGCTCATGCAGGGGTGGCACGTCCGCAGCGCGCAACCGGTGACCGGCGGTGGCATCGCCTGGTCCTACCGGCTGGAGACCACGGACGGGCCGGTCTTCGCCAAGACGATCAAGGACGCTCCGCCGGGGCTCTTCGTCCGTGAGGCCGCAGGCCTGCGCGCGCTGCGCACCGCGGGCGCTCTACCGGTGCCCGAGGTGCTGCGGGTCACCGAGTCCGGGATCGTGATGGAGTGGATCGAGAGCGAGGCCGCTCCACCGGGTGACGACGCCGCGCTAGGACGAGGGCTGGCCGCCCTGCACCGCAACACCGGGGAGCGTTTCGGGACCTTGGACGGCGACCCGCGCAGCTTCGTCGGCTCCGTGCCGGTGGACCTGAGCCCCGCCGAGTCCTGGGTGCAGAGCTATCTGGTCGGCCGGGTGCTGCCGCTGACTCGGCGCTGCGTGGAGACCGGGCGGCTGGACCCGGCGGCCCCGGCCCTGTTGGACCGGCTGCTGGAGCGGGCCGACGAGGTATGCGGTCCGTCGGAGCCGCCGTCGCTGGTGCACGGCGATCTGTGGTCGGGCAACAGCATGGTCGACCACACCGGACGGCACTGGCTGATCGACCCGTCCGTGAGCTGGAGCCACCGCGAGCTCGATCTGGCCATGATGCGGCTCTTCGGCGGCTTCGGACCGGAGGTCTATGCGGCATACGAGGAGGTCTGGCCGCTGGCCCCGGGCTGGCAGCGTCGGCAGACCGTGCACCAGCTGCTCCCCCTGCTCGTCCACGTCATCCTGTTCGGCACCTACTTCGCCGACGAGGTGATGACGCACCTGCGCTCCCTGGCCTCGTGACCGTTGTGCGCGCCAGGTGCACCGGGGCCGGCCCGTGTCGCGCGCGTAACGGTCATTCGATGGGGGACATCTCCGTCGAACGGCCGATGCGGAGTGCCCGGGCGGAGAACACGGGCCTCACCCAGCAGACCGCTCTGACTGGTGCCCGATGTCGCACACTGGTGCACCGCGCGCGCAGGGCACCAGTGATCCAGATCGTGCACCAGTCGCGGTCAGAACCCACCGCGTGTCCGACGCAGCGAGGTCTGGACCCCCAAGCGCAGCCTCGCCCAAAGTCTGCTGGGCAACGATAGGGGCATCTCCACCGCGCCCTGCGCAGGCACGGGTGGCGCGCACATCGGTCACGGGCGGGTCGCTAGGCTGGCCGGTCATGGGTGACTATGCGGTGGTGCTGGTGGTGCTGGGCCTCGGCGTCGCCCTCGTCGCCTCCGGCTACGGAGCCCGCCGCCTGCTCGCCCCCAGCGACCCCACCCCGGCCAAGCGCACGACATACGAGTCGGGGGTCGACCCGGTCGGGTCAGGATGGATGCAGGGCAGCGTGCGTTACCTGGTCTTCGCCTTCTTGTATGTCGTGTTCGCCGTCGACGCGGTCTATCTCTTCCCGTGGGCGCTGGTGCTGCGCACCGACCTCGGCGCTGCGTCGCTGGCCGAGATGGCCATCTTCATCGGCGTGCTCGTGCTCGGGCTGGGCCATGCCTGGCGTCGCGGGCTGCTGCGGTGGTGGTGAGCCGATGAGCACCGACCTGCCCATGCCGCGCGTCGGCCCGGCCGCCGACCGCGCCCCGACGGCGGTGCGGATCGTGCTCAACTGGGGCCGGCGCTACTCCCTGTGGGTGTTCAACTTCGGACTGGCCTGTTGCGCGATCGAGTTCATCGCCGCCTCGATGGCCCGGCACGACTTCATCCGGCTCGGCGTCATCCCGTTCGCCCCCGGGCCGCGGCAGTCCGACCTGATGGTCGTCTCGGGCACGGTGACCGACAAGATGGCCCCGGCGATCCGCCGGCTCTACGACCAGATGCCCGAGCCCAAGTACGTCATCTCCTTCGGCGCCTGCTCCAACTCCGGCGGCCCCTACTGGGACTCCTACTCCGTCACCAAGGGCGTCGACCAGATCATCCCGGTCGACGTCTACGTGCCCGGCTGCCCGCCCCGCCCGGAGGCGCTGCTGCACGGCATACTCACGCTGCAGGAGCAGATCAAGAATGAGCGGCCCGGTCAGGCCCGGGGGCACCGCTCGTATGTCGGGCGCCGGGTGAGCGCCGCCGAGGCCAGTCGCGATCTGGTCGCCCCGCCGCAGGAACCGTCGTGAATCCGCTGGAGTCGGGGATGGGGACCCGGGACGTGCCGGTGGCCGACTGGGTGACTGAGGCCGGTGCCGCCCGCGACGCCGGGTACGACTACTTCGACTGGCTGTCCGCGGTCGACCAGAGCGACGCCGAGACCGACCCGGGGCTCGATCTCGTGTGTCACCTGATCGCCACCGGCGAGGGGAGTCCGCGGCCGCTGGCCCGGTTGCTGCTGCGCACCCGGCTCCCCGATGCTGCGACCGTGGCGAGCTTGACGACGGTGTATGCCGGAGCCGCGTGGCACGAGCGGGAGACGCACGAGATGTTCGGCGTCGAGTTCACCGGCTTCGACGACGGGACCGATTTGGGGCTGCGGCCACTGCTGCTGCCCGACGGCTTCGAGGGCACTCCGTTGCGCAAGTCGTTCGTGCTGGCTGCCCGGGCCTCCAAGGCCTGGCCAGGCGCCAAGGAACCGGGAGAGTCCGACCGCGACCTCAAGCCTGCGGCGGACGGCGAGGCCGCACCCGCCCGCAAGCCTGCCCGTCGCCGCCGCCTGCTGCCCCCCGGTGTCCCCGATGAGTCCTGGGGTCCGCGCTGACTCGATCCGCCGGTGTCGCCACTCACACAGGCAAACCAGGGTGTGCGCGAACGAATCGCCTGGTCGACTGAAGAGTCGCCTGTTCGGATGGTCTTGCAAAGCGATGTCCTGATCGGCCCGTCTCATTCGTGGACAGAGTGAGATGGACGCCCGCGGCACCTTCGTCTTCGGGGGCCCTGCGCCGTGATCCCGACGCGGCGACGGTTGTCCGGTCCAACGACGGGAAAGTGGTCATGACCGACGGCTGCGTTGCGCGCTCAGGGCGAGGTCTCACCGGCGGTCCAGTGCCCGGGTCAACACCTCGAGGGCGTGGCTCAGCTCTGCATCGCTGATCCCGCCGAAGCCGACGACCAGCCCGCTGCGCGGGTGGGTCCGGGCGTAACCGCTGAGCAGGGCACGTCGACGCCTTCTCGCGCAGCCCGTTCGCGCACCTGGACCGCCCGCTCCTCAGGCAGCGCGAGTGTGAGATACATCCCTGCTACGGGGCTCGTGACCGAGCCGAAGGGCAGGAGTGCCCGCGGCCACTTGCCGGCCGCGAGCGGCATACACCTGCCGGGCCGAGCGGACCAGCCGGTCGGTAGCCGTCGCGCAGCATGCTGAGGAAGGCGCGCTGCACCGGCCACGATGTCAGGTCGTGGGTGGCCGCCCGTCGTGCCGCGACCTGCGCGACGAGATCCTCGGGGGCGATCACCCAGCCCAGCCGCAGACCGGCATCACGACCTTGGAGGCGGTACCCAGGTGCACGACCGACTCTCCGCCCAGGCTGGCCATCGCCGGCAGGGGGGCCACGTCGTAGCGGAAGTGCGAGTCGTAGTCGTCCTCCATCACCAGGGCGCCGCGGGATCGGCATACCGCGAGCAGGTCGACCCGGCGCTGAGCGCTCATCGTGGCGCCCGTCGGGTGCTGGTGGGCGGGGGTGACGTAGACCGCGCGGAGGTCGTCGGGGACCGGACGCGCTGTCAGGTCGGCACCGTGCTCGTCGACAGGTATGTCGTGCCGGCGGTGCGCCGAGGCGGTGACGGTGGCCGCAGCGGCTCGGTAGCCGGGGTCCTCGACCGCCACGATCCCGGGCGGGAGCACCCCGAGCAGGTGGCGGAGCCCGTCGGTGGTGCCGTTGGTGATCATCACCTGCCCGGGCGTGCACGTGATCCCTCGGGTGCGCGCGGCATAGCCGGCGATCGCGGTGCGCAGCTCGGGCAGTCCGCAGGGTTGCGGGTAGGCGGTGGGCGGAGTGGCGTCGGCCACGTCGCGCCAGGCGCGGGCCCATGACGCGCGGTGCCGGTGGTCGATCCACGGGGTGCCCGTGTCCAGCCGGATGGGTGGCCGGTCAGGGGACGCCACGACCGAGCAGCGGGCGCTGGACCGGGCAGGAGGGCGTGCAGGATGCGGCGCGGTGGTCGCGACGTAGGTGCCCGCGCCGGTGCGGGCGCTCAGCCACCCTTCGGCGAGGAGCTGGTCGTAGGCCACCTCGAGCACTCCGCGGGACACCCCGACGTCGGCAGCGACAGCGCGAGTCGACGGCAGCCGATCACCGGTGGCAAGCGTGCCCCCGGTGATCAGGTCGCGGATCTGCGTGGAGATCTGAATGGCCAGGGGCTTGCCGCGATCGAGTGACAACAGCAGATCGATGGGCAGGGACACGATTGGCTCACTTGGTTGACCTCGAAATGGCTCATGACAGAGGGCCACCTGTCGGCTTCTCGACCGACACCCACCCGGTGGTGCTGCCGATGGCGTATGCCGTCGACCCGCACGGACCCGATCGCGACGGCACGCTCTATCTGCACGGCTCGGTCGCCGCCCGGATGTTGCAGCGCACGGAGACCTTCACGCTGTGCGTGACCGTGACTCTGGTAGACGGACTGGTGTGGGCGCGCTCCCGCTTCCACCACTCGATGAACTACCGCAGCGTCGTCGTCATCGGTCCGGTCCGCCACGTCGAGGACGAAACCGAGCGTGCCCGGGCGCTCGACCAGATCATCGACCACATGGTCGCGGGGCGATCCCAGACCCTGAGGGCGCCGACCCGCAGGGAGCTCGCCGCTACCGCAGTGCTGGCCCTTCCGCTGCACGAGGCCTCGGTCAAGGTTCGGCAGGGGGCTCCGGTGGACGAGCCGAGCGACGACGCCACAGGGTCATGGGCCGGGCACGTTCCGGTGAGCCTGAGCGTCGCGGACCCGATCACCGATGAGTTCAGCCGTGAGCAGGTCCCAACCCACGTGCTTGAGCGCGTGCGCTATGCGAACCGCACGGCCGACCAGTGAGCGGCTTGCTACCTGCACCCACCTTGACCCACCCAGGGGCGAGTCGCTGTAGGCCCTGCTAAAGGCCGGGCGTTTTTCGGGAGGTGTTGCCTGGTGACGTCGAGGGTGTCCTCCGGCTCTACCGCCAGCTGCAGCCGTCTGATCCGGTGCTGGAGGACGGCTCTGATCAAGCGGCGTTCAACAAGATCCTCGAGACCCCAGGACTTCACCTCTTCGTGCTCGCGACGGACGGCTTCGTGGTCGCCACGACCCATCTCAACATCATCCCGAACATCACCCGATCCGCCTCCCCGTATGCCGTGATCGAACACGTCGACAAAGTCCTGGGGTGGTGGTTTGGGTTTTCGCTCTCTCAGGACAGAGACAAGCACAAAACAAACAGCCGTTCCCCCT
>NZ_JBPCKQ010000131.1:0-4207 GCF_051004135.1 Ornithinimicrobium sp.
CGGCGCTTTGGGTGGTGGCTCGGTGAGCGGCCCCGCGCCGGGAACTGGGGGCGGCGAACCGGCAACCTCGGCTCCGGCAAGACCACGCTCACGCAGGGCCTGGCCGACGGGCTCGGGGTGCGCGGGCCGATCACCTCGCCGACCTTCGTCATCGCGCGCGAACACCCCTCCTTGAGCGCCGGTCCGCCCCTGGTCCACGTCGATGCATATCGTCTCGCCGGTCGGGCGGAGCTCGACGATCTCGACCTGGACACGGCTCTGGACGAAGCGGTGACCGTCGTGGAGTGGGGTGGGGGCCTCGTGGAGCAGCTCAGCGGCGATCGGCTGGAGGTGCGGCTTCAGCGCCCGGCCGAGCCTGAGGAGGACACCCGGCGAGTGAGCATCCGAGGTGTCGGCCCTCGGTGGGAGGGGGTCCTCGTCCCGGTGCCGGGGGGCGACGTCGGGCCGGGCCCCGGCCGACTACAGTGACCCGGTGACCAAGGCCCGAATCCTGGTGGTGTGCACCGGCAACATCTGCCGTTCGCCGTTCATCGAGCGGCTGCTCGACGACGCTCTGACCCGGGCCTGGGGGACCGAGTCGGTCGAGGTGCGCAGCTCGGGGGTGCGTGGCCTGGAGGACCATCCGATGGAGCCGCACGCCCACGCCCGGTTGGAGCAGCACGGCCTACCGGCGCCGGGCTTTCGCAGTCGCTACATCGAGGAGCACCACGTGGACGCGGCCGACCTCGTGCTCACCGCCACCCGCCAGCACCGGGGCTCGGTCGTGCAGCTGCGGCCGCCGGCGCTCACGCGCACGCTCACCTTCCGCGAGTTCGGTCTGTTGGCCGCCACCTTGCCGGCCGACGAGCTCCCGAGCAGCGACGACGCGCGCGCCTGGGTGCGTGAGGTGACCGCCACGCTGCGCCGCCGCCGCGGACAGCAGCCGCTGGGTGAGCTGGACATCGTAGACCCCTACACGCAGGCCGACGAGGTCTATGACCAGATGGCCCGGCAGGTGCGCGAGGTGCTGCCCTGGGTGACCTGGGCGCTCACCGGCCAGGACCGGCCGCAGGAAGACGCGGCAGTCTGAGCACGACCCGACCCACCAACGCAGCGGGCGCGAGGGCGCCCACCGTCCACGAGTCGGTCCCGGCCCCCAGGTGGTCCGACTCCACCCACCACGAGCCGTCCGGCTCGATGCGGGTGAGTCGTTTGACCGAGAGCGGTCGCGGACCGTGCGGTCCGTCGGGGAGGCGGACCAGCACCAGGTCACCGGTATGCGGGGGCGCACCATAGCGGACCAGTAGCCGGTCCCCGTCCTGCAGCGTCGGCTCCATCGAGCGGCCGCGCACCACCGCCAGTCCCCACCGCGCGCGGCGGCCTGGTGAGCTCAGGGCGCGGCCTCTCCGGGTCGGCGCACGTGGTCGGGCACATGCTGCACGGCCGGCGGCTCCTCCTCGGTCACCCGGCGCAGGAAGTCGCGGGTCCGGGCGTGCTGGGGGCTGACCAGCACCTGATCCGGCGGTCCCTCCTCGACGACGACGCCCGCGTCCATGAAGACCACGTGGTCGGCGACCTCCCGGGCGAAAGCCATCTCGTGGGTCACCACGAGCATCGTCATCCCCTGGGTGGCCAGGTCGCGCATCACGGCCAGCACATCCCCGACCAGCTCGGGGTCCAGCGCGGAGGTCGGCTCGTCGAACAGCATCAGCTTGGGGTGCATGGCCAGGGCCCGGGCGATGGCCACCCGCTGCTGCTGCCCGCCGGAGAGCTCGTTGGGGTAGGCGTCGGCTTTGTCGCCCAGGCCCACCCGGTCCAGCAGCTCGTGCGCCTCGCCCTTGACTGTGCCGCGCCGGCGGCCCTGCACCGCGCACGGCGCCTCGCAGACGTTGTCCAGCACCGTCATATGTGGGAAGAGGTTGAAGCGCTGGAAGACCATGCCGATCTCCCGGCGCTGCGCGGCGATCTGTTTGTCGGTGAGCCGGTGCAGCCGGCCCTTGCGCTCGGCATGCCCGATGAGATCGCCGTCGACCCGGATCCGTCCGCCGTCGATGGTCTCCAGCTGGTTGATGCACCGCAGGAAGGTGGTCTTGCCTGAGCCGGAGGGACCCAGCAGGCAGACCACCTGACCGTGGTCGACCTGAAGGTCGATGCCCTTGAGGACCTCGGTGTGCCCGAACGCCTTGGTGACGTTGAGCGCCTCGACCAGAGTGCCGGTCATCCCGGGGTTGCCACGGTGCCGGTGGCGGATGCCTTGGTCGTGCTTCGCGCGCCGTAGCCACGGTTGAAGCGCTGCTCGAGGAAGTACTGGCCGACCATCAAGACGCTGCCGATGAGCAGATACCACAGGGTGGCCGAGACCAGAACCGGGAAGATCTGGAAGGTCCGCGACCCGATGGCGTTGAGCTGGAAGAACAGCTCGGTCGAGAGTGGCAGTCCGATCAGCAGTGAGGTGTCCTTGACCATGGAGATCAGCTCGTTGCCGGTGGGTGGGACGATCACCCGCATGGCCTGCGGCAGCACGATGCGGCGCATCGCCTTGCCGCCGTCCATGCCGAGGGCCTCGGCGGCCTCTCGCTGCCCGGTGTCGACCGAGGTGATGCCGGCCCGGGCGATCTCGGCCATGTAGGCCGCCTCGCTCAGTCCGAGCCCGATGGCGCCGCCGGCGACGCCGGCGAAGACGGTGTTGGCGTCGATGGTCAGGAAGCGCAGATCACCGTCGATGCCGAGCAGGCCCAGGATCACGTGGTCGAAGGGCACCCCGAGCTCGAGACCCTGCTGGAAGACCACGCCGAGGGTGCCCATGATGGTGAGCAGCACGAGGCGGGGGATCGTCCGGAAGAACCAGATGAACGCGAACGAGACGCAGGACAGCACCGGGTTGGGGGACAGTCGCATGACCGCCAGCACGATGCCCGTGCTGACCCCGAGCAGCATCGCGAGCACGGTGACCAGCAGGGTCCCGATCAGCAGACCGTTGACCACCGGATCCGCAAACATGGAGTCGAGCACGAACGGCCAGTTGAAGGACTCGTTGGTCAGCAGCATGTTGACCAACATCGCCACCAGCACGGCGATGGCGGCGACCGCCAGCCACCGTCCGGGGTGGCGCACCGGGACGGCGTCGATGCGTCCCGGGCGCTGCCCGTCGGCGGCGGGTTCGGTCACGGGTTGACGGCGAAGTCGGCGATCGCGCCCTGGCTCTGCCCCCACTCCTGCAGGGCCTCGTCGTAGGAGCCGTCCTCGGCCACGGCCTCCAGCGCAACGACCAGGGCGTCCGCCAGGTCGGTGTCCTCCATCGGGACGACGTAGCCGTAGGGAGCGGCGTCGGAGATGTCGCCGACCGACTCGATGTCCCCACCGACCTGGGAAATGGCGTAGGAGACCACGGGGGAGTCGGCCAGCATCGCATCGGCCTTGCCCGTCACCAGTGCCGAGGTGGCCTGGTCCTGGCCCTCGTACTGCTGGACCGTCAGCGGGCTTCCTTGGGCCTCACAGGCCTCCACCTTGGGCGGGAGGTCCTCCTGGTCCTGCACCGTGTTGGCCTGCACGGCGACGGTCAGCCCGCAGGGAGACTCCGGGTCGACGTCCTCCGGGTTGCCGCTGGCCACAGCCCACTGGGTGCCGGCGTTGAAGTAGCTGACCATGTTGACCTGGCCTTTGCGCTCCTCGTTGATGGTGAAGCTGGACACGCCCAGGTCGTACTTGCCGCCGGTGACCCCGCCGATGATCGTGCCGAAGTCGGCGTTCTGGTATTCGGTCTTCAGACCCATCTCCGCGGCCACAGCGTCGAAGAGGTCGATGTCCATCCCGACGATGGTGCTGCCGTCCTCGGCGAAGAACTCGTTCGGCGCGTAGGAGGCGTCCGTCCCGATGACGAGCTTGCCGGCCTCTCTGATGTCGTCCGGCACCATCCCGGCCGCCTCGGACTCCGTGTCGACGGCCGGTGCGGAGCTGTCGTCGGCGGCGTCGGGGGCGTCCGCGGAGTCGTCTCCGCAGGCTGCACTGCCGAGGAGGAGCGACGCGAGGGCGAGGGTGCCCAGGCGGGTGCGCAGGGTGCGCTGCATATCGGTCCCTTTCAACGATGGGTGAGGCAAGGTCACATGGTGCCACGTCGCGTGCACCGCCGACAGGTGTCCGCACGGTGGCCGGCAGGTGACGGGCACAGAGATCACCGCGGGCTGGGAACAGGCTGACAAACGCCTCAGCATGCTCTACAGTTGGTCAA
>NZ_JBPCKQ010000132.1:0-4106 GCF_051004135.1 Ornithinimicrobium sp.
AGCTGTTGGAGCTGACCGTCGACGACGAGCTGCCGATCGACCTGCACGCCTCCGGCAACTCCCGGTGGATGCTGATGGTCAGCAGTCTGCTGGAGCGCCCCGACGATCCGTGGTGGGACGACAACCGGACCCCCGGTGTCATCGAGTCCCGGGACCAGATCCTGCAGGAGGCGATGGTCGACGCCCGACTGCAACTGACCCGCGACATCAGCAAGGACCCGCAGGACTGGCAGTGGGACCGCCTGCACGAGGTCACCCTGCGGCACCCGGTGCTCGGCTCGCCCGAGGTGCCGCAGCTGGTGCGCGCGGCCTTCAACCAGGGCCCCTATCCCGTGCCCGGGGGCTCGGCCCTGGTCAACGCCATGAGCTGGGACGCGGGGGTGGACAGCTACGAGGTCACCTCCGGGCCCTCCATGCGGATGGTGGTGGACCTGGCCGACCTCGACGCGTCCACCTGGGTCAACCAGAGCGGCAGCTCCGGGCACGTGTTCCACGCCAACTACGGCGACCAGAGCGGGGCCTGGGCGCAGGGTCGCAGCTATCCGTGGGCGTTCGGCCGTGAGGAGATCCAGGACGCCGGGGAGCACCGGTTGTTGCTCACGCCGGAGGAGTGAGGCCCTCGACGTCCTGCACCCCGGCCGTGGTCAGCACGGCGTCGACGAGCGCGTCGTGCGGTTCGCTGGGCACCTGCGGGAGCCACTCGTGATCGTGCAGCACGGCGATCACCGGCACCGTCGAGGCACGCTGGCGCAGCACCGGCAGCACCCGGTCGTAGTAGCCGCCGCCCTGCCCCAGCCGCCGGCCGTCGCGGGAGACGGCCAGGGCGGGGATCAGCGCCACGTCGACCCCCTGGAGCACCTCAGACCCTCGGCTCCGGGCTACCGCCGCCTGCGTCAGTGTGGCCGCCCTGGCGCTGATCGACATGGTCAAGGCGGTCGACCGGCAGGCCACCGTCGAGGGCGTGCAGGTCGTGGCCAAGTCCGAGGGCCGCTCCGGGGGGCTGGGTGCGCGAGGACTCCTGATGTGGACCTGGCCCATGGCACGATAGGTGATCACGTGGGGTCCTGGTGCTGATCGGGTTCTTTGTCGGAAACGAATCTGGCACCCAGGACCCCACGGCTACGTCACGACACGCCGACACCTCAGGTCACAGAGGTCACACTGGCCACGCGCCCCCACCCCTGGTGAGAAAACCTCATTGAGTGTGGTAACCCAATTCTCTCGGATGGCGGGCCGTCACCTCTTTAGGCACGCCGAGTTATGCGGGTGAGATTCTTGCCTCCCTCAGCCATCTTGAATAAGCCTCACGGCCTCAAGTGCGACAAAGACGCTGGTACAGGTCAATCCCGCAGACGGAGTGCTTCGCGACGGCGCTGCAGTTCGCCAAGGTCGAGGGGATCGTTCCCGCCCCGGAGCCGACCCACGCTCTGGCCGCCGCCATCCGCGAGGCCCAGGCGTGCAGGGAGTCCGGGGAGGGGAAGGTGATCCTGACCGCGCTGTGCGGGCACGGCCACCTGGACCTCGCCGCATACGAGCAGTACCTCGGCGGTCAGATGGTCGACTACGACCTCCCCGATGACCAGATCGCGACGGCCATGCGAGACGTGCCCGTGCTCGGCTGAGGCAATTTGTCACCAAACGGTAACCAAAGGCACAGCGGGTGAAGTGGACAACCCCCAACCCGCAACCTGCACAATACTAAGATGCCGCCGGTTGTTCGTCACCTGTTCACGCGTGGCCGAGGTCTCGGTCTTGCCATGGCCGTGGCCCTGACCACGGGTGGGCTGGCGGTCATCGGAGCGCTCGCGCTTGGTCTGCCGCTGCGCGACCCCGACGGTTTCCTCGGCCCCAGTTGGATCCGCCTGCCGAGCCTGCTCGGCCTGTTCCTGCTGGCCGACATCGTGCCCCGCGTGCTGATCCGGGCCCGCGGGGTGAAGCGGCTTCCGTCCGCGGCGAAGGAGGTCATCGCCCATCGGTGGCCCAAGGAGCGCTTGGCCGTCGTGGTGGTGGCGCTCGCCTCGTTCTACGTGACCTATGTCGGCTACCGCAACCTCAAGAGCTTCCTACCGATGGTTCGCAATCAGTCCGACGACCTGGAGTTGATGGGAACCGACACGGTGCTGGCCTTCGGGTATCACCCGGGGGACCTTTTGCACGAGGTCCTGGGCACCGGAGTGGCGGCCCAGGTGCTGTCCTTCGTCTACCTGGCCTTCCTGCTCTTCGTGCCGATCTCGCTGGCCGCGGCCCTGGTGTGGTCGCGCAACGTGACGCTGGGGCTGTGGTACACCACGGCTTTGTGCTTGAACTGGGCGCTGGGCACGGCGAGCTACTACCTCATCCCGGCCTCAGGGCCCTTCGCTGAGTTCCGCTGGCGCTTCTTCGACCTGCCCGACACCGGCGTGAGCGCGTTGCAGGCCAGCATGCTCAGGGCGCGTTCCAACGTGCTCGCCGACCCCTACGCCACCATGTCCGTCTCCAGCATCGCGGCCTTCGCGTCGTTGCACATCTCGATCGTCTTCACCGCGGCCCTGATCGTGCACCTGGCCGGCTTCCCCAAGGTGGTGCGGTGGACGATGTGGACCTTCCTGGTGCTGACCGCCATCTCGACGATCTACTTCGGGTGGCATTACATCGTCGACGACATCGCCGGTCTGGCGATCGGTGGGGTGTCGGTGTGGCTGGGCTGGCTGGGCACCCGCAGAGCCACAGACTCGCTGTCCCGCGCGAAGGCGCAGGTCTCCCAGGATCGCCTCGTAGCCAACTGAGGCTGCTGCTCAGCGCTCGAGTCGGCTCACGCATGGTGAACGCCGAAGTGAAGGTGTCGGACTCCTCGACCTCGGTCTCGGCCGACGCGGGCGCGGCGGCCAGGCCGGACTTCCGCAGTTCGTAGGCACATTCGGGGGGTGCTGATGGCCTCTGTGCTGGTCAGCGCTGCTCGGGGTACGCAGTGGCGTTGATCGTGTAGGCACACGAGTTGGGCGTGTCACTGGACGTGGCCTGCATGCACGTGCTTTCGTGTAGGTATGTACTTGCGGGAGACACGGCGGAAGAACAGAACAGGGACGGCTCGACCGTGTCCTACCTGCAACTGGCGCACAACGAACGCCACCCGGACAGCGGCGCCCCGACCGCCAAGGTGATCCACTCCTTCGGCCGGGCGCAGGACGTGGACCGGGAGGCGTTGACCCGGTTGGTGTCCTCGATCGGTCGGTTCCTGACCCCTGAGCAGGCCATCACCGCGGCGGCCACCGGGCAGGTGGAGGTGTTGGACTCGCACCGGTTGGGTGGGGCGTGGACGTTGGACCGGATCTGGGCACGCCTCGGGCTCAGCGCAGCGATTACCAAGGCCGCGGCCGGGCGCCGAGTCGACCCCGAGCTGGCCGAGCGGGTGCTGTTCGCACTGGTGGCGCAGCGGGCCCTGGAGCCGGCCTCCAAGCTGGCCGCCACGCGGTGGGTGGCCGAGCGGGTGGCCATCCAAGGGTTGCCTGGGTTCAGTGACGATCAGGCCTACCGGGCGATGGACTTCCTACTGGAGGCGTTGCCGCAGATCGCCGGGCAGGTGTTCGCCTCGGTGGCGCACCTGTTGAACTTGCAGGTCGACATCCTGTTCTTCGATTCTCCGGCTAATCCGCCGCCGGAGGGGGCGGTTGCCGTGCTCCCCGCGATGGCGTTGGTCCCGAGGAAGCGTGTGAGCGCGCGGAGTTCCTCTTCTTGCCGGCGCACTTTGCCCGCGACGGCTTCGAGTGCTTGGGTGAGGTTGTCGATCCGGTCGGCCAACCCGGTGAGGGTGAGCATCTGGCCGTGCCGGGAGCGGTAGGTCTCGATGACGGCGCGTAGGTCACGATCGCGGTAGCAGCCAAGACTACCGACCACCACGCGATATTGATCGGATTTCCGACGGCGCGGCGCGCCAAAAGCCGCAGGTCAACCGAGGTGAGGATCAACTACTTCCGGAGGTCTGAGACTATGTCGGGCGGTAAGCTGGAGTCTGTTTCTTTGGGCCATGCGGTGCTGGATGGCTATCTGGAGTTCGTCGCTGCGAGGGCTCGACCGAATACCCTCCTCGCGGTCGCGTATGACCTGAAGGTGTTCTTCACCGAAATCGT
>NZ_JBPCKQ010000133.1:0-27930 GCF_051004135.1 Ornithinimicrobium sp.
CCCCTCGCATTCGGGGCGGCGCAGGGGTTTTTTTTCACCCCTTGTCGGAGGGGGCCTGTTCGAGAGAGGGGGGGGGGGGTTCCCCCCAACCCCCCCCCCCCCCGCGCCTCCTGCGGCGACTAATTCACCTCACGGTGCAGCACTCGCCATACCCCGATGGCCATGGGCACCGCTACCCACAGGACCACCGAGACGCCTAGCTGTTGCCACTCCTGCGTCGAGGGCTCGACTCCGCGCGGGATCGGCCTCCACGCGCAGGCCCTGGTCCTCGTGCACCGGGGCCAGGCCCTCCTTGGTCAGAGCCTGCTCAAAACGCTCGTCGTCGATGCTGTGCACGAAGGTGCCGGAGGGACGCAACAGATCCTCGGTCTTCCCGCCGGCCACGATCTTGCCCCGGCCGATGACCAGGATGTCGTCGGCGATCCGCTCGATCTCGTTGAGCAGGTGACTGGACAGCAGCACCGTGCCGCCCTCGGCGGCGAACCTGCCGAGCAGGTCGCGCATCCAGCGGATGCCCGCGGGGTCCAGCCCGTTGGCCGGCTCGTCCAGGATCAGCACCTCGGGGTCGCCGAGCAGCGCGTGCGCGAGGCCTAGGCGCTGCCGCATACCGAGGGAGTAGTTGCGCACCCGGCGAGTCGACGCCCTGCGAGACAGCCCGACCACGTCGAGCATCCGGCCGACCCGGCGGGAGGGCAGGCCCATGGTCAGCGCCCCGAGCGCGAGCACTTCGCGGCCGGTGCGGCCGCCGTGCTGAGCCGAGGCGTCGAGCAGCACTCCGACGTGCCGGCCGGGGTTGGTGAGGGAGGCGAAGGGTTTGCCGAGCACGTGGGCCGTGCCCGAGGTGGCCGGGGTGAGGCCGGTCAGGATCCGCATGGTCGTGGACTTGCCGGCACCGTTGGGCCCCAGGAAGCCGGTGACCCGGCCGGGCTCGGCGGTGAACGTCACGTCGTCGACGGCGGTGAAGTCGCCGTAGCGGCGCACCAGGTTGGTTGTCGTGATCATGCGGACCACTCTGGGCCGACCGCTGGGTCCGGCACATCGGCCGTGGGTCTAGAGCCACCCCCTACCAAGGTATGTCGTCTCACCGGCCCCTCCCCTGCCGAAGGTGGACGCGCAGGGCCGCGACCTCGGCATACAGTCAGGGAGTGAGCCGATCTCTGCCCGCAACCACGGTAGCGGGCGAGGCGTGGCGTATGGGTCTGGTCACCGTGCTGGGGTTCTTCACCTACGGCATCGTGCTGGTCGCCGCTGCCGACGAGCTCTCCGCGCCGTCGTGGTGGATCTGGCGGGACCCGCTGCTGGGCGTGATCGCCATCGTGGCGCTGCTGTGGCGGCGACGGTTCCCGGTCCTGATCGCCATGCTCACGGCCGGCTGCACCATCTATTCGCTGGCGGCAGCTCCGGCTGCCGGGCTGGCCTTGGCCTCACTGGCCACCCGGCGCCGGTGGCGTGAGCTGGTCCTGCTGCTCCCCCTCTGGCTGGCCGCGGCCCTGACCGCTGGGTGGCTCGTCCCCAACGACACCGAGGCCAGTCTGGCCACGGCCCTGATCACCCAAGCCGCAGCCTACGCAGCCTTCACCGGATCGGCGCGGCGATCGGGGCACGACGGGACACCCTCACCGCGCTGCGGGAGCGGGCGGAGACCGCCGAGCGCGAGCAGGGTGAGCGGGTCGCCCGCGCCCAGGCCGACGAGCGGGCCCGGATCGCGCGCGAGATGCACGACGTGCTGGCCCATCGGATCTCACTGATCGCCATGCACTCCGGGGCGCTGGCCTACCGCACCGATCTGCCCCGCGACCAGGTCCAACAGACGGCCGAGCTGCTGCGCGACAACGCCGACCGCGCGGTCACCGAGCTGCGCGAGGTGCTCGGGGTGCTGCGCGGCGAGGGCGAGCCGGAGCAACCCGTCGGGCCGCAGCCGGCCCTGCGCTCCCTGACCGACCTGGTCGAGGAGACTCGTGCGGGCGGCACCGAGGTCGCCCTGGGCGTCGACCTCGACGGGGGTGCGCTGGGGACGGTTCCGAGGACCGTGTCACGACACGCCTACCGGGTGGTCCAAGAGGCGCTGACCAACGCGCGCAAGCACGCTCCGGGCATGCCCGTCGAGGTCGAGCTGACCGGCGGCCCGTCCCGAGGGCTGAACTTCCTGGTCCGCAATCCGCCTGCCCCCTACGGTGCAGCCGCGCCCACATCCGAGTCCTCCGGTATGGGGCTCGTCGGCCTGCGGGAGCGGGTCACCCTGGGCGGCGGCCGGCTGGCCTACGGTCCCGACCGGGCCGGTAGGTTCGTGCTGCACGGTCGCCTGCCGTGGGATGAGTGAGGTGAGTGCGGTGGACGTCATCCGGGTGGTGCTCGTCGACGACGACGCGTTGGTGCGCACCGGGTTGCGGCTGATCCTCGGCGGTGCAGAGGACATCGAGGTGGTCGGGGAGGCACAGGACGGCCGCGCCGGGGTGGAGCTCGTGGCCCGGCATACACCCGACGTGGTGCTGATGGACATCCGGTTGCCACGGCTCGACGGCATCGCGGCCACCAGGGAGGTGCTGGCCGCCGACTCAGGTGCCAAAGCGATCGTTCTGACCACCTTCGACACCGACGAGATGGTGGTCGAGGCCCTGCGCACCGGAGCCCGGGGCTTCTTGCTGAAGTCCACCCGCCCCGAGCGGCTGGTCGAGGGGATCCGCGCGGTCGCCGCCGGCGAGCCGATGCTGTCCCCGAGTGTCACCGCGCAGCTGATCAACCGGGTGACCTCGCCTCGCGACACAGCCGATCCCGGGCAGCACCCGGCACAGGACGCCGCACGATCCCGTCTCGAGGACCTCACCGAGCGCGAGCGCGAGGTGGCGATCGCCGTGGCGCAGGGTCTGAGCAACTCCCAGATCGCGCTGCTGGTGCACGACGCCGGCCTCATCTCCCCCGCCGACTGACCGCCACACCCCCTTCTGCCACCCCAGGACTCGGACGGATCCAGCGCCGAGTCAGTGCGGCGTCTGCAGCAGCTCCAGGGGCATCCCGGAGACCGACGGGTCAGCTGTGAGGACGACATGCTGAGGCAGGACCCTCGTGGCCTAGCGCCTGACCAGTGGGTTCGCTTGCCAAAGCGAGGCCGCACAGGTGACACTGTTACCGATCAGTAGGTACTGTCGGTATCGGACACGTGAGGGCGCTGATGAGCCACTACAAACCCAACGTGCGGGACCTGGAGTTCACCCTCTTCGAGGTGCTCGGCCGGGATGAGGTGCTGGGCCGGCCGCCGTTCGAGGACATCGACGCCGAGACCGCCCGCGACGTGCTGCGCCAGGTCGCCCAGCTGGCGCAGGAGCGCCTGGGGCCGAGCCTGCCCGAGTCCGACCGCAACCCGCCGGTGCTCGACCGGACCACCGGCGAGGTGAGCATGCCGGAGTCGTTCGTGACGGCATACCAGGAGTATCTGGACTCCGAGTGGTGGCGCCTGGAGCTCTCCCCCGCCATCGGCGGCAGCGCCGCACCGCCCTCGCTGACCTGGGCGGTCGCCGAGCTGATCCTCGGGTCCAACCCTGCGATCAAGTTCTACTCCTCCGGCTTCACCTTCGCCGAGATGCTCTCCCGTCTCGGTACCCCCGAGCAGCAGCACATCGCCCGGCTGATGGTCGACCAGCGGTGGGGCGCGACCATGGTGCTGACCGAGCCGGATGCCGGTTCCGACGTGGGGGCCGGGCGCGCCAAGGCGGTGCAGGCCGACGACGGCACCTGGCACATCAGCGGGGTCAAGCGCTTCATCACCTCGGGCGAGGCACCGTTCTACGACAACGTGATGCACTTCGTGCTGGCCCGGCCCGAGGGCGCCGGGCCTGGCACCAAGGGGCTGTCGCTGTTCCTGGTGTCCAAGTTCGACTACGACCCGCAGACCGGCGAGCTCGGCGAGCGCAACGGTGTCGAGATCGCGAGCATCGAGCACAAGATGGGGCTCAAGGTCTCCACCACCTGCGAGGTGCGCTTCGGGGAGCAGGCACCGTCCAAGGGGCTGCTGGTCGGCGAGGTGCACGACGGCATCGCGCAAATGTTCCGGATCATCGAGTACGCCCGGATGCTGGTCGGCACCAAGGCAATCGCCACGCTGTCGACCGGCTACCTCAACGCCTTGGACTATGCCAAGCAGCGGGTGCAGGGCGCCGACCTCAGCCAGATGGCCGACAAGAGCGCGCCACGGGTGACGATCACGCACCACCCCGACGTGCGTCGCTCGCTGATGCTGCAGAAGGCGTATGCCGAAGGGCTGCGGGCGCTCGCGCTGTGGACCGCGACGTTCCAGGACACGGTCAACGCCGCCCAGACCGCCGGGGGCGGCGAGGGGTTGGCGCCCGGCAGCGAGGCACACCTGGCCCAGCGCGTCAACGACCTGCTGCTGCCGCTGGTCAAGGGCTGCGGCTCCGAGCGGGCCTGGGTGCTGCTGGGCACCGAGTCGCTGCAGACCTTCGGCGGCTCGGGGTTCCTGGAGGACTACCCGCTCGAGCAGTACGTCCGGGACGCCAAGATCGACAGCCTCTACGAGGGCACGACGGCCATCCAGGGCCTGGACTTCTTCTTCCGCAAGATCGTCCGCGACCGCGGGGAGACGCTCGGGCACGTGGCGCAGCAGATCCTGGCGCTGGTCAAGGGTGGCGGCGGACAGGACGGCCTGGCCACCGAGCGGGAGCTGCTCGGGGCCGCCCTGCAGGACTTCCAGGGGATGGTCGAGTTCCTCACCGGCAAGACCATGACCGCACGGACCGAGCCGGAGGCGGTGTATGCGGTGGGCCAGCAGACCACGCGGCTGCTGCTGGCCGCCGGTGACCTGGTGATCGGTTGGCTGCTGCTGCGACAGGCTGAGGTGGCGCAGGCCGCGCTGGACCGGGGCGCCACGAGCGCGGACACCGACTTCTACACCGGCAAGGTGGCTGCGGCGCGGTTCTTCGCCCGCACGGTGCTGCCCCGGCTGAGCTCGGACCTGGCCGTGGTCACGATCACCGACAACGCGCTGATGGACGTGCCCGAGTCGGCCTTCTGACCCCCGCGGCCGCGGCACAGCTGCGCACCCCGAGCCAGAAGGCCGACTTCCGGCGTCATGTATGACGCTGGAAGTCCACTTTGGGGGCTGGGGGTGGGGTCGGTCAGTAGCCGCGGTCGTCGTAGCCGCGGTCGCGCCGGTCCACCTGGTCGCGCCGATCCACGACCTCGCGGTGCGTGGTGTTGCTGCGCTGTTGGGTCGAGATGAGGCCGAGGATCAGCGCGAGGGCGCCCGCGCCCAGCAGGATGAAGCCGATCAGCTCGACGTCGACTCCCTGCACCGAGTAGTCGACGGCGAAGGCCAGGATCGCCCCCACGACGATCAGGAAGATCCCCAGTCCGATGCCCATGTGCTGCCCTTCCGTCGGTGCGCGCACCTGATGTGCCCGCCGCGCCTGCGTCCACGGTATCCCGAAACGCACGAATCGTCGGGTCTTCACCCCCGAGCGAACCTCACAGCCGCCGGTCGCCCAGCACCGGGAACCGCTCCCGCCAGGCCCCCACGAGCTCGGGGTCCACCTCGACGGACAGCACCTCCTGCCCGGTTCCGGCTTCAGCCAGCACGACGCCAGTGGGGTCGACGACCACACTGTGCCCGCCCATCTCGGTGCGGGCGTGGGTGCCCGCGGTGTTGCACGCGATGACGTAGCACTGGTCCTCGATCGCCCGCGCTCGCAGCAGCGTGCGCCACGCCTCGACCCGCGCCGCCGGCCAGGCCGACGCAATGACGAACGCCTGGGCTCCCGAGTCGAGCTGGGCCCGGTAGAGCTCGGGGAAGCGCAGGTCATAACAGGTCGACAGGCCCACTCGCAGGGTGTCGGCCGGTGCGGGCAGGTCCACGACCACGATGTCGGTGCCCGCCTCCATCAGCTTGGGCTCGCCCTGCCCGAAGCCGAACCGGTGGATCTTGCGGTAGGACGCACACGGCAGACCGTCCGGGCCGAGCACTACCGAGGTGTTCCACAGTCCGTGCCCGTCGGGACCCGTCTCCCCGGGTCGCTCGACGATCGAGCCGGTATGCAGCACCGCCCCGATCTCGCGGGCCGCAGCGGCCAGCGTGGTGGTCACCTCGCCGTCGACCTGCTGCTCGCGGCCGGTCCAGGCGCGGTAGTCGAACGCGCCGGCGCTCCACAGCTCGGGCAGCACGACCAGGTCGTGCCCCCGCTGGGCCCGGACGAGGTCGGTGACCCGGGCGGTCCGCTCGCGCAGCGACTCGTCGTCGCCGTAGGACAGCTGGATGATCGCGACCCGCATGCTCGGCACCTTAGCCTGGTCAGTCCCGCTGACGTCCGGCCAGGGCGGCCAGCCGTGCGTTGTAGGCGGCGAGCTCGGCGTCGTCGTCACGCTCGGCAGCCCGGTCGCTGCGCCGGGCCTCCCGGTCGTCGCGACGCATCCAGTCGAGGGTCACCAGCATCGCGAGCAGGAGCGTGGGGATCTCGCCGATCCCCCAGGCGATCATCCCGCCCAGCTGCTGGTCGCCGATCAGGTCGGTCAGCCAGGGCAGGTCCAGGGTCTTGAAGAAGCCCGGCGCCAGCAGCCAGGTGCCGGTCATCAGCGCCAGACCGAAGAAGGCGTGCGCGGCCAACGTCGCCATGAGCACCAGCAGCCGCAATGGCGGGGACCACTTCGGCGGACCCGGATCGGTGCCGATCAGCGCCCACACGAAGGCATAGCCGGCCAGCAGGAAGTGCACGATCATGAGCACGTGCCCGGTGTGCGTGGTCAGCGCCAGCTCGAGGGCGTCGGTCCAGTAGAACCCGACCAGGCTGCCGAAGAAGAGCACCGCCGCGACGACGGGGTTGGCCAGCACGGCGGCATACCGGGAGTGGACAAGGCTCAGCAGCACCTCGCGCGGCCCCAGCGTCTTGTCTGGTCGGCTGGGCAGAGCGCGCAGGGCCAGGGTGATCGCCGCGCCGGGGACGAGCAGGATCGGGACGGCCATCATCAGCGACATGTGCATCACCATGTGCATGGAGAACATCACTCGGCCGTAGGCCCCAGGTGCTCCCGACGTGGTGTAGATGAACAGCAACCAGCCGAGCATCCACATCGTCGTCCGCAGGGCCGGCCAGGCGTCGCCGCGGTCTCGGAGGCGCTGCACCCCCGCCGCATACAGCCCCATCGCCAGCACCGCGACGATCAGGAAGAGCCAGTTGGTCTGCCACACGGTGAGCAGCTCGGTCGGGCCCAGCGGGGGTGGTGCCGGGTAGCCGGTCAGCGACACCGCGTTGCTGAGCGCGAAGCTGCTGGAGGTCTCGGGCGGGGGCGTGCGGCCCAGCGCGACCGCCAGACCGACGGCGAGACCCATGACCGCGAGCTCGACGGTGGCCAGTCGTGCGAAGGCTCCTGGGCGCTGGAGTCCGCCGGCCAAGATGCGACGCCGGTGGGCATAGCCGAAGCCCCCCAGCGCCATCAGAGCCAGCACCTTGGCCCAGATGAGCAGGAAGTATCCCGTCGTCAGGTCACCCAGATCATCGACCTGCTCCACCGCGAAGAGCGTCCCGGAGCCGGCGACGAGCACGAAGCACCACAGGGCCAGAGTCGAGAAGCGTTGCACCGTGATCGCCAGCGCCGAGCCCAGTGCGGGACGCAGCAGCAGCACCGCGAGAAGACCGCCGAGCCAGACGGTGATCCCGAGCAGGTGCAGCCCCAACGCAGTGACGGCGGTCTCGTGGCCCTCGGTGCCGCTCGCGTGCCCGGTGTAGGAGATCGGCACCAGCGTGGCGACACTCAGCGCCGTGGTCCAGGCCAACCCGGCCCGGGTGCGAGCCACGAACGCGCAGCCGCTCAGCACGGCAGCCAGAACTACCTCGATGGCCCCCAATCGCACCGTCTCGAGGGCGATCAGGTTGGCCAGGAGGTCAGAAACCAGGCCGGGGGAGCCCACCGGCAACCCGGCGATCTCGCTGAACCCCAGCACCAGCAGCACCGCGGCGGTGATTGCCCACAGGGCCGCCGTCCAGCCGGCGCCGCGCGCGGCGAGCTCCCTGCGCCGCGTGTGTCGACCTTCGGGGCTCAAGAATGCCCCCACGACGAGCATGCCGACCGTGGCCGCGGCCGCCAGATCGTGCACCACCCCGACCAGCACCTGCCCCCAGCGCACCACCGGCCCGGCGTCGGCGAGCAGCACCGGCTCGGTCGCCCCGCTCAGGGCAGCCGCGGGCAGCGCAACGACCAGCGCTGCGAGCAGGACGACGCCCGCCGGGAGCCATCGCATACCCTCGGCCGGACCGGAACCCGCCCGAGCAGCGGAGGCGAGCGGAGACGACACTGCTCCATGCTAGATACCCTGGCTGACATGACGTTGCACCCCGCTGCCCCCGAAGAGCTCCCCGACCTGGTCGAGGGCTATCGGCAGGCCATGCGCTCGATGATCGACCTGGGCCGCTCCGCCCCCGCGGACACGAAGGAAATCCCCACGACCTGCCCGGGGTGGAGCGTGCACGACCACCTGGGCCACATCGCCTCGTTGGAGACCTACTTCGACGGTGGTGACTACCCCAAGGTCCAGGTCGGCGACACCTCGCACGTGCGGAGCACGTTCGGGATGTGGATGGAGTATGGCGTGCAGGCCCGGCGTGACGTGCCGACCGAGCAGGTGGTGGACGAGCTGGAGACCCTGCTGCACAACCGGATCGCCAGCCTGAGCAACCCCGACCTCACCCTGGAGTCCCCGGTCCGCGGACCGATGGGCAAGGAGATCACCCTCGGCGACCTGATGGAGCGTCGGCTGGTCGACATCTGGGTGCACGAGCAGGACATCCGGGAGGCGCTGGGCCGGATCGGCAACCTGGACAGCCCCGCGGCTGCGGTGTTCATGGACCGCATCGTCAGCTCCTTCCCCCGCATCGTCGCCAAGCGCCTGGAGCTGCCGGCGGGGCAGTCCGTGATCCTGGAGAGCACCGGTCCGGTCACGGGTCGGGTCGGGGTGCGTATGGTGCACGGTCCCGACGGCGAGGTGGTGCCGCACCCGCTGTTCTCCGGCGACCGCGACACCGCCGCCGGTGACCAGGCCGACCAGGAGGGGCATCCGGACGAAGAGGTGGTCACGACCACGATCACGCTGTCGACCGACGCCCTGACCCGGCGGGCCGCCGGGCGACGGAGCACCGAGGACACGGCATACCGGGTGGTCGGCGACGAGGACGTCGCGCGAGCCGTGCTCGACGCGCTGGTCATCACGCCCTGAACCGTCCCGTCGACGCCCGGCCTCGGGCACACTGGAACCCCGCCGACCGTCCGATCACGAGGAGCCTCAACCCCGCATGAAGAAGACCACTTTCATCGCCGCTCTCGGACTCGTCCTGTCGGCCGCTGCGTGCACGACCGAGGATCCGACACCACCAGGGGAGATCGTCGAAGGCGGCGCCTCCACCGACCGGGTGGGCGACGTCGCCGAGCAAAGCGTCGGGCCTGTTCTCGGGGACGGCGAGCAGGCGTCCGCGCTGGAAGACGACCCCGCAGACTTCGCCGAGCCGGAGCCTGGTGCGGAGCCCGTCTGCATCGAGCTGTTCGAGGGTGACGCACCGCTGATCGGCAAGATCGGGCCGGACCGCGGCCTGATCGCCATCGGCGAGACCATCGAGGAGTCGGAGTTCGAGCAGATCTCCACGCTGCGGGATCGGCTGGTCGCCCTGGCCGCCGAGGGGACCGCCGAGCAGGCGCGCGCCATCGAGCAGCTCAACGAGCCCTTCGTCCAGGCCGTCGACGCGGTCGAGAGTGACGAGGGTCAGGACCCCGCGAGCGGGGAGATCGTCCTCCCGCAGCTCGACGTGTCAGGCTCCAACGCCGCCCAGGACGAGCTCGCGCTCGCCTGCGAGGGCTGACCTGACCCGGCCACCTCCGCGAGCTTGCCGGTCACTCGACTGGTGCCGTGCTCCTGCTTCGCGCGCTGCGTCTCAGGATGGGTCAGGACGAGGCTCGACCGTGCCACCACAGGGAGGCGACGAACGCCACGACGACCAGCATCGTCGCCCCGGCCACCCACAACCCGGTTGTCCAGTCCACGACGAGGGACAGCAGCACGCCGAGGCCGGCCAGCCCGAGCGCGGCCTGGCCGGCAGTGCGCGTGGCGAGCACCTGAGCCCGCCGCTCCCGCTCGTCGGCCTCGACGCCAGTGAGCAGCCGCGCCCCCGGGGTGAGCCGACGCGAGACCGACTGCAGCACGGCATACCCGAGCAGGATCCCGGCGCCGATCAGCCCGGCTCGGGCATTGCCCCGGGAGACACCCAGGACCAGGACCGCGACCGCGCCGACCAGACAGATCGCGCCGAAAAGCCGGTCCTTGAGCGGGACCCGACGACGCGCCACGGGCTCAGCCCCACACGAGCGCGCGGCTCGGGTCCTCCAGCAGGGCGGCCAGGTCGGCGAGGAAGCGGGAGCCGAGCTCACCGTCGATCAGCCGGTGGTCGAACGACACGGCGAGCTGGGTGATCCAGCGCGGCACGATCTCCTCCTGGCCATCGGCGCCGGTGACCACCCACGGCTGCCGGCGCACCGCACCGAAGCAGACGATCGCCGACTCGCCGGGGTTGATGATCGGGGTGCCGGTGTCGACACCGAAGACCCCGACGTTGGTGATCGTGATCGTGCCGGCGGACATCTGGGACGGCTGGGTGCGGCCCGCGCGCGCGGTGGCCACCAGGTCGGCCATCGCCTGCGCGAGCTGGAGCAGGTCCATCAGGTCGGCGTCCTTGATGTTGGGCACGATCAGCCCGCGGGGGGTCGCCGCCGCGATGCCCAGGTTGACGTAGTGCCGCTGCACGATCTCCTGCGCGTCGTCGTCCCACATCGCGTTGACGCCCGGGTTGCGGCGCACCGCGATGACCAGCGCCTTGGCCAGGATCAGCAGCGGACTGACCTTGAGGTCGCGGAACTCACGGTCGGCCTTGAGCCGCTCGACGAGCTCCATCGTGGCGGTCATGTCGAGCGTGACGAACTCGCTGACGTGCGGCGCGCTGAACGCCGAGCCGGTCATCGCCTGGGCGGTCATCTTGCGCACCCCCTTGACCGGGGTGCGGGTCTCGCGCTCACCCGAGCGGTCGAAGGACGGCGGGGTGTATGTCGTGCGCTCGCTGCCCGGGTCCGCCGCAGGAGCCTCGCCGCCGGCCGCGGGCCGGTCGGAGCCCGCCGGTCCGACCCCGGCCGTGGGGGCCTGAGCGGGCGAGTGGCCCGAGCCGGGGTCTCCCGTGCTCGCGGCCACCAGGTGGGCGTCGACGTCGGCCCGGGTGACCACGCCGTCCTCCCGGGTCGGCCGCACCTGGGTCAGGTCGACCCCCTTGTCCTTGGCGTACTTGCGCACCGGGGGCTTGGCCTTGGCCTTGGGGCGCTCCGGCTCGGGCTCCGAGGTCTCACCGGCGGCGCCGCCCGATCGCCGGCGGCGACGCTGCGTCGAGCCCTCGGACGGCCCGTAGCCGACCAGGTTGGCCTCGCGCTTCGGCTCCTCGGGCGGCTCGGGCACCAGGTCGTCGGGATCGCCCTGCTCGCTCTCGGCCGTGGTCTGCACATCCTCGGACTCGGCCGTGCCGGTGGCCTGGTCCTCCTGCGCCCCGGCCGCCTGCCCTCCCCCGCCCGAGCCGTCGTCGATGTCGATGATCGGGGTGCCCACGTCGACCGTGTCGCCCTCGTCGGCCAGCAGCGCCGTGACCGTGCCGTCGAAGGGGATGGGCAGCTCCACCAGGGACTTGGCGGTTTCGATCTCGACCACGATGTCGTTGGTCTTGACCGTGTCGCCGGCCTTGACCTTCCAGGTCACGATCTCGGCCTCGACCAGGCCCTCACCCGGATCGGGGAGCTTGAACTGCGGCACGGTGTCTCCTTCTCGCGGTCAGTGGGCGGGCAGGTCAGTCATCCAGCGCATCGGTGCACGACATCAGTAGGCCAGCACGCTGTCCACGCCGTGCAGCACCCGGTCCAGGTCGGGCAGGAACTGCTCCTCGTGCCGGCTCGGCGGGTAGGGGATGTTGTAGCCGCCGACCCGGAGCACCGGCGCCTCCAGGTGATAGAAGCACTCCTGCTGCACCAGTGCCGCGACCTCTGCCGCCACGCTGAGGAATGTCGGGGCCTCGCTGACCACCACGGCCCGGCCGGTCTTGGTGACCGAGGAGGTGATGGCCGGCAGGTCCAGCGGCGACAGCGAGCGCAGGTCGACCACCTCGAGGTCGGGGCCGTCCTCCAGCTCGGCAGCCTGTGCCGCCGCGAGGCACACCTTGACCATCGGGCCATAGGCCAGCAGCGTCGCGTCGCTGCCGGGGCGCCGGACGACAGCCTGGTGCAGGTCGTATGGCGCGGCCTCTCCGAGCTCGATCTGCCCGCGCTCGTGGTAGCGCCGCTTGGGCTCGTAGAACACCACGGGGTCGTCGCTGGCGATGGCCTGCTGCAGCATCCAGTAGGCGTCCTCGGGCGTCGTGCAGGTCACCACCCGCAGCCCCGCGGTGTGCGCGAAGTAGGCCTCGTTGGACTCGCTGTGGTGCTCCACCGCCCCGATGCCGCCGCCGTAGGGGATCCGGATCACGATCGGCAGCTTGAGCTTGCCCAGGGACCGGTAGTGCATCTTGGCGACCTGGCTGACGATCTGGTCGAAGCCGGGATAGACGAAGCCGTCGAACTGGATCTCGATCACCGGGCGGTAGCCGCGCAGCGCCAGCCCGACGGCCGTGCCCAGGATGCCGGCCTCGGCGAGCGGGGTGTCGATGACCCGGTCCTCGCCGAAGTCCTTCTGCAGGTGCTCGGTGATCCGGAAGACGCCGCCGAGCTTGCCGACGTCCTCGCCCATCAGCACCACCTTGGGGTCGTCCTCCATGGCCTTGCGCATCCCGGCGTTGAGCGCCTTGGCGATCGTCATCTTCTGGGTCTGGCTCATCGCTGCCGCTCAGTCCTCGTGCTCGAAGCCGGCCTGGTATGCCGCGAAGGCCGCGGCCTCACGCTCCACCAGGGGGTGCGAATCGGCATACACGTGCTCGAACATTTCCTCGTGCGGCGGGTCGGGCATGTGCTGGCACTCCCGGCGGATCCGGGCGGCCAGCCCGTCGGCTTCGACCTTCAGCTCCTCGAGCCACTTGTCGTCGACCAGCCCCTGGGCCAGCAGGTGCTTGCGCAGCCGGTCGACCGGGTCCTTGGCCTTCCACGCGTCGACCTCGGCCTCGATGCGGTACTTGGTCGGGTCGTCGGAGGTGGTGTGCGCGCCCATCCGGTAGGTGAACGCCTCGATCAGCGTCGGCCCCTGCCCGGACCGGGCCCGATCCAGGGCTGCGCGGGTCACGGCATACGTCGCGAGGACGTCGTTGCCGTCGACCCGGACGCCGGGGAAGCCGAAGCCGCGGGCCCGCTGGTAGGGCGGGATCGTGAACTGCCGGTCGTTGGGCTCGGAGATCGCCCAGTGGTTGTTCTGCACATAGAACACGACCGGCGCCTGGGCCACCGAGGCGAAGACGAGGGCCTCGTTGTAGTCACCCTGGGCGGTGCCGCCGTCGCCGGTGAACGCCATCACGGCCGTGTCGCGCTCGGGGTCGCCGGTGCCGACGTCGCCGTCGCGCTGCACCCCCATGGCGTAACCGGTGGCGTGCAGCATCTGGTTGCCGATGACGATGGTGTAGAGGTGGAAGTTGTTCTCCGCGGAGTCCCAGCCCCCGTGGTTGACGCCGCGGAACATCCCGAGCAGGTTGACCGGGTCGACGCCCTTGCACCAGGCGACGCCGTGCTCGCGGTAGCCGGGGAAGGCGTAGTCCTGGCGCCGCATCGCCCGGCCCGGCCCCACCTGCGCCGCCTCCTGCCCCAGCAGGCTGGGCCACAGCCCCAGCTCGCCCTGGCGCTGCAGCGCGAAGCCCTCGGCGTCGATGCGCCGCACCAGCACCAGGTCGCGGTGCAGTGAGCGCAGCAGGTCGTCATCGACGTCGTCGAGGTATGCGGCGTACGGCTGGCTCGCCTCGGTCGGCTCGATCCGGGCGCCGTCGGCGGTGAGGAACTGCACCATGTCGGGCCCGCCGTCGGTGATGTCGGCAGCCGGTGGCGCGTGACCGTCGGTTCTCGTGGTGGGCTCTGCGCGCTCGCTCAACGTTGCCCCGCCGTCCTCAGGTAGTTGTCGGCGACCTCGATGAGCAGGTCGTTGGCCTCGGTCTCGCCGATGGTGCAGCGGCAGCCCTCCCCCTCGAAGGCGCGCACGGTCAACCCGGCGTCCTGCGCGACCGCCGCGAACTCGCCGGCCCGCTCGCCCAGCGGCAGCCACACGAAGTTTGCCTGCGTCTCCGGCACGCTCCAGCCCTGGCCGTTGAGTGCGTCGAAGACGCGGGTGCGCTCGCCGATGATGGCCTTGACCCGCACCTCGAGCTCGTCGTAGGCCGCGAGGCTGGCGATGGCCGCCTGCTGCGCGATGTCACTGACCCCGAACGGCGTGGCCGCCTTGCGCAGGGCGGTGGCCACTGATGCGGGCGCCACGGCATACCCCACCCGCAGCCCGGCCAGGCCGTAGGCCTTGGAGAAGGTGCGCAACACGCAGACGTTGGAGTAGTCGCGCTGGATGGCCAGGGCGTCGGTGCAGGCGTCGTCGGTGCAGAACTCCAGGTAGGCCTCGTCGATGACGACCAGCGTCTCGGCGGGGATGCGGTCCAGGAAGGCCCGCAACTCGGCTCCGCGCACCGCCGGGCCGGTCGGGTTGTTGGGGGTGCACACGACCACGAGCCGGGTCCGGGCGCTGACGGCGTCGGCCATCGCGTCGAGGTCGTGCCGGGCGTTGGGAGTGAGCGGGACCTGGACGGAGGTGGCACCGGCCAAGGCGACCACGATGGGGTAGGCCTCGAAGGAGCGCCAGGCGTAGACCACCTCGTCGCCGGGGTCGCAGGTGATGTTGACCAGCTGGCCCAGCACCCCGACGCTGCCGGTCCCTGTGGCGATCGAGTCGAGGGCCACGTCGAAGTGCTCGGCGATGGCATTGGTCAGCTCGGTGACCATCATGTCGGGGTAGCGGTTGACCGACTGGGCTGCTCTGGTGATCGCCTCGAGCACCGAGGGCAGCGGCGGGTAGGGGTTCTCGTTGGAGCTGATCTTGAACGCCGCCGGACCGGCACCGCGCGCAGCCGGCTTGCCCGGTTTGTAGGCCGGCACGCTGCGCAGGGTCCGCCGCAGCCGCACCGGCGACTCCGGCGGTGTGGTCTCCTCGCTCATGCCGACACACTATCGCCGCCCGCGCACAGCGCCTGTCCAGGGCGTCGTGCCACGATGGCGACGTGGAGTCGTTCCTGGTGCGGGTGGTCGTCAACGGCATTGCGCTGTGGGTGGCCTCCCTGCTGATCCCCGGCATCGCGTTCGGCGGTGAGTCCACGCTGGCCAACGTGTTGACGATCGGCGCGGTCGGCCTGGTCTTCGGGGTGCTCAACGCGGTCGTCAGACCGGTCCTGTTTGTGCTGTCCCTGCCGCTGCTGGTGCTGACCCTCGGGCTGTTCACCTTCGTGCTCAACGCCATCATGCTCATCCTGACGTCGTGGCTCTCCGGGGCCCTCGGTCTGGCCTTCGAGGTCACCGCCTTCTGGTGGGACGCGGTCCTCGGCGCCCTGGTCATCACGATCGTGTCGCTGATCCTCAACCTGTTCCTGCCTGACGCAGAGGGAGCACCCCGTGACCGCTGAGCCCACGACATACCAGGTCCCGACGGACGACGGGCCGATGCCCGCGCTGCTCTGGCAGGGCGACGGTGCCCCCGGGCGGCCCGGCCTGGTGGTGATGCAGGAGATCTTCGGGCTCAGCGACTACGTGCGCGACCGGTGCGCCGACCTGGCCGAGCTGGGGTATGTCGTGCTGGCGCCGCAGATCTACTGGCGGATCGGCGGCGACGTGGTCACCGACGACGACCCGGACATGATGGAGCGGGCCTTCGGGTTGATGCAGGCCGCCGACTGGGACACCGCCGTGGCCGACGGCGCCGAGGCGGTGCGCGAGCTGCGCCGGGTCGTCGGTGATGTCCAGGTCGGGGTGCTCGGGTTCTGCTACGGCGGTGGCCTGGCCTACGCCGCCACCGCGGCGTTGGACGATGAGGCGCCGGACGCGCTGGTCAGCTACTACGGCTCGGCGCTGCCGCAGCTCGTCGAGGCGGGGGTGGCTGTCGAGGTCCCGAGCCTGCACCACATCGGCACCGCCGACGACTATCTGCCGATGGCGCAGGTCGAGCGGATCCAGGAGTGGGTCACCGACGCCGGTGCCCGCCAGGACGTCGAGGTGCAGCTGCACGACGGCGCCGGGCACGCCTTCGACAACCCGCACCCGATGTTTCACCACGCGCAGGCCTCAGCGGTGGCCTGGGTGCAGACCAAGGACTGGCTCGCCGCCCACCTCCCCACCTGATTAGTTAGGGACTCTGCGCGCCCCCCCCCCGGTTTTGCTCGGGAGTCCGCGCGGGGCGGCAGCACCCAGATCGGCGAGGACCAGGCCATCTCGCCGTCGACCAAGTAGAGCCGCACGTAGTAGAAGGTGGCCGCGTGGGCGGCGCCCCGCTCGGCAGGGGGCGGGTCGGTCCACTCGACGTCCAGCTCCCGCACGCCCAATGACGTCAGGCCCCCCACCGACGGCTGCAGCCGCAGCTGGCCCAGGGCGTGGGCCGGACCGGGTATGTCGAGTGCGCCGTCCCGCGCGAGCGTTTCGCTGATCTCGGCGAGCGTCGCCCGCAGCACCCGCTCACCGGCAAGCACCTCGACCTGCGCCTCCGGTGGACCGACCAGCGTCGTCTCCACCGCCCCTCGCTGCGCGCCGTACGGCTCACCGAAGCTGTGCGTGGTGGCTTGCCAGCTGACCTGTGTCTCGTCGACCGCGACGACCTCGGGGCTCCAGAACGGAGTGCTCAGCACCCGTCCACCACGGATCCGCAGCGACCCGTCCCAGACCGTGGCCCCCTGCGCCTGTCCCCACTCGACGCGCAGCCCCACCGCCATCTCACCGGGCCCGGTCACCTGCGGCGACACCGTGTGCACCAGCTCGCCGTCGCGCACCACCTCCACCCGGGCCAGATCGGCATACCCGCTGGCCCGGATGCTCAGCTCGCACGCGCCGACGATCACGGCCTCCTCCCCCAGGAAGGCGTGCCCGGACTCGCTCCCGCTCATCCGCACGTCCAGCGTCACGTCCCGGGTGGTCGCCGCGAACGTGCGACGGGCCTGCAGCGCCCCGAAGACCTCGGCCCGGTCCAGCGAGCGCGCCCAGGCCCCGACATAGCTCGCACCGTGCCCGTGGTCGGAGGAGCCGACGAAGCCGAAACGGTGGCCCCGCAGCAGCCCGTCGAGGGTGAACGTGCCGGTGGCGGTGCCGTCGGAGTACTGCCGGAAGCAGCGGTCCGACTCGTAGTTGCCCCGGCAGGCCTGGAAGATCTCGACCAGCCGGCTGAACTGCGGATCGTGGTAGTCCCAGTCGTTGTGGACCATTGCCGCTCCGGGGTGGTGCGGGATGGTCATCGCCGGGTATGCCGGGTGCTCGGCGAGCGCCTGCCACAGGCCGGCCGGGTCGGTGGTCCCGTCGGCAAACGCGGAGAAGCTCGGCGCCCCCCGCGCGACGTCGCCGAAGATCACGTTCTGATGCCCGGTGGCCGCCGAGGTCCACTCGAAGCCGTAGAGCGGCACGAACACCCCAGGGATGTGGAACAGGTCCGCGATCTTCTGAATCCCCCACCACTGGTGCTCCGAGGAGTTCTCCGCATGGTCGGTCACCGCCCAGAAGTCGTAGTCGCACACGTCCCAGGCGTAGCGGTAGAAGTCCTCCAGACTCGGCTCATCGCCCGAGGTGCACCGGCTGACCAGGGAGTGCCGGTGCAGGTCACCCCAGTAGAGCGTCATCTGCTCACCGTCCACGTATGTCGTGTGCCGGGTCCGCTCGGGCCGGTCCGCCCAGCGCCGGGCCTCGGTCCGGTCGGCGGCGTGGACGATGCCGGCGGTCGCCGCAGTCTCTTCGGACGGCGTCCAGACCGGGCCGGCGGACGACATACTCGCCAGCACGATCTGGCCCAGCCCGTGGATGCCGTGCCAGATGACCGCGCCGTGGTGCTCGTAGAGGTAGGGGCACTCCCGGCCGCCGAAGCCCTCGCTCCAGGTCAGGGCCCGCTCCAACCGGCGGTCCATCTGGGCGGCCAGCACGAGCCCGTCCGGGCGGGCCGCCACGGAGGGCTCCTCGAGCGTCCCGTCGGTGCCGCTGAACGTCACCGGCGGCTCCCACCCGTCGGGACCGAGGACCTGCGCCGCGACCTCCCAGTAGTACGTCATCAGCGGCAGCCGGCGGTGCACCCGGTAGGCCACACCCAGCCCGCCGTCGGCGGTCGCGACCAGCTTGGGCAGACCGGAGGGCACGACGTCGAGCCCTCCGGCAAGATCGCCGGGTGCGGCCCGGATGCCGTCGTCGAGCACCTCGACCACCCGGATGCCCGCGGCGACGTCGGGCAGCAGCTCCGACGGCACACTGGCGCCCGACGCACGCACCCCGTCGATTACCGCGGGGTCGGCGCCCACCTCGGCGACCGGGCGCAACCGGGTCGGCCCGCTGCCGCCGTGGGCGTGCACGGTGATCAGGTCGAACGCACACCACAGCCGGCCGTCGGTGGTCACTGCGAGGCTGGGGTGCAGCGCGTAGTCGCTGCCGCTGGTCAGCGGCCGCGGCTCCGTCAGCGTCCCGTAGGCCGTGACGGTGCGCAGCACGACCCGGTAGGAGCCTTCGGCATACTCCGACCAGGCGTATGCCGTGCCGCCGCCGGGCAGCGCCGTCACCGCTGGGTCCCACACGTTGCCGTCGATCCCGGCGCTGACGACCCGGGTCGGACCCCAACCGTCTGACCCGTGGCCGCGAGCGAAGATCGCGAAGCGCGAACCTTCTTTGGCCTGCCAGCACACCTCGAGACCGCCGTCGGAGGTGATCGCGACCTCTTGGTTGAACGACGGGTGCTCGGTCTGACTGACCGCCTCAGGCTCCCCCCACCCGGTGTCGCTGCGGCGGTGGGCCCACACGGCGACGTGGCCGGTGCTGGGATCCCGGCGACCGACGAAGATCCAACAGGTGCCGGTGCCGTCGATGGCGGCCACCGGGCGGAACAGGTCGACCGGCTCGGTGCTCACCTCCTCGACCACCACGCTCTCGTCGACGGCGGCTTCCTGGGCGCCCCTGCTCCGTGGGGTCGCCAGCCGCGCCCGAAGCACCTCACCCCGCTCGGGCACCCACTCGAGCCAGGCGCTCAGTGTCGTTCCGTCCGGATCGCTCACGATCGAGGGACGGGCCGCGCGGGCCGACTCGGCCACCCACTCCACGCCTTCGCGGGCCGGTGTCGGCAACGTCGGGGCCTTCGCCAGCAGCCGCTCGGCACCGGCGATCTGCTCGGCGACCCGGCCCTGCCCCTCGTCGACCCACATGTAGCGCATCGGGTCGGGGTCGAGGTAGGCCTCGGTCGCGCGGACGTCACGGCCCGCGTTGATGGCCTCGCTCATCGCCCGGTTGAAGGCGAGGACCAGGTCGAGGTCGCGCCGCTGCGCCGGGGTGTAGTCGCCGGAGTGGTGGTCGAGTCCCCCGCACATCCCCCCATGGTGATGTGCTAGGGACATGACACGCCTCCACCACGTTTTGCTAGGGACATGGCACGCCTCTGTCACAATTTGCTCGAGACACTGCAGCGTCGGGGCGCTCGATCACGGGTCGCACGGTCGCTCCTTCCTCAACGCCCCCTCTCGCGCAACCTACGGCCTCAGGTCCCCTCGGCGCCAGCCTCTGGGGTCTAGGCGCTGCCCTCGGCCAGGGCTCGCGCGTACCAGCTGTGGAAGGCCCCAACCGAGCCCTCCGTCACCGTCGACAGCGGGCCGGGCAGGTATCCACGCGACGCCGCACCGGCGTGGTTCTGCTCGCACAGCACCCAGTCCTGCTCGGAGGTCGCTACCCAGACCTCGGTGAGCTCCGCGAGGTCGTAGTCGGCGCCCTCCACCGCGTCGTCCCGCACGAGGAACGTGACGTCGACAGCTGTCAGGGCCGGACTGATCGGGGTCAGCCGGGTCGTCATCGCGTAGTCGGCGTTGGCGTGCGACCAGGAGTTGGGCAGCGAGATCACCCGCAGGCTCCCGACGTCTGCACCGTCGAGCGCACCGAGCACCGGCGCGACGAGCCGGCCGCTGAGGCTCTCGGTCAGATAGCCGTCCCGCAGTGGCAGCCGGGCCACCCGGAAGGATCCGCCTGCGTCGAAGCTGACGTCGAAGGGTGACAGCCCCTGTGCCGTCCAGCTCGCCCGACGAGAGGCCAGCGTCGCCTCATACCTGCTGTTAGTCCGCGAGTCCCCTGACCCGCCCAGATCGTAGTTGGACTGGCAGAACTCCGGGTGGTTGGCCCGGCAGTGGTAGCACTCCCGGTTGTTCTCGACCAGCATCTTCCAGTTGGCCCGGACGTCGTAGTGCAGGCGCGCGGCTACCTTGGTGCGGTCCAGGCGGTGCGGTCCCAGCTGGGGACCGATGGCAGCCCGCGCGTGGTCGAAGGCAGGGGCCTCCTGGTCGAAGCAGACGAAGAGCAGCCCGGCCAGCTCACGCAGGTGCACCGGTCGTAGGCCGAGCTGATCGCGCGATAGGTCGCTGCCCATGTGCGGGGCGCCGCGCAGCGAGCCGTCGAGGCCGTAGGTCCACTGGTGGTACGGGCAGACCAGCACCCGCTCGGACCCGCAGCCGTCCGGGCGCAGCCGCGAGCCGCGGTGCCGGCATACGTTGTGGTGTGCCTGCAGCGATCCGTCCTGGTCGCGGGTCACCACGACCGAGTCCCGCCCTACGCTCCACGTCAGCACGGCACCCGGCTGCGGCAGCTCAGCGGTCGAACCCAACAGCAGCCAGCTGCGGGCGAAGACCCGCTCCATGTCAAGGTCGAAGATGTCCTGGTCCACGTAGTCACGCTGCGGCAACGAGTAGCCCGGCATCCAGGTCGTCGTCTCGGTTACGGTCATGATCAGCTCCAGGGGAACGGTGAGTGGCTCGTCGGATGGGTCCGCCCCGCCGCGTAGCGTCCGAAGCGGAAGGGCTCAAGCAGGGCCTGACGGTCGCCGAGCAGCTCGCGCGCCACGAGTTGACCGACGCCGATCATCTTGTAGCCATGGTTGGAGTCGGCGAAGACGTAGGCGTTGTCGGCGAAGACGTCGAAGACCGGGAAGCTGTCCGGCGTGAAGCACCCGATCCCGCCGGAGGGCTGGGATGAGAACAGGCTGCGCGTGCCCTCGAACCGCTTCAGGCAGTGGGCCAGGCCGGAGGTCCACATCCGCGCGAACTCGGCGCCGACCACGAAGTCCGGGCTGGCGGGGCCGTACGGGTCGACCAGGACCTCGTCCGCAGGACGGTCCACCACGAACGGCATCGCTCCGCCCTGCACGCCGCCGAAGCTGACATCGGGCTTGAAGTAGATGCCCCAGAGCCGGTCGGTGATCAGCTCGCCGTCCTCGTCGTCGTACAACGGCGCGTCGGTGTCCACGTGCACGACCGGCGGCAGACCACCCGAGGCGTCGGTGAGGAACGTGGGCTCCACCTCGAGCGTCCCCTCCTGCAAGGACCAGTAGGTCCACATCGGCCGTTCGCGGCTCACGCCGTCGGATCCGGCCACGGTGACGGTGCCGGGCAGGTCGAGCATCGTCCAGACGTCGCGCACCCACGGCCCCACCGCCACCACCAGCTGGTCGCAGGCGATCGTTCCCGCGTCGGTCTCCACGGCCCGCACGCCGCCCGAGCCGGTGACCAGACCGCGGACGCTCACCCCCGAGCAGATGCGGACACCGGCCGCGGCGGCCTTGCGCTCCAGTCCCCGCAGGGATGCCTGGTTGTTTGCGTACCCACCGGAGTGCTCGTGCAGGACGCTGGTGATGTTGCCCGCCTGCCAGTCGGGGAAGATCCCGCGCAGGTACCGCGCGCTCGCCTCGGCGCCGTCGACGAACCTCGACGGGTAGCCGATCGCCTGCTGCTGGGCGTGGATCCCGGCGACGTCGTCGTGCCTCACCTCGGCCGACACCTGCAGATACCCGACACCGTGGTAGGAGAACGCCTCCGGGTCCGACTCCCAGACGCCGACCGAGTGCGCCATCAGCTCGCGCATCGCCGGCTGGAAGTAGTTGTTGCGCACCACCCCGCACGCGATGCCGGAGGCACCGGCACCCACTCCGGTCTTGTCGACGACCACCACGTCGGCGCCCGTGCCGCGGCCGGCGGCGGCGAGCCCCTCAGCGAGGTGCCAGGCGGTGGACAGTCCGTGGATCCCGGCGCCGATCACCACATACCGGGCACGGTCGGGCAGGGTCATCGGCCCCTCCCTCCGGGGCACCACGCGTCGAAACCGTCCGCCTCGATCCCGAGCTCGCGGCCGGCGTCCAGCAAGGCGTCGAACAGGTACTGCCCACTCGACCGCTCGCAGTGCAGCAGGTAGGACCGGGTTCCTTCATAGTCGTCGCGGACCACGTCGGTGACCAGGCGCGCCACGGCGCTGCGGAACGCCGTGCCGTCGGGGGTGGCCCGGTCGGAGAAGTTGATGGCGCAGACCTTCGCGAGCAGCCGGTCGCCGGCGTGGCCGGTGAGCCGCAGCAGGGCCCGCCCGTGCGTGAGGTCGAGGACAGTGGCGAACTCCTCGCCGGGACAGATGCGCTCCGCCGTATGCCGTGCCGTCCCGGGAGCGCCGAGGAGCAGCCACTCCCCCGGCCCGGAGCCGACGACCAGCACGCCGTCGCCGTTGCGCGCGGCGCAACCGAAGGGCACGCCGAGTCGCGCCGCGAGCGCACCGTCCGGCGCGGCACGGACGGCGACCTTCGCCAGCGGGGTGTGGTCGGCCAGTCGCAACGAAGCCGACGAGCGCCGCCCGGAGACCTCCCAGCCGTGGGCGATGACCGGCGCCGTGACGGCCACCGGCCCGTGCGCGACGGGTGCAGTGTCAGGCACGCAGTCGCACCCCCTCGGGGTCCACCTGCGCGAGGGTGGGGGTCACGCGGGCCGGCAGGCGCCGACCGTCGGGCAGGGCCACGGTGACCGTCGTCCCGGGGGCCGACATCCCGACCGGCACGTAGGCGAGCGCGATCGAGCGGCCCAGCGTCGGGGACATCCGGCTGCTCGTGATGCGCCCGACGAGGGCGGCGCCGGAGATGATCTGGCTGCCCTCGGGCGGGACGACGTCCGGGTCGGCGGTCCGCAGCCCCACCAGGACGCGGCGCTGGGTCTCCCGCCTGCGGGTCAGCTCGGGGCGCCCGACGAAGTCGTCCTTGTCGAGCTTGACCAGGGCGCCGAGCCCGGCCTCGAAGGGGTCCGCCATGCCGTCGGTGTCCTGGCCCACGACCAGGTGCCCCTTCTCCAGGCGCAGCACGCGCTGTGCCTCCACGCCGAAGGGCTCGACGCCGAGATCCTCGCCTTCGCGCAGCAGGGCCTCCCAGACGTGCAGCCCGTAGGAGGCGGGGACGTGGACCTCGAAGCTCAGCTCACCGGTGAAGCCGATGCGCCACATGAAGCAGTCCTGGACACCGGCGACCGCCCCGGTGCGGACCCGCATGTAGCCGAAGTCCGCAGGTCTCAGGTCGATCCCCTCGGTCAGTCGGGCCAGCAGGTCCCGCGAGCGCGGTCCGGCGACGTTGATGCTGGCGTATGCGGTGGTGAGCGGGGTGATGTGCACTCGCCAGTCCGGGTGCTCGGTCTGCAGCAGCGCCTCGAGGTGCTCCCAGACCCGCGCCGCCCCGGAGGACGTGGTCGACATCAGGTAGCGGTCGTCCGCGAGCCGCCCGGTAACGCCGTCGTCGAGCACGACTCCGTCCTCCGCGCACATCAGTCCGTACCGCACGGAGCCGACGGCCAGCTTGGACCACTTGTTGACGTAGGCGGTCTCCAGCAACCGCGGCACATCCGGGCCGCGCAGGTCGAGCTTGCCGAGCGGGGTGACGTCGATGATCGCGACCCGCTCGCGGACGGCGCGCACCTCGGCGGCCGGGTCGCCGTAGTGGTCGGGCCGCAGCCACTGGCCGGCGACGAGCCACCGGGCGCCGTGCCGGGAGTGCCACTCGTGCATCGGCGACCGGCGCACCGGCTCCATCCTGCGGCCGGCCAGGGCGCCCAGGGTGACGGGGGCGTAGGGCGGGCGCCAGACGGTCGTGCCGAGCGACTCCAGGGTGCTCCCGACGGCCTCGGCCAGCACTGCGATGGTGTTGACGGTCTCGAGCTTGCCCTGCGAGGGGCCCATGGTGGCGGTGGTGTAGCGCTTGACCAGCTCGCTGGAGTCGTAGCCCTCGGCGGCTGCGGCGACGATGTCGGCGGAGGAGACGTCCTCGGAGAGGTCGACGAAGCCATGGGTGGCGGCGCGGAACAGCGCCGGGTGCGCCTGCACGGGCAGCGGACCCGGGGCGGCCGCGGAGCCGAAGCCGGCCCGCCCGGCCGCAGCGGCGCCCACCGCACGGCCGTGCTCGACCAGCTCCTGCGTGCTGCCGTCGCCGACGATCCCCCCGGTCGCCAGCACGGACGCGGGCAGGGCCCCGCCGGGCCGGAACCTGGCCGCCGCCTGGTCGTAGACCGGGGCGTCCCCGGCCATGTTCAGCAGCGACGTCGGCGCCGTCCACCCGGTCGAGACGACGAGCAGGTCGCATTCGACCACCCGGCCGTCGGCGAGCTGCACGGCTTTGAGGCCGCCGCGCCCGGTCGCGCGACGCACGTCCTGGCCCAGCCGGGCATCGACGACGCAGGCGACGTCGACCCCTGCTCGCTCCAGGTCCGCCACGGCCGCCGCACCCTCGGCGTTGGCGATCAGGGCGACGGCCCGGTCACCGGGCCGGACGCCGTAGAGGTTCACCAAGCGCCGGACGGCGGTGCCCAGCAGCACCCCCGGCAGGTCGTTGCCCTCGAAGACGTAGGGACGCTCGATCAGACCCGCAGCGACCACCAGCGCCCCGGCGCGGGCCTTGACCAGCCGTTCGGTGACGCCGTCGTTGTCGCGCCGCAGGATCGAGACCCAGTTGTCGTCGTAGCGCCCGAGCACCACGGAGTTGAGGCACACCTCGACGCCCGGGTGCGCCTGCGCCGCGGCGCGCAGCTCGCGCAGGGCAGCCAGCTCGGGAGCCCCGCCCCAACGCAGGTGCCCGCCCAGCTGGTACTCCTCCTCGACCAGCATCACCCTCGCCCCGGCGTCCGCGGCCGCCAGCGCGGCCCCGATCCCGGCCGGGCCGCCGCCGGCCACGACGACGTCCGGGTGCGCGTAGCACTGGTCGTATCTGCCCGGGTCGGCCCCCGGGACCACCCGACCACCCGCGGCGAACCGCTCCAGGACCCGCTCGTAGGTCGGCCACAGCCGCTGCGGCGCCATGAACGTCTTGTAGTAGAAACCCGCCGACAGGAAGCGCCCGACGAGCTGGTTGACCGAGCGCACGTCATACCGCAGCGAGGGCCAGACGTTCTGCGGCTCGATCGCCATACCCGCCTCGAGGCGGCGGTGCCCGGCGCGGACGTTCGGCTCGGCGCCCACCTGCACGGTGCACCCCGGGTCGGTGAAGCTCGCGGTCAGGATGCCCCGGGGTCGGTGGTACTTGAAGCTGCGGGACAGCACCCGGATCCCCGACGCCGCGAGCGCCGAGGCGATCGTGTCGCCGGCGAGCCCGACCTGACTCCGGCCTTCCCAGGTGAAGGTCAACGGGCGGCCACGGTCGATCAGCTCCTCCGGCGCAGGCGGCAGCCGGTGCGACGATTGCGGTGTCGTCAAGCGCCCGCCGGCCGGGTCTCGTTGGTGACGGTATGCCGTCGCGCCGTGAAGCAGCGCCGGCACCCGGCCGAGTGCGCCCACCACTCGGTCGTCCAGCCGGCGACGTTGTCGCGGTCGTAGAGGTAGCTGCGCCAGGCCGCGGCGGTGGCGCTCGAGGGGTCGGGGCGGGCACCGGTCTCGCCCAGGTGGCGGAACTCCGAGACGTTGCGCAGCCCGCAGTGCGGGCACGGGATCATGAACACCTCCGCGGCCTCCTCAGTGCCCGACCGCGGCCGCGCCACGCTCACCGACGAGCCGGCCCTCGGCGAACCGCGCGAGGTCGAACGAGGCGATCAGCTCCGGCGTCCGCCCCGAGGCGATCAGCTGGGCCATCGCCTCCCCGGCCACGGGCCCGGCCTTGAAGCCGTAGGTGCCCCAGCCGACGTCCACGTAGAACCCCTGCACCGGCGTCACGCCCATCACCGGCGAGAAGTCCGGTGTCATGTCGCACAGGCCCGCCCACTGTCGCAGCACCCGGAGCCTGGCAATCGAGGGCATCAGCTCCAGGACGTGACCGGCGAGCTCCTCGGTGAACTCCAGCGAGCCGCGGGTCGAGTACGACGGGTAAGAGTCCGTGCTCGCGCCGAAGACCAGCTCCCCACGGGCGGTCTGGCTGACGTAGACGTGCAGCGTGCCCGACACCACGACCGTGCGCAGGAACGGCTTCACCGGCTCGGTCACCGCGGCCTGCAGCGGGTGGGTCACGATCGGCAGATGAACGCCCGCCAGCTCCGAGACCAGGCTGGCCCACCCCGCGGTGCAGCTGAGGACCACCGGAGCACTGACGTCGCCGCGCGTGGTGCGCACCCCTCGCACCCTCCCGTCCCGGACGTCGATCCCGGTCACCTCGGTGTTCTCGTGGATCTGCACGCCGAGCGTGTCGGCCGCCCGGGCGTACCCCCAGTTCACGGCGTCGTGCCGGACGGTGCCGCCGGGTGGGTGGTGCAAGGCGCCCAGGATCGGGTAGCGCGCCTCGGGGGAGGTGTCCATCAGCGGGACGAGTCGCGAGATCTCGTCGGGACCGATGACCTCGGAGTCGATCCCCTCGTGCTTGTTGACCTCGGCGCGCCAGCGCATCGTCCGCAGCGACGCGTCGTCGTGCGCGAGGGTGAGGTGGCCGCGCTGGGAGAACATCACGTTGAAGTTCAGCTCGGAGGCCAGCGACTCGTACAGCTTGACCGAGCGGTCGTAGAAGCGCACGCCCTCGGGCGTCAGGTAGTTGGAGCGCACGATCGCGGTGTTGCGCCCGGAGCCGCCGCCGCCGACGTAGGCCCGGTCCAGGACGGCGACCCTGCGGATCCCGTGTCGGGCCGCCAGGTAGTAGGCGGTGGCCAGCCCGTGCACGCCCGCACCGATCACCACGACGTCGTAGGCCGGCGCCAGCTCGTGGTCGCGCCAGGCCCGTGGCCACGCCTGCTTCAGCAGGCCTGCCCGGATCAGACCCCAGGCGGAGTACTTCGCGCGCACCGGACTCCTAGTAGTCGACGCCGTAGGCGATGTTGTCCCGGCGCAGACTGGCGTCCGTGCCGAGGAACGCGTGCTTGGACATGTCTGCCGAGAAGCGGCTGGCCGGGGGGGTGCGACCCAGGGCCTCGGCCATCGCGCGGATGTGGTGGGGGGCAGCGCCGCAACAGACCCCGAAGTAGGAGACCCCCAGCCCCCGGGCGGCGGCCGTGAACTCGGCGATCTCGTGCCGGGTGCAGGTGAACGGATCCAACGCCACCGGGAACGGCCGCTCGCTCTCGTGCTCGTGCCCAGGGTCGCGCAGCGACTGGAAGCTCGGCTCGTCGGCGTGCGTCCGGTAGGGCACGGGCAGTGCCGCGACGGGCACGTCCACCGCCGGGATCAGCTCGCGCAGCAGGGGCAGCATCGTGGCCGGCCCGCGGATGCAGTTGAGCCCGACCACGTCGGCCCCCGCGCCGCAGAGGCGCTTGCCTGCCTCGGCCACGGTCCAGCCCTCGCGGGTCGTCGGCGCCCGGTGCACCGCGAGGGTGATCACCGAGGGGAGCCCCGCCGCCCGCACGACCTCCAGGGCGATCAGCGCCTCGCCGGCCCAGCTGAAGGTCTCGCCGATCACGTAGTCGACACCGGCGTCCTTCGCCCAGCCGACCTGCTCGGTGAACATGTCCCTGACCTGGTCGGCGGACGAGGCGTTGTCGGGCTCGAACACGTTGGTGTTGCAGATGT
>NZ_JBPCKQ010000134.1:0-8429 GCF_051004135.1 Ornithinimicrobium sp.
CGGAGGTCTTCGTGGCCCAGGGCCGCAAGGCCACCAAGGACCGGCGGGTCAGCCTGCGCCCGGCGCCGGACACCATGTCGATCCTGTCCGGGTTGTTGCCGGTAGCCGACGGGGTCGCCTGCCACGCTGCGTTGGACACCGCGGCCAAAGCACTGCGCGCCCAGGGCGACCCGCGGACCCTGGACCAGTTGCGCGCCGACATCCTGGTTCAACGTCTGACCGGGGTCGCCTCGGTGCAAGATGGGTATGAGGTGGAGATCCAGGTCGTGATGACCGACTCGGCCCTGTTCGACCAGGCCGCCGATCCCGCCCGGATGCCCGGCTTCGGACCCATCCCCGCCCAGACCGCCCGCGACCTGGCGTTCACCGGCACCACCCGACACAGCGAACACCGCGATATTCAGCCCGACGGCGCGGACGAGCCCGACCGTGGCAGGAAGCACAGCGGTGGCCGCGACCCGGACAGCGGGTGCGAGCAGGACAGCGGGTGCGAGCAGGACGACGGCAAGCAGGGTGTCCGGAGGGAACGGGTCGACCGGCGTCGACCGACGGGGCCGCGGGCCGCGTGGATCCGCCGACTGTTCCTGTCCCCGATCGACGGGTCCGTTGCCGACCGAGACTCCCACCGGCGCCTTTTCGACCCCGCCGTGCGCGAGCTGTTGATCGCCCGCGACCAACACTGCGCCACCCCCTGGTGTGACGCCCCGATCCGACACGCCGACCACATCGACCGGCACACCGATGGGGGGCCCACCGCCCCGGACAACGGCCAAGGACTGTGCGAACGCTGCAACTACGACAAGGACACCCCCGGCTTCACCGCCACCGCCGACCGCGAGCCCGACGGGCGCCGCGTCATCCGGCTCACCACCCCCACCGGCCACGCCTACGAGCACCACCCACCCCCAGCCCTGGAAGGTATTCCCGACCTGCACCAAAGACGCCAGACCCGGCACACCGATCGGGACCAGCCCGAGCAGGCCCGAGCGCCCGACACCGGCTGAGCCGTAGCGCTCAGCCGCCGATCGCGCTCATCGGCCGCGGCGGCTGCAGAAATCCCGGCTCGTTGATGCCGTGACCGGGCAGCTTGGCGCCGATGCTCATCCGGAACATCTGGGCCAGCTCCTCGTCGCTCGCGCCGTCACGCATGGGCGTGCGCAGATCGGACTCCCCGGCAGCGAAGAGGCAGTTGCGCAGCTGCCCGTCGGCGGTCAACCGCACCCGGTCACAGGTGCCGCAGAAGGGCGAGGTCACCGAGGCGATCACCCCGACCGTGGCCGGGCCGCCGTCGACGAAGAACCGTTCGGCCGGAGCGCTGCCCCGCTGCGGCACCGGGCTGAGCTCGTATGCCGTGCGCAGCCAGGCCAGGATCTCCTCGCCGGTGATCATCGACTCCCGGTGCCAGGTGTGCCCGGCGTCCAGCGGCATCTGCTCGATGAAGCGCAGCTCGTAGCCGTGCTCGAGCGCGAAGGCGAGCAGGGCGGGAGCCTCGTGGTCGTTGACGTCGCGCAACAGCACCGTGTTGAGCTTGACCGGGGTCAACCCTGCCTCGGCGGCGGCGCGGATGCCGACCAGGGTGTCGTCGAGCCGGTCCCGCCGGGCCATCTGCCGGAATGTCTCTGGTCGCAGCGTGTCCAGGCTGATGTTGACCCGGGTCAGGCCGGCATCGGCCAATGCCTGCGCCGCCTTGTCGAGTCCCAGCGCGTTCGTGGTCATCGAGACCTCGATCGGTCCCTCCACACCCTCCATCGCGGCGATGCCCGCCACGACATCCACGATGTCGCGGCGCAGCAGCGGCTCACCACCGGTCAGCCGCACTTCGGTGATGCCCAGCGACACGGCGACCCCCGCCAACCGCAACAGCTCCTCCGTGCTCAGCATCGTGGTCTTGGCCAGCCACGGCACCCCCTGCTCGGGCATGCAGTAGGTGCAGCGCAACGAGCAACGGTCGGTCAGCGAGATCCGCAGATCACGGTGTACCCGGTCGAAGCGGTCGACGAGCGGACCCTCCGCGGCCGACGTGGGCGGTGCGGCCGACGTGGGCGGTGCGGCCGAGGTATGCCGTGCTGCCGGCGTGGGCCGGAGCGTGGGCTCGGGCAACGGTTGGGGCGTGGGCATCAGTGGTCGTCCCATCCGACCACCATGGCCAGCAGGTGCGGCAGCAGCGGGGCCAGGACCTCCATCGACTGGTCCATCGCCTTGGGGCTGCCGGGCAGGTTGATGACCAGGGTGCCGATGGCGCCGGGAGCCGCGTCAGCGCCGGGGTCGACCACGCCCACGACACCCCGGGACAGGTAGGACAGCACGGTGTACTGCTCGCCGTGCCGGCGTAGGTACTCCGCCACCCCGTCCAGCTCGCGGGTCACGACGTCACGGGTGCCCTCGGGGGTGAAGTCGCGCGGTGCGATGCCGGTGCCCCCGGTGCTGAGGACCAGACGGATGCCGTCGCGCACGGCGATGCGCAACGCGTCCCGCACACTGTCCCGGCCGTCCGGGATAACGACCGGCGCGTTTACCGCATACCCCTCCTTGGTGAGCAGCTCGACAAGGCGTGCCCCGGAGGTGTCCTCGCGTGTGCCCGCTGCGGACCGGTCGGAGACGGTCAGCACGAGCGTGGGCACGGACTGGGGGTCGGGGGAGGACATCAGCTCAATCGTACGTCCTGGGAGCGGTGGGGACTGCTTGCCGGTCGCCGACGCCGGATCGTCGGCAGCGGTGAAGTGCCGTCGCCCTACAGCTCGTCCGGCGCGCTGCCCCGACTCCGCAGCCACAGCCCGAGGACCAGGATCAACGCCAGGGCCAGATAGGCGACGATCGCGAGGCCTTGACGTCGTCCGATCCGGCCGCGCAGATCCAGCCGATCGCCGAGGTGGTCCGCAACGCCACCGGGGAGACCTACGTCGTCGTGACCGACACCGAAGGCATCCGGATGGCACACCCCGATCCCGAGCGGATCGGGGAGAGGGTCAGCACGGACCCGTCGATCCCGCTGGCCGGGCAGACCTACATCGACACGCAGACCGGCACCCTGGGCCGGTCGTGGCAGGTCAAGGTGCCGGTGTTCGGCCCCGCGGGCGCGGTGGTCGGGACGGTGTCGGTGGGCACGCTGGAGTCGACCCTGAGCTCGCAGTTCTTCGACGAGCTGACCGTCATCCTGCTGGTGCTGGGCGGGGCAACCGTGCTCGGTGTCGTGGGTGCCGCCGGGGCGACCCAGCTGATCCGCAAAAGGATCTACCAGCTCGACCCCGACGACGCCGCCGAGATGCTGCGGGCCCACCGGGCCAACCTCGCCCAGCTCGTCCGCTCCGGGGGCACCGACGACCGGCTGGTGCTGGCGGGCTCTCGGGTGCTGGTGGCCCGCTGCGACGCCGCGACCGATGACCGCGACGCCGTCGGAACCGTGCTGATGCTGCGTGACCGCACCGATCTGCACGCCGTGGTCCGCGAGCTGGACGGTGCGCACAGTCTCACCGAGGGTCTGCGTGCCCAGGCGCAGGAACACTCCAACCGGCTGCACGTGCTCCTCGGCCTGCTGGAGCTGCTGGAGCTGGGCGAGACGCAAGAGGCCATGACGTTCATCCGGCGCACCGGGGCCGGTGGCCCGCTCACCGGGTCGCAACAGGGACCCGGCGTCGAGGACGTCGAGGTCTGCGCCCTGCTGCACTCGCTGGTCCATCGTGGCGTCGAGCGCAACGTCGACGTGCAGGTCGCCCCGGGCTCCACCGTCCCTGTGCTCAACGACGACCCGTCCTTGCAGATGGACGTGCTGACGGTGCTGGCCAACCTGGTGGAGAACGCGCTGACCGCCTGTCGGCTGGGTGGCCGGGTGCTCATCGAGCTGGGCCACGAGGCGTCCCCCGCCGGGTCGAGGATGACGCTGCGGGTCGACGACGACGGTGCGGGTATGCCGGCAGAGCTTGCCGAGCGGGTCTTCGACGTGGGCGTGACCACCAAGGAGCCCGTCCGACCGGGCAGCGCGGGCCCGCACGGAATCGGCCTGGCCCTGGTCCGGCGGATCGCGCTGCGCCGGGGCGGCAGCGCCCAGATCGTGCCATCACCCCTGGGCGGCAGCGGCGTCCTGGTGCAGTTCGAGGTGCAGTTCGAGGTGCAGGTCGTCGCGTCCGAGGACGTCGTGCTGAGCCTATGAGGCCGCTGCGCACCCTCGTGGTTGACGACGACTTCGCGGTGGCCGACCTGCACGAACGCTACGTGCGGGCGCACCGGGGGTGTGCGGTCGTCGGCAAGGTGCACACCGGGCAGGCGGCGCTGGGCTTCCTCAACCGGCAGGTCGTCGATCTGGTGCTGCTCGATCTCTACCTGCCCGACGTGCACGGCCTGCAGCTGCTGCGCGATCTGCGCGAAGACGCGCCGCGGCCCACGACCGAGGTCATCGTGGTGACCGCGGCTCGAGACCTGGAGTCGGTGCGGGCGGCCCGGCACAGCGGGGTGTTCCACTACATCGCCAAGCCGTTCACCGTCCAGGACCTGCACGGTCGCCTGGACCAGGTCGTCGAGGCGGCGCACACGATGCGGGGGCCTGTCCGGGGCCGGCCAGCCGATGGGCCAGCGCGAGCTCGATGCGGTGCTGGCTGCCGGCCGTCCCGCGGATACATCCGCGCCGTTGCCCAAGGGCCTGTCCGCAGTGACGCTGACGCTGGTCGCCTCGTCGCTGGCCAGTCTGCCCGGCGACGGATCGGCGAGTGACGTGGCCGAGCTGGCGGGGTCTGTCGCGGGTCTCCGCCCGGCGCTACCTGGAGCACCTGACCCGCACCGGGCGCTCCCGGGCCGCTCCGCAGTACGGTCGGGCGGGGCGACCCGAGATCCGCTACACCTGGCTGGGGCCGGCGCGTTCTTAGAGCAACACCGAGCTGAGCAGGAGTGAGGTCTCACTGTTGACCACACCCTCGACCGAGCGGATCTGCGCGAGCACCCGGTCGAAGCTGCTCAGCGAGTCGGTGCGCAGCTCGGCGACCAGGTCCCAGCCGCCGTTGGTCGTGTGCAGGGCATAGACCTCGGGGAAGCCGCGCAGCGCCAGGATCGCCTCGTCGGTGGAGCGGCCCTCCACCTCGATCAGCGCCACGGCGCGGATCGAGTCCGGATCGCGGTCCTCGCGAACGCGGGCCGAGAAGCCCAGGATTGTGCCGGTCTCGACGAGGCGGGTGATCCGGCTGTTGACCGTGGCCCGGGTGACGCCGAGTCGCCGGGCCAGCGCGGTGACCGGCTCGCGGGCGTCGGCCCGCAGCGCCGAGATCAGCCGGAGGTCGAGGTCGTCAAGAGTGGACATGAGCAGATTGTATGTTTGCGTGAGGCGAAATGCGCGATTACGTTGTCAGATAGTCGCGCTGTGCTGGTTGCGTATGAAATTCGTGCACTCTAGACTCGGGAAGTTGGGCCGCCAGGCCGATCTGCATACCGAGGAAGGACGGTGGTCGTGATGTCGCTGCAGGGACCCGCGGCGGTGGTGCTGATCCGGCCCAGTCACTTCTCGCCCAACCCGTGCACGTCCGTCGACAACGCGTTCCAGTCGGTGGACCACACCCGGGACGTCGCGACCATCAGCCGCGACGCGTATGCCGAGGTGAGCCTCCTCGCCGACCGGCTGCACGAGGCCGGGATCGTGGTGCACCTCTTCGAGAGTGACGAGGTCTTCGGCCCGGACAGCGTCTTCCCCAACAACTGGTTCTCCACCCACGCCGGCGGCCAGGTGGCGATCTATCCGATGCACTCGCCCAGCCGCCGGCAGGAGCGGCGCAGCGACATCATCGAGATGCTCAAGCAGCGCTACCGGGTGCAGGACGTCACCGACTACTCGGGCCTGGAGCACGACGGCATGTTCCTCGAGGGCACAGGCGCGATGGTGCTGGACCATCGCGAGCGAGTCGCGTATGCCGCGCGCTCCCACCGGGCCAACCCCCTCGCATTGGAGCGGTTCTGCAGCCGGTTCAACTACGAGTCGATGGTCTTCGACGCGACCGACCGGGCCGGCCGGCAGATCTACCACACCAACGTGATGATGTGCATCGCCTCGCAGTTCGCCCTGATCGGACTCGAGCTCATCGACGACGTCTGCCGCCGGGAGGACCTGGTGGAGTCCCTGGAGGGCTCCGGGCGCGAGATCATCGCGCTGACCCACGAGCAGATCCTCGACTTCGCGGGCAACGCGATCGAGCTTCAGGGTCCGCAGGGTCGACTGCTGGTGATCTCGCGACGCGCGCTGCGCTCGCTGAAGGACGAACAGGTGGCGGTGATCGAGCGCAGCTGCACGATCCTGGCGGTCGACGTGCCGACCATCGAGCTCGCCGGCGGGTCGGTGCGCTGCATGATCGCCGGCATCCACCTGACCGCCCGCCCGGCGCGACGCATCGCCGAGGTGGCCCTGGCCGCGACGGGGACCGAGACCGCTTGACAAGGAGCACTGTACGGCGGAGCGTATACACTATGACCTCGACGACCGGAGCCTCGGAGACCTGGCAGGCGCGGGTGCCTCACGACCTGGCAGCACAGCTACGCCGCGACGCAGAGCTGCTCGGTCTCCAGGGGCGCACCGAGATCGTCAGGGCAGCGCTCGAGCTGCTGCACCGACAGGCGGCGCAGGAGCGCATGGCGCAAAGTGTCGAGCACTTCTACGGTTCTGAGGAGCCACCCTTGCCGGTCGGCGTCCGCTCGCGAGCGCCCACCGAGACCGATGTCACTGCCTGAGCCGTTCCGCGGTGAGGTGTGGGATGTCGACTTCGAGGAGTTCGGGATGCACCCGGCGGTGGTGTTCAGCGTCAACCTGCTCAACGCCCGACTCGGTCACGTCGCCGTGATCCCGGTGACCGGCACTCGCGGGCCGGAGCAGACCCGTGTGGCCCTGAACACCGACGCAGGCCTCACCCGCTACGACCGGTCGTATGCCGATGTCACGGGTCTGCGGCCCGTCGCCAGGAGTTAGCTGCTGACCCGGCGAGGCGTGGTCGCCGGGTCCGAGATGGACCATCTCGGACGTCAGCTCACGACCTACCTGGGGCTGTGACGACGCCCGTCGCAAACGGCCACGAGCCATGCGACTGACGACCTGGAACATCCTGCACGGCCGGTCTCTGGAGGACGACCAGGTCGACGCTCAGCGACTGCGCGATGCCGTGGTGGAGATCGACGCCGACGTGCTCGGGCTGCAGGAGGTCGACCGCGGGCAGCCGCGCTCGGCCGGCCGAGACCAGACGGCGCAGATCGCGACCGCCGTTGGCGCCCGGGACTGGCGCTTCGTGCCCGCTCTGATCGGCACCCCAGGTATGCGGTGGCGCCCGGCCGGGGAAGCCGACGCCCAGCAGACCCCAGCCTACGGGGTGGCGCTGGTCTCGCGCTACCCGGTCACGTCCTGGCACGAGTTGCGGATGGCCGCCGCCCCGGTGCGCGGTCCCGTGCTCGAGCCGGGACGCCGGCGCCTGACCTGGCTGGCGGACGAGCCCCGGGTGGCCGTGGCCGCCGTGCTGGGCGCACCCCTGGGTGAGCTCACCGTCGCCACCACGCACCTGTCGTTCGTCCCCGGCCAGAACCTGTGGCAGCTGCGCCGTGTCGCCCGCTGGCTGCGCCGGTTGCCCGGGCCGCAGGTGCTGCTCGGCGACCTCAACCAGCGGGTCCTGCTGCACGGTGCTCGGTCGGGCTTCCGGTCCCTGGCCCGGGCGCCGACCCACCCGGCCGACCGACCACGGCGCCAGCTGGACCACATCCTGGCTCGAGGCGCACTGCCGCCATCGACGTCCACGCAGACTCTGGCGCTGCCGATCTCGGACCACCGTGCGCTGTCGGTGCAGTGGTAGCCCAGCTCAGACGTGCGCCGGAGTCCGCACCCGGTCGGCACGGGTGTAGACGTTGAGCGAGCTGCCGCGCACGAACCCGGCGACTGTCATACCGGCCTCCTGCGCCGTGGCGATGGCCAGCGAGCTCGGCGCCGAGACCGCGGACACGACGGGGATGCCGGCCAGGTAGGCCTTCTGCACCAGCTCGAACGACACCCGCCCGCTCAGCTGCAGCACATGGCCCCGCAGCGGCAACAGGCCCTCCTGCACGGCCCAGCCCACCACCTTGTCGACGGCGTTGTGCCGCCCGACGTCCTCGCGCACCACGACCGGCTCGCCCTCGGCGGTGAACAGGCCGGCCGCGTGCAGCCCACCGGTTCGCTCGAAGGTGCGCTGCTGCTCGCGCAGCAAATCCGGCAGGCTCAGCAGCGTCTGCGCGCTGACCTGCACGTCGTCGTCATGCAGGTCGTAGGCGGCACGGACGGCCAAGGCATCGATGCTCGCCTTGCCACAGACACCGCAGGCGCTGCTGGTCGCGAACGACCGGGTCATCCCCGCTGCGATGGGGTCGGGCACGTGCGGCGCGAGCTGCACCTCGATGACGTTGTAGGTGTTGGCCGCCACCCCGGTCTCATCCTGCTCGACCGA
>NZ_JBPCKQ010000135.1:0-42162 GCF_051004135.1 Ornithinimicrobium sp.
CTTGCCGGCGTCGATGAGCTCGCCGAGCTGGGGGTGCATGAACGGCTCACCGCCGGTCAGGAAGAGCTCTCGACCGCCCAGCTCGGCGAACTCCGCGAAGGCCTCCCGGGCCACGGCGGGGTCCAACCGGCGCGCGGCGGCCTTGGGCGAGGACTCGGCGCAGCAGTAGGTGCACGCGAGGTTGCAGTCGAAGTTGGTGTAGGCCCACAACCGGTGCCCGACGGGGGTGCGCTCGCCGAGGCTGAAGACGGTGGAGACCCGGGCGTTCTTGCGCACCGCGAACCACCACGGCCCGGTGTCGGACTCCGCCACCTGCGCCGCGAGCTCGTGACCGACCAGCTCGGCCCCCACCGGGAGGTCGACGGTGACACTCGCCTCCGCGCTGCAGATCCCGAGCAGCTCCCCCTCGGTGAGTCGCCGCATCGCCCGGGTGATGAGCAACAGCAGCCCGCTGCCGCAGTCCATGTCACCACCGTCGACGAGTCTGCCGATGTCACCGAGTTCCTGGGGGGCGGGCGCAGCCGCTGGTTCGACCATCTGTGCAGACTACTTCCCAGCAGGTACTTTCCTAAGTAACGAAACTATGACGCTTGAGGCGAGGAGCCAGTCGTGGCCGATACGAGCACCGAACGTCCGCAGGATGCTGCCGCGCGATCGGCCTTCTGGGAGAGCGTGCACACCGGCCACGACGTCGACGGCGTCTCCTGGTGGCAGTCGGTGCCCGGGCTGTCCCTGGGACTTGTCGATGCGACCCAGGTGCCCCGCGACCGGTCGATCATCGATGTCGGGGCCGGCTGGTCCACGCTGGTCGATCACCTGCTCGAGCGCGGTTACACCGACCTCACCGCCGTCGACCTGTCCGCCAGTGCCCTGCAGACGGTGCGCGACCGGCTCGGTCCGGCGGGGGACGACGTGGTGCTGGAGATCGCCGACGTGCTGGAGATGCGGCGCAACCGGCGTTACGCCCTGTGGCACGACCGGGCGGTCTACCACTTCCTCACCGAGCCCGACGAGCGCGAGGACTACCTCGCCTCGCTGCGCTACGCCCTGGCACCGGGCGGCTGGGCCGTGGTCGCGACGTTCGGTCCCGACGGGCCCACCACGTGCAGCGGGCTGCCGATCGTGCGCTACACCCACGAGGAGCTGACGGCCGAGTTCCCGGGCTTCGAGCTCGTCTCCACGGCCGGGGAGGACCACGAGACGCCGTGGGGCAAGATCCAGCAGTTCACGGCCGTGCTGCTGCGCCGCACCGACTGAGCCCTGTCGGGGTGTGTCGACGCCCGGGGGGCTGACGGGTGGTGCCGTGATGCCCGATGATGGGGTCCGTGGAGATCGCGCTACTGCTGGTGGGCATGGCGGTCGCCGTCCTGGCCGGGACGGCCGCAGCCGAGCGCCTCTCCATCCCCCGCCGCTGCTGCTGATCGCTGCCGGCATCGCCGGGTCCTACCTGCCGGTCATGCCCTCGTTCCGGCTGGAGCCGGAGGTGGTCCTCATCGGCCTGCTGCCGCCGCTGCTGTATGCCGCCGCGCTGCAGACCTCGCTGGTCGACTTCAACGCCAACCGGCGTCCCATCCTGCTGCTGTCCGTGGGACTGGTGGTCGTCACGACCATAGGGGTCGGGGTCACGGTCCATGCCGTCCTCCCCGGCATCGGCTGGGCCGCGGCGCTGGCCATCGGCGCCGTGGTCGCGCCCCCGGACGCCGTGGCGGCCACCGCGATCGGGCGCCGCATCGGGCTGCCGCGGCGGGTGGTGACCATCCTGGAGGGGGAGTCACTGTTCAACGACGCCACCGCCCTCGTCGCGCTGCGCACCGCCATCGCGGCCACGGCGATGTCCGCCGGGTTCAGTGGCGGTGAGCTCGGCCGGATCGGGCTGGACTTCCTGATCGCTGCAGGCGGTGGGGTGCTGGTCGGGTTGCTGGCCTACCAGCTCGTGGCCCGGCTGCGCCGCAGCATCTCCGACCCCCTGCTGGACAGCGCGACCTCCCTCGTCACGCCGTTCGCGACGTTCGTCGCGGCCGAGCAGATCGCGGCGTCCGGTGTGATCAGCGTCGTCGTCGCCGGGCTGCTGCTCGGGCACCACGCCCCGGTGCTGCAGACCGCCCAGTCCCGGATCGCCGAGCGGCTCAACTGGCGCACGATCGCCTACGTCCTGGAGAACACCGTCTTCCTGCTCATCGGCCTGCAGGCCAGCCGGATCATCCAGGCCGTCGGCTCCAGCGATGTCGAGCCCGTCCGCATCGCGGCGGTCTGCCTGGCGACCCTGCTCGCGGTCATCCTGCTGCGGCTGGGCTGGGTCGTGTGCACCCGAGCCCTGCTGGTGCGCCCAGGAACCGGGGGCAGCCGCGACGGTGCGCTGCCCTGGTCCTCCACACTCGTGGTGGGCTGGGCCGGCATGCGCGGCGTGGTCACCCTCGCCGCGGCCTTCGTCATCCCCGCCCGTGTCGAGGACCGGGAGGTCCTCCTGCTCGTCGCCTTCACCGTCGTGGCCGGCACGCTGTTCCTGCAGGCGCTGACCCTGCCCTGGCTCGCGCGACGGCTGCGCGTGCCGGGCCCGGACCCCACCGAGGACGCCCTGGCCCGGGCCTCGCTGCTGGAGCAGGCCTCCTACGCCGGATTGGAGCACCTGGAGGAGCTGGAGAAGGACGACCGCCACGGAACGGCTCAGGTGATCCGCGACCGCATCGAGCAGCGCAACTTCGCGGCCTGGGAGCGGCTGGCGACGGCCCAGGACCAGGTCTCGCCCAGCGACGTCTACTCCCGCACCCGCCGGGCCATGATCGAGGCCGAGCGCGAGCGGGTGCTGCAGATCCGGGACACCGGTCGGGTGCCCGCGGAGGTCGTCAGCGAGGTCCTCTCCATGCTCGACATAGAGGAGTCGACGCTGGAGTTCGCGCTGCAGGAGCGGCAGGCCATGGCCGGCGCCGTCACGGACGGGCAGCGGCTGGCCGGCGACAGCTGCGAGGACATGACCCACTACCCGTCGGTCGAGACAGCGGTCGACCCGGTCTGCCGGCCCTGCGCAGAGCAGGGCGTCACCTGGGTGGCGATGCGGCAGTGCCTGGTATGCGGAGAGCCCCGGTGCTGCGACTCCTCACCGCTGCGGCACGCCAGCGAGCACTTTCGGGAGACCGGTCACCCCGTGATGGAGTCCGCCGAGCCGGGGGAGGACTGGCGCTGGTGCTTCCAGCACCGCGTCACTGCCTGAGCGCGCTCAGGACCCGTCGACCTTGACGATCTCGTAGGTCGTCTGCGCCGGGTCGGGGGTCCCGAAGCGGGCGTTGACGGCATACAGCGACGGACCGAACGCAGCGACGGTGGTGGGCACGGCGAAGTCCGGGTCGGTCAGCGTGTCCGTCAGCATGGCCGAGGTCAGGTCAGGGGACAGGCGCAGCACCGCGATCTCCTCAAACCGTTTCCGCACGACACCGAGGGTGCGGCCCTGCAGCAGGATGCCGTCGACGGCGGGGAGATCGGCGTCGGTGAACCATGCGGCGTCCGGTGTGATCGTCACGTCGTTGACGAAGGAGGACCCGTCGGCAGCACCCAGCTGATATGCGGCGACATCCTCGCCCGTCCTGGGCCGGCACGAGCACACCGCCCTCTCCGGTGCGCGGGTCGGCCTGCCACACCGCGCCGGTGGCCAGCGAGCCGGCATAGACCGTCGTCCCCGGTCCGGCCGCGATCCCCTCGGCCTGCCAACCGTCGGGGGTCTCATCGCTCGATGCTACCGACCGGCGTGCGGCATGATCGAGGCATTCGTCAAGCAGAGGTGCCTGGTGGCCGCACCGAGGGAGGCAGTTCATGTGCGTGCGCGAAGTGGACGCCATTGACCTGGCGCGGCTCGAACGCGACCTGCCCAGCGGACCCGCGCAGGTGCACCGCGCCCACCTGCGGTCGGCACAGACCGGCGCCACGACATACCTCGCGGCCTGGCAGGACGGACAGGCCAGGGGAGCGGGGGTGATCCGCTGGTCCGGACCGCTGGGGCAGGAGGCCCGCAGCCGGTATGCCGAGGTGCCGGAGATCGCGCACCTGCAGGTCGGGGAGGCGCACCGGGGGCAGGGCGTCGGGTCGGCGCTCATGGCGGCGGCGGAGAGCGTGATCGCTGGTCGGGGCCACGCCCAGGTGGCCGTCGGTGTCGACCAGGAGAACCCGAGAGCCCGCGCGCTCTATCTGCGGCTGGGCTATCAGCACACCGGTCTGGCCGACGCCCTGCGCTACACCTGGGTCGACCTCGCCGGGGTCAAGCATCCCGAGATCGAGCACACGGAGCTCCTGGTCAAAGATCTTTTCGCCGGCGTGTCACGCGCAATAGGCTGAACGGATGGCTGAGGCATCGGCGCGAGAACTGCGCAGTCACGGCGGCAAGATCCTTGATCGGGTTGCGGCTGGGGAACGGTTGACGATCACTCGCGATGGCATGCCGATAGCACGGTTGGAGCCGGTGACCCGGGGGTCGGCTCAGCGGGGCGGGGCGTGCACTTCTCCTATCAAACGGGGGTGGGCGGGTCCTCGCCGCGCAGCACCGCCAGGGCGTTGTCGGCGGCCAGGGTCGCCATCGCGGTGCGCGTCTCAATGGTCGCCGAGCCCAGGTGCGGCACCAGCACGACGTTGTCCAGCTCCAGCAGTCCCTCGTGCACCTGCGGCTCCTGCTCGAACACGTCCAGCCCGGCCCCCGCGATGCTGCGCTCGCTCAGCGCATCGGCCAGGGCGGCCTCGTCGACGATCGGTCCGCGCGCTGTGTTGACCAGGTATGCCGTGTCTGGCATCAGGGCCAGCTGCTGGGCCCCGATCAGGTGGTGCGTGGCGTCGCTGTAGGGGCAGTGCACCGAGACCACGTCGGCCGTGCGCAGCAGCTCGTCGAGCTCCAGCCGCTGCGCGCCCAGCTCCTGTGCCACCTCCGGCGAGCAGGGGTTGCGCGAGGAGTAGGCGATCCGCATACCGAACGCCCGGGCCCGCCGCGCCGTGGCCGCCCCGATCCCGCCCAGCCCGATCACGCCGAGGGTCTTGCCCTGCAGCCCCGAGCCGAGCAGATAGAACATGCCCCATGCCCACGGCTCGCGGCGCCGGATGATCCGCTCGCCCTCACCCAGCCGGCGGGTCGCCATCAGGATGAGCCCCATCGCGATGTCGGCCGTCGCCTCGGTGAGCACGTCGGGAGTGTTGGTGACGACCACGCCGCGCTCCCGGCATACCGGCACGTCGATGTTGTTGTAGCCGACCGCGACGTTGGCCACCCCCTGCAGCTGCGGCCCGGCCGCGTCGAGCAGCTCGGCGTCGACCCGCTCGGTGAGCAGGGTGACCAGGGCGTCGGCCCCGGCCACCCGATTCAGCAGCTCGTCCCGGCCGATCGGCTCGGCAGCCTCCCAGGCGTCGACCTCGTGCTCCGCGCGCAGCGACTCCAGCGCCACCTCGGGGATTCGTCCCGTCACGACCACCCGGCTCATGCCGACTCGATCCACGACTTGAGTGCGGTCAAGCCCTCGGTGATGTCGGCGGCGTCGATGCCGGAGTAGGCCAGCCGGATGTAGTCGCGGTCCTCCCCGGCCAGCGGCCGGCCGAAGTGCCGGCGGGTGCAGAAGCTGACGCCGGTGGCGTGCAGGGCCTGAGTGGCGAACTCGCTCACGTCGCTCATCCCCATCCGCTGCAGGGTCTCGGTGACGTCGGGGAAGAGGTAGAAGGTCGAGCGTGGGGTCTGCACGTGCATCCCAGGGATGGAGTCGACCAGCTCGCACGCCACGTCGCGACGCTCGCGCAGCACGTCGAGCATGTCGGCGACCGGCTGCTGGTCGCCCTGCAGCGCCGCGATGCCGGCCCACTGCACGTAGTGGGTGGTGCACGACTCGTCGTTGGTGTTCATCGTCGACAGCACCGATGCGATCTCCCGCGGCGCCACCGCGCACCCCAGCCGGGACCCGGTCATCGCGAACTTCTTGCTGAACGTGTAGAGGATCACGGTCCGCTGCGCCATCCCCGGCAAGGTGGCGATCGAGGCCGAGGTGCCCTCGTAGCGCATCTCGTAGTAGGCCTCGTCGGACAGCACCCACAGGTCGTGCTCGACCGCCAGTGCTGCGATCGCCTCGCGCTCCGCGGCGCTGGACTCGGCCGAGATCGGATTCTGCAGGTCGTTGTAGATCAGCGCCACCGTGTCGTCAGTGGTCGAGGCGCGCCCCTGGTCGAGGTCGATCGCGAAGCCGTCGTAGGTCGGCAGGTAGCCGTAGGGCAGCGCCTGCCCGCCGAGGTACTCGATCTGCGACTCGTAGATCGGGAAGCCGGGGTTGGGATAGAGCACGCCCTTGCCCGGGTCCATCACCGCCTGAAGGAACTTGCCGATCACCGGCTTGCCGCCGGTCATCACCACGACCTGGTCCGGGTCGTATGTCGTGCCGCGCCGCTCCCCGATGTCCTGGGCGAGGGCCTCGCGCAGGGGCGGGATGCCGGCCCCAGGGCAGTAGCCGGTCTTGCCGTCGGCGATCGCGGCGTTCATCGCCTCGACGATGTGCGGGGCCATCGGCAGGTTGAGATCACCGAGGTGGAACGGGTAGACCCGGTGCCCCTGTGCCTTCCAGTCGGCGGCGGCCAGGGCCACCGCGAACGCCGTCTCCGTGCCCAGTCGGGACAGTCGCTGTGCCAGCGCCATGGCGCACTCCTTCGTGTCGGTGCCCGGTCGCCGACACCCTACCGATCCCGCCACCTGACACCGCGACGTGACTACGTCATACTGCGTCGGAGAGCGCGGCCGACGGCGACCGCACCATCGATGTCGGGGCGCCGGTGCCCCGGGAGAGGCGGCGGCACATGTCCCAGACGGAGCAGGCTCCGAAGGAGACCCGGGACGACTACTACCTGGGCAAGGCTATCCATCTCGCCTCGGTGGCCGCGCTCGGCGGATTCCTGTTCGGGTTCGACACCGCGGTCATCAACGGCACGGTAGGCGCCATCGAGGCGGACTTCGAGGTCGGCAAGGGGTTGCTCGGCTTCATCGTGTCCTCGGCGTTGCTGGGCTGCGTGGCCGGCGCCTACCTGGCCGGTCGGCTGGCCGACCGGATCGGCCGGATCCGGGTCATGGTGCTGGCCGCAGCCATGTTCCTGGCCAGCGCGATCGGCTCGGGACTGGCCTTCGGTCCGTGGGACCTGATCGGCTGGCGGGTCCTAGGTGGTTTGGGGGTCGGCGCCGCGTCGGTCATCGCCCCGGCCTACATCGCCGAGATCTCGCCGGCCTCGATCCGTGGCCGGCTGGGCTCGCTGCAGCAGATGGCCATCGTGACCGGCATCTTCGTGGCCCTGCTGTCCGACTACTTCCTGGCGACCACGGCGGGGGGCGCGGCGGACCCGCTGTGGGGCCTGACCGCCTGGCGCTGGATGTTCATCGCCGAGGTCGTGCCCGCCCTGGCCTACGGTGTGCTCGCGCTGACCATCCCGGAGTCCCCCCGCTTCCTGGTCGCCAACCACGATGAGCGGAACGCGCGCGAGGTCCTGGGCAGCGTCATGAAGCACGGCATCGACTCGCGGATGAAGGAGATCAAGCGCACCCTCGCCGTCGACACCCGGGCGTCGGTGAAGGACCTGGTCAAGCCCGGCGGCGGCAACCTGCTGCCGATCGTGTGGATCGGCATCGCGCTGTCGGTCTTCCAGCAGTTCGTCGGGATCAACGTCATCTTCTACTACTCCTCGACGCTGTGGCGCTCCGTCGGCTTCTCCGAGGAGGACGCCCTGACCCAGACGGTGATCACCTCGGTGACCAACATCGTGGTGACCATCGTCGCCATCCTGCTGATCGACAGGATCGGCCGGCGGCGGCTGCTCACAATCGGGTCGGCGGGCATGGCGCTGACCCTGGGCACCCTGGCCTTCCTGTTCGCCACGGCTCAGCAGGTGGAGAACGCCGACGGTGTCCTGGAGCCTGTGCTGAGCGACTCCTCCGGTGTCAGCGCCCTGATCGCCGCCAACCTGTTCGTGGTCTTCTTCGGTATGTCGTGGGGCCCGGGCGTCTGGGTGCTGCTGGGCGAGATGTTCAACAACCGGATCCGCAGCACCGCCCTGGGCGTTGCAGCGGCGGCCCAGTGGCTGGCCAACTTCGCCATCTCGACATCGTTCCCGTCGATGGCCAACATCGGGCTCGGCTTCGCCTACGGCTTCTACACGACGTTCGCGGTGCTGTCCCTGCTGTTCGTGATCAAGTTCGTCCCCGAGACCAAGGGCCGAGAGCTCGAGGACATGTAGGCCTTGCCGTGCGGCGACGAGCGAGCCGGTCGGGGATGCGGGCAGGGTCGCTCAGCGATGGATAGTGTCGGTGGTGCGGAAGGCCCCGAGGCGGTGATCGGCCTGAAAGGCATGGTGGTCGCTGCGGTAGTTGTCCGAGGCCTCATGGGCGAAGCGCACAATGTCATCGATGAACAGCTCGTAGGGCGTCATCGCCTTGAGGATCTCCGGCTCGATGTCGTGGTCCAGCTCGCCGACCTCGTCGGACAGCGCGTGGGCGTGGGCCAGCGACGAGCCGCAGATGCGGGCGTAGTCCTTCCACTGCGACATGCTCAGGTCGTCGAGGTCGATGTCGCCGCGGTAGGGAGCGCGCTCCCGGCTCATGAAGCTGCGGCCCTCGAACTCCACGTGGCCGTAGAACACGTCACCGCGCACCAGCTGCACCCCGTGCGCGTGGGCGATGCGCTCGCCCTGACCGTCGACGGCGAAGTCCGAGGGCGGCACCAGGCCGGCCAAGGCGGAGAGCCGGGCCTGCTTGAACTCGATGACGAAGTCGTCGGTGGCGTCGGCCTTCACTCCTTCCATCATCAGGTAGTAGCGAGCCAGGCCCAGCGACGCGGTGCCGGCGCCTCGCCGGATGGCGACGTCCTTGACCTTCATCGCCCCGGCGCGCGGCGGCACCTGGTGCACACTCTCGCGGACGAAGCGGTCGACGATGGCCTGGAACTCATCGCGTCGACTGGTCAAGGGGATGATCTCGTCGTCCGCCCGGAACCCCCGCTTGTACTCGTCGTGGTACTTCTTGGACAGCCACTTCTTGCGGTCCTTCAGGCAGTCCTCGATGAGGTCCTGGATCAGCTTGGGCGCATTGTCGAAGCGGATCTGTTGGTCCATCTCCCCACCGTCGGACTCGAACTTGCTCATCCCCTCGATGTAGCCGCGCACGAAGTGCCGCACGATCTTGGCCTGCTTCTTGGGCCCGTGGCCGCCCTCCTCCTCCGCGGCGAGCATGAATCCCACGGCCCCCCGCTTGAGGTCCCAGGTGAACGGGGCGTAGGCGGCCTCGTCGAAGTCGTTGACCCCGAAGATCGGCACGTTGTCGGCACTGGGCATGACCCCGTAGTTCTCCGGGTGCACGTCGCCAAGGGCGAGCACGGTCGGCATCCATGCGTCCTCACCGGCCAGGTCCCGGTAGAACAGCAGACAGGTCCCGCGGAAGAAGGAGTAGAGCGAGCCGTCGAGCTTGTCGAACTTCGCCTGGGCGTCCTCGGACTGCAGCTTGATCCGCTGGGCGTGGTCCTCCCGGATGGTCTGGCGGACGTGCTGGCGGCGGGCCTCGCCGGTCAACTGCCGCGGCAGCAGCACCACCGCGCCGGCGGCACGGGCCCGGGCCAGCGCCTCGAAGGCCTGGTATCGGGACACCGTCCCGGGCTCGGGGTCGCCGGACTCCGGACCGGGCAGCTGCTCCGTGGCGCCCCTCTCGGCGAGCGCGCGCTCGAGCTCGCCCCTGCTCATCGTGGAGCGTCCCTGGATGTCCTGCTCCTTGGCCTGCTCGTAGAGCTCGGCCTTGGTCGGCTCGCCGGTCGTCGTGTCAGCCATCGAGGGTGTCCTTCCGTCGTGGGTCCCCAGCGGCACACTACGCAGGTATGCCGTCGCTCGCCTACGGGGAGCGCTGCCTCAGACGTCGTCCGCCTTGGTGGAGGAGGGGTCCCACTTGGTCAGTCCGTCCACCTCCCAGCCGCGGTCCTTGACCGCCTCCCGCGCCGCCCGCTTCCACGGCCCGGTGAGCTTGTCGACATACAGCAGACCGTCGAGGTGGTCGGTCTCGTGCTGCAGGCAGCGAGCCAGCAAACCCTCGCCCTCGACGACCAGGTCGTTGCCGTCCAGGTCGGTGCCGGTGACCCGGGCCCGGGGGAAGCGCGCGAGGGGGAAGAACTCGCCGGGCACCGACAGGCAGCCCTCGCCGTCCTCCTCCTCGTCCAGCGGCTCGGGGGTGCCCAGGCGATGCAGCACGGGGTTGATGATCACGCCGCGTGCGTGCGAACGGTTCGGCATCGGGCAGTCGTAGACGAACAACCGCAGCCGCACCCCGACCTGGTTGGCGGCCAGGCCCACACCCTCGGCAGCGGTCATGGTCTCGAACATGTCGGCCACGAGGTCGCGGACCTCGTCGGTCACCTCGCGCACCTTCTTGGTGGGCTGGTGCAGGGCCCGGTGCCCGATGACCGTGATCTCACGGACTGCCACGTCGTCTCCTTGTGCTGTCGCGGTGCTGCCGCAGCAGTCTAGAACGGTGCGCGCACGTCATACCCCCGTGCTCGAACCGGCACGGTGCCGCTCGACACTGCTACCGCGGGGGCAGCGGTCCGGTGACGTCGCGGCCACCGCCACCGCGGCGCCGGGGTGGCGAGATCTCCCAACCGGGGTCCTCGTCCCGGCCACGGGGCTCACCCCCGGCGCTCTGGTCTTCCTCATCCTCCGGCTCGGCGAGATCCTCCTCGACGTCGTGACCACCCGGGCCGAAGATGATCTCGCAGATCTCCCGGTAGGTGTCGTCCGGATGGGGCACCCAGCTGATCCGGTGCATCGCCTGGTCCTGCCCGGCCGACTCCAGGGTGAAGGTGCCGTAGCCGAGGACCCGGCCGATGACGGGGCGGCCGTAGTTCATGTCCGTGACCTTGCGCAACGGCATCATCGCCACCCGGTGGGTGAACAGTCCGTAGGTCATCAGCAGTCGCTTGTCGGTGGCGACGAACCACTCGTTGCGCCACTCCAGCAGCTTCCAGCCGAGCCGGGCGACCAGCGCCAGCCAGCCCCACCACAACCACAGCGCCGGAGAGTCGGTGGCACGCTCGATCACCGACCCCAGCCAGGCGACGACCAGGAAGCCCAGCAGGACCGTGGCCGCCGGCTCGGACAGCTTGGCCCAGTGCTGCCGGTTCGCCACGACCACATTCTCCCCACGCAGCAGGTAGCGCTCCAGGATCCGGCTGCTGACCTTGATCCCGGACTCGACCGTGCGGGCCGACCCGAGCATGCGCCTACCGCATCAGGGCTTCGAAGAACTGCCCGATGTTGGCGAAGCCCTCATAGATGATGTCCCAGACCGCCTGGACGATGTCGGCCGCTCGCTCCGGGCTGGTGATGATGGCGTAGATGAGGAAGCCGAACAGCAGCCACAGCAGGATCTGCTTGATTCTCTTCGGCATCACGGACTCCTCGTGGCGGGTGGATGATCACACGTCGATCGCCATCATGCCAGGCTCGCCACTTCTGCCCCACCAGGCACGCCGCGTCGGTTTTCAGTCCTCGCTGAGTGATGTGCTGAGCGCGCGGAGCAGGCCGGCCAGGGTATGCCGTTGCTCGGCGGTGAGCCCGGAGAGCAGTCGCGCCTCGTTGGCCAGGTGATCCGACACCGCCTGGTCGACCATCTCCCGTCCGCGCGGGGTCAACCGCACCAGTGGGCGCGGTGGTCGCCTCCGCGCTCGGATTCGTGCTGCTCAAGCGATGGGCGAGTCCCGTAGGTCTGCTGGCCACGACGGGATGGCAGCTGGTGGCCGGTGGCCTGGTGTTGCTGCCGTTCGCCTGGTGGGTCGAGGGCGGCCCACCAGCGCTCGACGGTGCCGCTGTGTGGGCCTATGGCTACCTGGGAGTGATCGGTACCGGCGCGGCATACCTCTGCTGGTTCACCGGCCTGACCCGGATGCCTGCCGGCTCGACGGCGCTGCTCGGGTTGGTCAACCCCGTCGTCGGGACCGCGCTCGGGGTGGCCTTCCTCGCCGAACCGTTCGGCCCGATCACACTTGCCGGGATGATGCTGGCGCTGGGGGGAGCCGCGACCGGCCTCAGCGCAGCAGTGCTGACCTGGCGAGCCGGTCGATGGCCTCGCTCACGTCGGCGGTCGATCCGGCGAAGCTGAGCCGCATCATCCGTCTGCCGTGCACCGTGTCGAAGTCCACCCCAGGGGTCAGCGCCACCCCGGTCTCGCGCAGCACCGACTTGCACCACTGAACCGAGTCGTCGGTGAGGTGCCCGATGTCGCACCAGGCGTAGAAGGCACCATCTGGCGGGGCGTAGGAGTCCAGGCCGATCTCGGGCAGTCGCTCGATAAGCAGCTGGCGGTTGACGGCATACCGCTCGACGTGCCCGTCCAGCTCTTCGCGGGCGGCCTCCCCGAAGGCCGGCAGCGCGGCATACTGGCTGATCGCGGGCGGGCAGATGGTCAGGTTCTGCGCGAGCACCTCCACCGGCCGGTGCAGGTGGGCGGGCAGCAGTGCCCAACCCAGCCGCCAGCCCGTCATCGAGAAGTACTTGCTCGCTGAGCCGACCACCACCGTCGACCGGGAGGTCTGCCAGGCGCTGGTGGCCGGCGGTCCGTAGGTCAGGCCGTGATAGATCTCGTCGCTGATCAGCAGGGTGCCGTTGGCCTCGCACCACTGCGTGATCGCGGCCAGCTCGGTGGCGTCGATGACGGTGCCGGTGGGGTTGGCCGGGCTGGCGACGATCAGCCCGGCGGGGGGCTCGGGCAGCTCCTCCAGCATCGCGACCGTGGGCTGGTAGCGGGTGCCGGCTCCACAGTCCAGCTCCAGCACCCGGCAGCCCAACGCGGTCAGCGTGTTGCGGTATGCGGGGTAGCCGGGCCGGGTCATCGCGACGGTGTCACCGGCCTCGAACGCGGCCAGGAAGATGGTGGAGAAGGCGCCGGACGAGCCGGTGGTGACGACCACGTCGTCGGCGGTGACGTCCACGGCATACCAGTCGCGGTGGTGCGCGGCGATGGTCTCGCGCAGGCCGACGATGCCGGTGGCCTCGGTGTAGCCCAGCACCTGGGTGCCCAGGGCGGCGACCGCCGCCTCCCGCACGATCAGCGGAGCGGGGGTGGAGGGCTGACCCGCGCACATCAGGAGCACGTCGCCGTGGGTGCGCTGCCGCTCCGCGCCGGCCTTGAGCACCTCCATCACATGGAACGGCTCGATCGCCGACCGGTGAGCTGTGGGCATGGTGGCGGACATCCGCTGGAGCTCAGACCACGCCGTAGAGCCGGTCGCCGGCGTCGCCAAGGCCCGGGACGATGTAGCCCTGGTCGTTGAGCCGCTCGTCGACGGCCCCGGTGACCAGCCTGATGGGGGGCTGCACGTCGGCGACCTTCTCCTCCAGCAGCGCGATGCCCTCGGGGGCGCACAGCAGGGTGATGGCCGTGATGTCGTCGGCGCCGCGGTCGACCAGGTAGTGCACCGCGGCGGCCAGGGTGCCGCCGGTGGCCAGCATCGGGTCGAGCACGTAGCACTGCCGGTTGGCCAGGTCGTCGGGCAGGCGGTTGGCGTAGGTCGTGGCCTCGAGGGTCTTCTCGTTGCGCACCATGCCGACGAAGCCGACCTCGGCCGTGGGCAACATCCGCATCATCCCGTCGAGCATCCCCAGCCCGGCCCGTAGGATCGGCACCACAAGAGGCTTGGGGGTGGCTAGGTGGATGCCGCTGGTGGGCCCCACCGGGGTCTCGATGTCGAAGGGTGTGACCCGCACCTCGCGGGTGGCCTCGTAGGCCAGCAGCGTCACCAGCTCGTCGGCGAGCCGCCGGAACGTCGGGGTGTCGGTCCGTTTGTCCCGCAGATAGGTCAGCTTGTGCGCGATCAACGGGTGGTCGGCCACATGGACTCGCATGACCGCAACCTACACAGGTCCGCCACCGTCGGCCCAGGGTGCAGCGGCCAGAGCCCACGGCCACACTGCGAGCGCCAGGCCGATGCCGACCCACTGTCCGACGACGACCGCCAGCAGCCACACCACCCCGGAGACGGCCGTGCCGACGGCGCCACCGCGATAGACCTCGCGCACGTCGCGTTGTGCGTCGGTGATCTCCATGACCGCACCCTGGCCAGCGGGGGGATGCCGACGATGCCGTCGCCTATGCACCAGACTGGCGGGGTGACTGACTCCGGGGGCAGGCCCGCGCCGGGCGGCTCTCTGCCCGGGTGGGGACAGCAGGGGTATGCGGGGTGGATGCGGGCGGCGCTGGGCGTCGCCGCCGGCGCTCAGGGGTCGGCGGATGTGCCGGTGGGCGCGCTGGTGGTGGACGCCGACGGGGTCGAGCTGGGCCGGGCGCACAACGTGCGCGAGGCGGCGGCCGACCCGACGGGGCACGCGGAGATCGTGGCCCTGCGGGCCGCCGGGTCGGCCCGGGGCCAGTGGCGCCTGACGGGCTGCACCCTGGTGGTGACCCTCGAGCCGTGCGCGATGTGTGCGGGCGCGGCGGTCCTGGCGCGGATGGACCGGATCGTCTTCGGGGCGTTCGACCTCAAGGCCGGGGCATGCGGCTCGGTGTGGGACCTGCCCCGGGACCGGCGATCACTGCATACGCCCGAGGTTGTTGCGGGAGTGCTGGAGCGGTCCTGCTCCCAGCTGCTCGCACAATTTTTCGCCGCGCGGCGGCTCAGGTAGCCTGCTGGGCGGTGGCGTGTCCGAGCGGCCAAAGGAGCACGCCTCGAAAGCGTGTGAGGGTGCAAATCCTCCGTGGGTTCAAATCCCACCGCCACCGCCACTCAGTTTCCGGTGCGGTCTGCCCGGCCCGCGCGCGGCGGTGCTGATGTCACCATGTTCGTCAAGTGTGAACCACCCCGTCGTAATTTCACTCATCTGTCGTTAGGGTGACATCGTGGACGTGGAAATGTTCGGAAACAACACATCCGGCTCGTTGGTTCCCATCCCCGGCACCGACCCACGTTTGGGTGCGTGGTCGCACCATGCCTTCGTGCCCCACCCGCTGGGCGAGGACTCTCCCGAGCTGACCCCTGCGACCTACCTTGCCGTAGCCGACGCTCGAGCTGCTCTTGCTGCCCTGGACAGCACGGCACGCCAGTTGCCCAACCCTCGTCTCCTGCGTAGACCGTCTCTCCGTCGAGAGGCGCAGAGCACGTCCGCCCTCGAGGGAACGTACGAGCCCTTGCGTGACGTGCTGACTGCCGAGTCCGAGGAACCCACGAGTGAGACCATGCGCGAGGTGCTCAACTTCGTCAGCATGGCGGATCAGGCATTCGCGTGGGTCGAGAGCGGGCGGCCGCTGAGTGTGACCATGCTGAGCGAGCTTCAACGGATGCTGGTGTACCGGACGCCGGCGGATGGTGCCTCCTCGGGCAGGGTCCGCGATATTCAGGTCGTCATCGGGCAGCGTCAGACGTCGACTCTTGGCGAGCTGCCGGTAAGGGCTGCCCGTTTCGTGCCGTCGCCGCCCGGTCCCGATCTCGAGGCCCGCGTTCGCGACCTGGTCGGCTGGATGACCACGGATCGTCGGGCGACGGTGGACCCCGTCATCAGCGCAGCGCTCGCGCACTACCAGTTCGAAGCTCTGCACCCCTTCCATGACGGCAACGGCCGGATCGGTCGGCTCCTGATCGTTCTGCACCTACGCACCATGAGTGTGCTGAGCGAACCGACCCTCACCGTGTCTCCGTGGTTCGAGGCGCGCCGCACGCAGTACTACGACCGTCTGTACTCGGTGAGCTGCGACAGTGCATGGGATGCCTGGGTCCGCTTCTTTGCCCAGGGTCTCGCGGCAGCTGCCGCGGTGACGCATCGGCAGATGCTCGACCTGGTCAAGACGCAGCAGCAGTTGAAGGAGGTCGTGCGTGGCTCCCGACTGCGTGCGGACACCGCACATGCGCTGGTGGACTATGCGGTGTCACACTCCGTGTTCACGGTCCGCCAGGTCGAGCGCGACCTGGGTGTCTCCTACGGGAGGGCCAACCGACTGGTGCAGGACCTGGTGGAGCTCGATGTGCTGCAGGAGAAGGGCAGCGCCTACCGGCGCCGTTTCTTTGCGCCAGCCGTCCTTTCCGTGCTTCTCGACCCCGAGCCCGCAGACTCCTGAGCGTTCTCGACCCGCGCAGCTGCGGGGGGGACGGGACCTGCCGGTGGGCTCAGGTGAGGGCGAGGACGGCCAGTCCCAGCTCGGTCGCCGCGTCCTGCATGCGCAGGTCGTAGGTCGCCACCGCGTCAGCGCCGAGCCGGACGGCCGCACCCAGGTGCAGCCCGTCCAGCGAACGCAGATGTCGGCCGGGGCGAATGCCAGCCTCGTAGTAGAGGCTGCGCGGCATGTCGTAGAGCGAGACGGCGTCCAGGATGTGGGTGGCGTCGGCCTGAGGAAGCCCGTGCCGCACCGTGAAGCGGCGCAGCTCGGTCTCCAGTAGGAGGCAGGCCACCGGCTCGACGTCCGGCCGGTCGAGGTGCTGCGCGAGAGCCGCGGACTCGGCTTCCTCGACGAGCAGCTTCACCGTCGCGGAGGTGTCGAGGTAGAGGATCGTCACCGCTCGCCACGCAGCTCGGCAAGGGTGGTCGCCGAGGGCTCGTCGATCGCATGGCGGGTCATCTCGGACAGCCTCGACCCCTTGGCTGGTCGCACGCACCGCAGGTCTGCGGCCACTCGAGCCGGCACCAGCGTGGCCACCACCTCGCCCCGGTTGGTCACCTGGAACGACTCGCCGTGCCCCACCTCACGGAGCACGGCACTGCTGTCGTTGCGTAGCTCCCGGTGACTGATCGTCTTCATGTAGCAACCGTAGCACCGGGGCCGTAGCCGAATGTCGAATGCCGAGCACACGGCCCGCGACGTGCACATTCCCCAGGGAATCGACGAGCGTGCACGCACTGTCCCAAGCAGAACTTGGTGTGCGCGGGCAGACTCCCGAGCTAAACGCGGCAGCGTGGCAAGATATGGCAATGTCACACCTGATCGAGGACTACGCCATGATCGGCGATCGGCATACGGTTGCGCTGGTCAGCCGGGACGGGTCGGTGGACTGGCTGTGCTTCCCGCGCTTCGACTCCGACGCCTGCTTCGCCGCGCTGCTCGGCGGCCCGGAGCACGGGCGGTGGCTGATCACCCCGCGCGAGGAAGCACGCAGCACCCGGCGCTACCTCGAGGGCACCCTTGTGCTGGAGACGACGCACGAGACGGAGTCCGGCACGGTCCGGGTGATGGACGTCATGCACCCCGAGGACGGCAGGGCCGACCTCGTACGCCAGATCGAGGGCATCTCCGGCACCGTCACGATGGAGCACGAGTGGGTCGTCCGGCTCGGCTACGGCAAGATGGTGCCCTGGCTGCGGCACGAGCCCGACCCCAGCAGGCACGGCGGCGACGAGGCGCTGGTCGCCGTGGCCGGGCCGGACATGCTGATCCTGCGTGGACCGCGGCTGCCTCATCCGCAGGACCACCGCCACGTCGACGAGTTCGAGATCGGTGAAGGCGAGGTGCTGACCTTCAGCATGGTCTGGTCTCCCTCCTACCTGGATCTGCCCGAGCCGATCGACATCGATGCTCGGCTGAAGGAGACCATCGAGGAGTCCCGCGAGTGGCTCGGCGACGGCTGCGAGCTCGAAGAGTACGCCGAGGCGGTCGACCACTCCCTGCTCGTGTTGCGCTCCATGACCCACGCCCAGACCGGTGGGATCGTGGCCGCTCCGACGACCTCGCTCCCCGAGGAGCTCGGCGGGTCGCGCAACTGGGACTACCGCTACACCTGGCTGCGGGACGCTGCTTTGACGGTGCAGGCCCTGCAGATGTCCGGACTCGGCAACCGCTCCGTCCTTTGGCGGGACTGGCTGCGGCGCGCGGTCGCCGGTGACCCTGACGATCTGCAGATCATGTACACCGTCGACGGCAGCCGGCTGATGCCCGAGCGGGAGCTGGATCACCTGCCCGGGTATGCCGACTCCCGACCGGTGCGGGTCGGCAACGACGCCGTCTGGCAGCGGCAGACCGACGTGCTGGGGGAGGTCATGGTTGCCCTGGAGATGCTGCGTGACGAGGGCATGGAGGAGACCGAGGACTCCTGGCGCCTCCAGCGTGCCCTGATCGATGACCTGGCCCAGGACTGGTGGGAGCTGGACCACGGACTGTGGGAGATGCGCGGACCCCGTCGTGCCTTCACGCACTCCCGGGTCATGGTCTGGGTGGCCATGGACCGTGGCCTGCGGGCAGTCCGGGAGCACGGTCTGGACGCCGAGGTGGACAAATGGGAAGAAGTGCGTGACATCGTCCGCGAGCAGGTCCTGACCGATGGCTTCAACACCGAGGTCAACTCCTTCACCCAGCACTACGAGACGACCGAGGTCGATGCGTCCCTGCTGCTGTTGCCCTTGGTGGGATTCATCGAGGCGGATGACCCGCGGTTCGTCGGCACCGTCGAGCGGATCGAGACCGAGCTGATGCCGGACGGCCTGGTGCTGCGCTACCGGACCTCCTCGGGCGCCGACGGCCTCGACGGCACCGAGCACCCGTTCTTGATCTGCAGCTTCTGGTTGGTCAGCGCCTACACGCTGATGGGCCGCCTGGACGACGCCCGCGCGCTGCTGGACCGGCTGCTGTCGTTGCGCAACGACGTCGGGCTGCTGGCCGAGGAGTACGACGTGGGCCAGGGCCGACAGATGGGCAACTTCCCGCAGGCCTTCTCCCATCTGGGCCTGGTCCAGGCCGTCACCATCCTGTGCCGCGCGATGGGTGAGCAGGACGCTGCTGCAAGCCCGCAGGACAAGGGTGGCGCCGCGAGCGCGGAGCGCTCGGCCGGCTGAGGCTCACCCCGGCGCGGTGGCCGCAGCGGCGATGTCGTCGAGGTCTGCTCGCAGCGCCCGCTCCGTGGCTGTGCGGCCTGCCTTGCCCACGACCGCCCACGCCACCTTCTGCGGCGTCGTGGGATCCGCGGTCTCGGCGCGGAGCTCGACGCTCAGCTCGGTGACCGAGTCAACCGCTTCGGTCAGCACGAAGGTGGTGGTGTAGTCGGCTCCCGAAGACGAAGCCTCGATGACCGTGCGGCGCAGGGGGTCGTTGTCGGTGACGCACATCTCCTCGGTCGCTGACCGGCCCAGCATCCGGCGCGTCTGCAGCCAGGTGGTCCCCAGCGCGTAGGGGCCGTCGGTGAGGATCTCGACCTCGGTGATCGCCGAGCGCCGCTGCGCCGCCCGGTCGAGGTCGGTCAGCACGTCCCACACCCGCTGCACCGGAGCCTGGATGGTGCGCTGCACCGTCACTGCGTGCCCGGCCATCGGACCTCCTCAGGATGCGTCGTGGGGGTGCCCGACGTGTTTGGTGGCGTGGGGCCCGATGCACTCAGGGTGCTCACCGGCAGCGGCGCGCCAGCGCCGGGTCGGGTGCGCCGAACCGCGCCGGATCCAGGATCGCTGCGAGCGCCTCGGCTCCGTCGACGAGCCGCGGCCCGGGCCGGGCGTAGGAGGCGTTGGCGTCGACGGCCCAGACCTGCGGGTCGGGCAGCCCGCCGAGCGGGCCGGCCAGCAGCTCCTGGGTCAGCCCCACGGACGTCGTCAGATCGAAGCCGCAGGGTGCGACCACGACGATGTCGGGGCGAGCGGCCGCGACGTCGCTCCAGGTGGTCGTCACCGACTTCTCACCTGGTGCGCCCAGCACGCTGTGTCCTCCGGCGACCTGCACCATCTCGGGCACCCAGTGCCCGGGCGCGAAGGGTGGGTCGGTCCACTCCAGCACGGCGACCCGGGCGGCGTCCGGCGCCGTCGCGCCAGGCAACGCGCCCAGCCGCTCACGCAGCCCGGTGCTCAGGTCGCGTGCCGCGCGCTCGTGACCGCTGGCCCGCCCGACCTGCTCGATGCTGTCCAGCACCTCGGCCAACGTGTGCGGGTCGGTGGTCAGCACCCGGGCGGTGCAGCCAAGATAGGCCAGGGCGTCGTGCACCACGCTGACATCGACGGCGCAGACCGCACACAGGTCCTGGGTGACCACCAGGTCGGCGTCGAGCCGGGCCAGGGCGTCGCGGTCGAGGTGGTAGAGGTCCTCACCGGCGGCCAGGCGCTCGCGCACGGCCGCGTCGATCTGTGCCGGAGCCAGCGGTAGGCCGTCCGCACCGGTGGGCAGCGAGCTGGTCGAGACGACCGTCGCGTCCCTGCGGGCCCGGGCCGGCTCGTCGCACTCGAAGGTCACCCCGACCACCTCGTGACCGGCACCCACGGCATACAGGATCTCCGTCGCCGACGGCAGCAGCGAGACGATCCGCACCTGCTCAGCCCTCGGGCTCGGCGGTGGTGGCCGAGTCGTCGGCGGGCGGCTCGGGCAGCTCCTCGAAGGCGTCGCCGAGTACGAGGTCGATCGTGGCGCCCTCGCGGGCATCGGGGACGAACTTCACCCCCGGGATGCTCCTGCGCAGCAACAGGGCCGACCGCGCCCCGTCCGGACCGAACCGGACGTTGCCCACGTGCTCCACCGTGGCGTTCTCCGGGTCGTCGGCGACGGACTCGACCCCGAAGCCGCGCGCCTCCAGCGCCTCGGACGTGCGACCGGCCAGCCCAGCACGACCGGTCGCGTTGTAGACGTTGACCGAGACGTCACCAGGCTGCAGCGGCGCTGCCGTCTCGGTGACCTGCGAGGCGTCGGTCGAGCCGCCGTCGTCGCCGATCCAGCCCTGGTAGTAGGCCGCGGCGTAACCGAACACTGCCACCAGGAGCAGCACCAGGGTGATCAGCACCAGGGCAGTGCGCTGCCGTCGACGCCGCGCGGCGGTCGACATGCCGGCGGTGCGCACATAGCCCATGGGGACCACGGTAGTCGGCGTGCCGCTCAGGCCAGGACCAGGACACGCCCGTGCACCGCCGGCCGACCCTGCAGGGCGGCCCGCAGCGCACGGTGCAGCCCGTCTTCGAGGTAGAGCTCGTCGCGCCACTGCACGACGTGGCAGAAGATGTCGCCGTAGAACGTGCAGTCCTCCGCCAGCAGTGCCCGCAGGTCCAGGGCGGCTCGGGTGGTGGTCAGCTCCTCCAGCCGGATCTGCCGCGGGGGCAGGTGCGCCCAGTCCTTGGGCTCTTGCAGGCCGTGGTCGGGATAGGGTCGCCCCTCGCCCACCGCCTTGAAGATCACGGCCGCAGTGTATGCGGTCCGCGGCAAAGGGGGCCCGAGCCGGCGCGAGCAGCCATCATCGGGTCGTGGCGGAGGATGCGGGATTTGAACCCGCGAGGGGTTTCATCCCCAACACGATTTCCAATCGTGCGCACTAGGCCACTATGCGAATCCTCCGCCGAGCAGGGTACCCGAGGCCGGGGGAGGCGCCGAAATCGTGTGTGCGGTGCAGGTCTCTCACGAGGTTGGCGGGTGCGTTGGGTGCCGAGTGTCACGGTACGCAACCGGTCTGACCCGCAGGTGCGTGCGGCGGGTGACATTCGGCACGGTCTGCACTTCCGGTCACCGGGGCTCGGGACGCGGCAGGCTCCATCGGCTCGGGGCTTCGATACACTCGGGGGCGGCCCCCCGTGCGGTGGTACCTCACTGAACTCCCCCAGGGCAGGAATGCAGCAAGGGCAGGTGAGCTCTTCCAGGTGCGCGGGGGGTCCTCGTATGCCGTGCGCAGGAGGGGGCCTCGCGTCGGCCGGTACGTCAGCAGACCCCGGTCCGGCAGCGCGAGCAGGCGTTGTCGAAGGTCCGAGCAGTGGCAGGATGAGCGGACGGCACGACATACGAAAGGACCGCCATGACTCTGCACGTGGGCTCCGAGGTCGGCCGGCTCCGCCAGGTGATCGTGCACCGGCCGGGGCTGGAGATGCACCGGCTGACGCCGGCCAACAAGGAGCGCTATCTGTTCGACGAGATCCTGTGGGTCGAGCGCGCGCAGCAGGAGCACGACGGGTTCGTGCAGGTCATGCGGGACCGGGGGGTCACCGTGCACCACTTCGACACCCTGCTCACCGAGACCCTGGCCGTCCCGCAGGCGCGGGAGCAGGTGCTCCGGGAGTCCTTGGACGAGCGGCACGTCGGACCGCTGGCGGCTGACCACCTGCGCCAGATGTTCGACGCCATGGACGATCAGGAGCTCGCCGCCTTCCTGATCGGCGGCATCACCAAGGCCGAGGTTCAAGCTCGCATCTCCCACGACGGCTCGGTGGTGATCGGTCAGCTCGACGATCACGAGTCGGTGCTGGCGCCGCTGCCCAACCACCTGTTCGCCCGCGACACCAGCGCCTGGGTCTACGGCGGTGTGACGGTCAACTCGATGCACAAGAAGGCCCGGCGCCGCGAGACCGTGCACTACGAGGCGATCTACACCCACCACCCGATGTTCGCCGGGGAGGCCGACACGTGGTGGTGCCGCGGGACCACGGCCGGTCCGGCGACCGCGGAGGGCGGGGACATCCTGGTGCCCGGCAACGGCACGGTGCTGATCGGGCTCAGCGAGCGCACGACCGCGCAGGGCGTCGAGCGGCTGGCCCGGCGGATGCTGGCGTCGGCGGAGATCGAACGGGTGATCGCGGTCGACATGCCCAAGTCTCGTTCGGCAATGCACCTGGACACCGTGATGACCATGGTCGACCAGGAGAGCTTCACCCGCTACCGCGGGCTGCCCGACCTCAAGTCGTGGACGCTGACCGCCGGCGAGCAGCGGGACGAGGAGGTCGACGTCGTGGTGCAGGTACACCCGGCCGAGCAGATGGAGCAGGTCATCGCCGGTGCCCTCGGGCTGGACCGGCTGCGCATCCTGGCCGCCGACCAGGATCCCTCTGCGGCTGCCCGGGAACAGTGGGACGACGGGTGCAACCTGTTGGCGCTGGAGCCCGGGGTGGTGGTGGCCTATCAGCGCAACACGGTGACCAACGACTACCTGCGGGCCCAGGGGGTCGAGGTGCTGGAGGTCGCCGGTGGCGAGCTGGGCCGCGGCCGGGGCGGGCCGCGCTGCATGTCCTGCCCGATCGAGCGCGACCCCGTGGGCTGAGTCCGTGCCGCCCCGCCGCCGGGTGCCGGTCGCCGATGGTGAGCAGGCCCTCTCCGTATGCCGTGCCGCCGCATCGTGGCCCGAGGTACCGCGACCGGTGCTGGCCACCGCGGTGCGCTACACGCTGGAGGAGCTGAGCCTGCGGGCGCCCGGGCGCTCGGTCGAGGTCCGGGTCCCCCCGCACGGGGCGGTGCAGTGCATCCAGGGGCCACGGCATACCCGCGGCACACCCACCAACGTCGTGGAGACCGACGGGCCGACGTGGCTCGAGCTGGCTACCGGCACCCAGACCTGGGAGCAGGCGGTGGGCGACGGCACGGTCCGGGCCAGCGGAAGTCGCGCCGACCTGTCCGCCCACCTCCCGATCTGCTAGGCAGGCTGCGCGCCCACTCCATATCAGCAAATCGGTGGGTGAAGGCGCAAGGTCCCGAGCGAACGTAGGGTGGGTGGGTGCGCTACGGCATCTGCATCCTGCCCGAACACCCCTGGCGTGAGGCCGAGCCGCTGTGGCGCGCCGCCGAGCAGCGTGGCTTCGACCACGCGTGGACGTATGACCATCTGGTCTGGGCCGGCCTGCCGGACTCTCCGTGGCACTCCACCGTGGCCACGCTGACTGCGGCGGCGATGGTCACCGAGACGATCCAGCTGGGCACCTACGTGGCCTCGCCCAACTTCCGGCACCCGGTCACCTTCACCCGCGACGTGGTCACCCTCGACGACATCAGCCACGGCCGAGTCCTGCTCGGGCTCGGAGCCGGTGGCGACCGGGACGCGCAGATTCAGGGACTCGAGCTCAGCCGGGGCCAGCGGACCCGCCGGTTCGCCGAGTTCGTCGACCTGCTGGACCGCACCCTGAGCACGGACCACATCGACCACGACGGAGAGTTCTTCACCGCCGTCGACGCCCGCAACCTGCCCGGCTGCGTGCAGCGGCCGCGAGTGCCCTTCGTGATCGCCGCCAACGGCCCCAAGGCGATCGCCCTGGCGGCCCGGCAAGGGGAGGGCTGGCTGACGACTGGCGCCCCGAGGGCCTCCGGCGAGCGGAGCAGCGACCGGGTCGAGGGGTGGTGGCAGGGGATCGCCGAGGTCTGCGACCGATTCAGCGAGGCGGTCGCAGACGCCGTCGAGCAGGGTGACCGGGACGCCGAGGATGTGCCGGACCGTTACCTGTCCCTCGACGCATCAGGCACAACGGCCCTGAGCAGCGCCGGCTTCTTCGCCGATCAGGTCGGGCGGGCACGCGAGCTGGGCTTCACCGACGTCGTCACACACTGGCCACGACCCAGCGACCCCTACCGCGCCGACCCCGCGGTCCTGGATCGCATCGCGCTGGAACCCTGAGCCGCGCGCTGGTGCTCGGCGGCGACGGGCAGCATCTGCTCCGGGTCCGCGTCAGGAGTGGTGGCGATGCTGCCGGTGGGCGTGCCCCACCCGCGGCGTACCCTCGTCGCTGTGAGCGACGAGCAGCCAACCTTCCGGCCCAAGGGTCCACGGCGGCCCAGAATGGTGCCGTTCCTGGTGACCGGGGCGGTGCTCGGCGCCGTTGTGGGGCTGTTGCTCAACCTGCTGGGCCCGGACTCACCCATCGCCTCCGCCGGGCAGGAGTCGATCGTCCTCGCGATCACGGGCGCCCTGCTGGGCGGGCTGGCGGGCGCCGTCGCCTTCCTCGTGGTCGAGTGGACGACCCTGCGTTGAGCGCAGATGTGAAACACTGAGGGCGTGCCTCGACCCGACGGACGACTGAGCCACGACCTCCTCCCCGATGAGTCCCTCCCGCAGGACGCCTGCGGTGTCTTCGGCGTCTGGGCGCCCGACGACGAGGTCGCCAAGCTGACCTACTACGGGCTCTACGCGCTGCAGCACCGCGGTCAGGAGGCGGCCGGGATCGCTACCAGCGACGGACGCTCGCTATTGGTCTACAAGGACGTCGGGCTGGTCGCCCAGGTTTTCGACGAGTCCAGCCTGGCCTCGCTGCGCGGCCACCTCGCGATCGGGCACTGTCGCTACTCCACGACCGGGCGCAGCTCCTGGGAGAACGCCCAGCCCACCCTCGGGGGCACCACCGGGAGCACCGTCGCGCTGGGTCACAACGGCAACCTGGTCAACACCGCCGAGCTGCGCGAGCGCCTGGTCGAGCTGCACGGAGGCAACCCCCGTGCCGTGCCCGGCGAGGTGGGCCGCGGCAACACGACCGACACCGCGGTGCTGACCGGTCTGCTCACCGCCGACCCGGACCGGACACTGGAGACCGCGGCGATGGAGGAGCTGCCGCGGCTCAGGGGCGCGTTCTCGCTGGTCTTCTGCGACGAGCAGACGGTGTATGCGGCGCGCGACCCGCAGGGGGTCCGTCCGCTGGTCCTGGGTCGGCTCGAGCGTGGCTGGGTCGTCGCCTCGGAGACCGCGGCCCTTGACATCGTCGGGGCCAGCGTGATCCGCGAGGTCGAGCCCGGGGAGCTCATCGCCATCGACCACAACGGTCTGCGCAGCCGGCGCTTCGCCCCCGCCGCCCGCAAGGGGTGCATCTTCGAGTACGTCTACCTTGCTCGTCCCGACACGACCTTGGTGGGCCGTTCTGTCTACGCCGCCCGGGTCGAGATGGGGCGCCGGCTGGCCGCCGAGCACCCCGTCGAGGCCGACATGGTGATGCCGACCCCCGAGTCGGGCACCCCCGCTGCCATCGGGTATGCCGAGGCAAGCGGCATCCCCTACGGCTCCGGTCTGGTCAAGAACGCCTACGTCGGGCGCACCTTCATCGCACCCAGCCAGACCATCCGGCAGCAGGGCATCCGGCTCAAGCTCAACCCACTGCGCGACGTGATCAAGGGCAAGCGGCTGATCGTGGTCGACGACAGCATCGTGCGCGGCAACACCCAGCGGGCATTGGTGCGGATGCTGCGCGAGGCCGGCGCCGCCGAGGTGCACGTGCGGATCTCCGCTCCTCCGGTGCGCTGGCCGTGCTTCTACGGCATCGACTTCGCCACCCGTGCCGAGCTGATCGCCACCGGGCTCGTCCCCGAGGAGATCTGCGCCTCGATCGGGGCCGACTCGCTGGGCTACATCAGCGAGCAGAACATGATCGAGGCCACCGAGCAGCCGGCCGACGAGCTGTGCACCGCTTGCTTCTCGGGGGTCTATCCGATCGAGCTGCCGCGGGAGGACCAGCTCGGCAAGGACGTGCTCGAGCTGGAGTTCCCCGGTCAGAGCCGGGCGGCTGCCGACGACACGGCCAAGCGCCCCCGGGTCGACGTCGAGGGCGTCCCCGTGGGCGCGGCCACCGGCGCCGCTGACGCCTTGCGGCATCCCTGAGTGGGGATCGGATCGCGATGAACAGACCCAGCCCGCTGACGTATGCCGAGTCGGGCGTCGACGTGGAGGCGGGAGACCAGGCCGTCGAGCTGATGAAGCAGGCCGTCGCACAGGCTCAGCGGCCCGAGGTGCTCGGCGGTCTCGGGGGCTTCGCCGGGATGTTCGATGCCACCGCCCTGCAGGGGATGACCCGGCCCGTGCTGGTGACCAGCACCGACGGGGTCGGCACCAAGGTGGCGATCGCCCAGGCGCTGGATCGGCACGAGAGCATTGGCATCGACCTGGTCGGCATGGTGGTCGACCACATCGTGGTCTGCGGAGCCGAGCCACTTTTCATGACCGACTACATCGCCTGCGGCCAGGTGGTGCCCGAGCGGATCGCCGAGATCGTGGGCGGCATCGCCCGAGGGTGCGAGCTGGCCGGGGTGGCCCTGGTCGGCGGGGAGACCGCGGAGCACCCGGGGCTGCTCGAGGCGGACGAGTACGACCTGGCCGGGGCGGCCACCGGTGTGGTGGAGCACGGGTTCATCCTGGGGCCGGACCGGGTCCGGGAGGGTGACGTGGTGCTGGCCCTGGCGTCCTCGGGGCTGCACTCCAACGGCTTCTCGCTCGTGCGCCGAGCCGTGTCAACGGCCGGGCTGGCCTGGGAGCAGCACGTCGAGGACTTCGGCCGCACCCTCGCCGAGGAGATGCTGGAGCCCACTCGGATCTACGCCCGGCTGCTGCTGGATCTGATCGCCGCCGACGGCATCGATGTGCACGCGCTCTCGCATGTGACCGGGGGTGGGTTGGCGGCCAACCTGGCGCGGGTGCTGCCCCCCGGGCTGCTGGCCACCGTGGACCGGGGGACCTGGACGCCACCGCCGGTCTTCGACGCCGTTCAGCAATGGGGGCAGGTGCCCCGCTCGGATCTGGAGCGCACCCTCAACATGGGCGTGGGCTTCGTGGTGGTTCTCCCGGCAGACCAGGCCGATCGGGCGAACCGACACTGCCGGCGGTCCGGTGTCCAGGCCTGGGTGCTCGGCGGCGTCGAGCGACTCGATCCGAGTGCCGTCGATGTGGTGCAGGGCGCCAAGGGGATCGACGGCGGCGCCGTGCGCATGGTCGGCGGCCACCGCTCGTGGTCGCGCCCGTAAGTTCGTCGAGGGTTCAGGCCCAGGCGGTCGGGTCGGCCGGGTGGCGGCCGCACGAACCGGTGGGCGACCGAGGGGGCCGAGACCAGGCGCGGCGCCGAGGACGAGTAAGGCCGGCGAGCTCATAGCCCGAGCCCGAAAAGGGACCCTGATCGCAGGAATTCTGTGGCAAGTTGTCGTTTCGCCCGGATGTCGTTCGTGGTGAGAGTAGAACGCGGTCATCCGGACCGCCAGAGCAGAGGAGATCTAGCCGGTTGACGCCTCTTGGCTGCATCAAGTCGAGTTCACTCGGCCTCGGGTGGGGGGCCGACGAGCAGCACGAACTCGGTGCTGCCCTTCAACCGGAACGGGGCGCTCCACCGCACACCGGCCTTGTCGCTGCTCATCGCAACTCCACCGCCGACCGGATCGCCGGAGGCGTCAACCAGCACCACCGAGCTGGCCGGGGACTCCAACCGCAGCTGGAGGTTGAGCTCGATGGAGTCGGCGTCGACGCCCGGCACGGTCAGCGGATCACGACCTGCGCCCTCGCTGAGCGGGGAGGTGCGGTGGTAGACGGAGATCTCGCCGTCCACGTCGTTCGGCGTGCACCCGGCTTGGTCCGGGGTCATCGAGGAGGCCGCGGTCTCGGTGATGGTGTCGAGGCACGACCAGGCGTCGATCGTCACGTCCTGGGCGTTGTAGTCCCAGGAACGGCTGACGACGGCGTAGAACCCGAGGACGATCAAGACGAGGAAGATCCAGCCGGGCACACTGCGCCCGGCCCCCCATCGCTTCCCGGAGCGGCGCTTACGCGGAGTCGTGGTGAAGGACTCCGGCGGATCTGCCTCGGGTCGGGTCAACGACCGTCCGCGGACCTGGACCGGTAGGGGCTGTCCTCGTCGTCGAGGTCGTCGTCGGTGTCCTGTGCGCCGTCAGCGGAGGAGGCCTCGGCCTTCTCCTGCGCGGTGAGCTCCCGTTGGAGTGCGCTCAGGTCGGTTTCGGGAGAGTAGTACTTCAGTCTCCGTGCAACCTTGGTCTGCTTGGCTTTCGCCCGGCCGCGCCCCATGGCGTGACCCCCTCATGCGTCTGCCGGGTGGGCACCGCTCAACCGACCGGTGCGTTTGCCACCGATCAGACCGCGCAGCCAGCCCGGGATGTGTGTCTGTCTCGTAGGTGCAAAGGTACATGAGCAGAGCCCGGCCGCGCGCATCGCCCCGCCAGGAACGCGAGGATCGGTGCTCAGCGACGACGGATCGCCACGGTGCCGATGGCTGCCAGCGCCAGCAGGGCAGCACCCACCAGCGCCCACATCCATGGTGCGACCCCAGCGGCCTCGGTGTCGCCGCTTTGGCTCGCGACCGCGTCGGTGCTGGCCGGCGGGTCCCCCTCCTGGGCTGGTGCGACGGTGGTGGGCGAGGCCTGGCCGCCCCGCGGTGCAGCATCGGCCCGAGCCTCCAGGGGCTGCGTGCCCTGCGAGGCCGGCTCCTGCACGGTGTAGTCGAACGTCCCCGAGATGGGGTGCCCGTCCTGCGAGGTCACCCGCCAGGTCGCCTCGTAGTCACCGGATGGCACATCCGTGGACAGTGGCTGACTCAATCGGTCGCCCTCGATCTCCGGCGTGCCATCCAGGGCACTACCGAGTGGACCGCTCACCTCGACCCAGGCCCCCAGATCGGTGAGCTCCCCCGAGAAGGTCAGGGTCAGCTCCGCAGGGGGTTGCTGCAGGGTCTCTCCGGACGCCGGCTCGGTGCCGGTCAGCTCGTCGTGCGCGAGCGCCGCCGGCGCCCAGCCGATCAGGATCAGGAAGGTCACCAGCAGCCCCAGTGCTGTGGGGGTGCGCAGGCCGCGACGGCGGGCATCGACGCTGCTCATGCCCGCAGTCTAGGAACCCCCTCTGACACGCCCGGGCCTCGGAGGGACTAGAAGCCGGAGTCGGTCGGTCGCGGGTAGTACTGCGCGTACTTCTTCACGTAGTTGGTCTTGGCCAGCAGCACGTAGCCCTTGCGCTTGAGCGAGTCTTTCGTGACCAACGGGTGGAACACGCCCTTGCGGCGCACCCGCTGGACCAGCGCCTTGGTGTCAGGGCCGAGGTAGCGGCGCAGCAGCCACATCGGCAGCACGCAGTAGAGGATCTCGTTGCGCACCACGACCTGGTCGACCGCCCGGTCCTGGACGAGGTCGGCGGTGATGAACTCGGCGACGTTGGCCCCCGCCGCGGTCACGTAGTAGTTGTTGCGGCCGATCCGGGGATTGACCTCGAAGAACTTGGACACCCCGTCCCGCGGGTCCAGCTTGACGTCGAAGTTCGCGAAACCGTGGTAGCCCACATGCCGCAGCAGTCGCTCGGCCTGCTGCATCAACTCGGGGTATGCCGTGGTGACCATCGCGGCGGGGTTGCCGATGGCCAGTGGCTGGTGCTCCTGCAGCAGCACCTGGGCGGTGGCCAGCAGGGTGACCTCGCCGCGCTGGTCGACGTATGCGGTGATCGAGCGCATCGCGGTGTCGTCGCCGGGGATCAGCTCCTGCACCACGAAGCGGTCGCGGAAGCCGGCGTCCCGGACCCGGTGGAAGATGTCGACGAGCTCGGCCGCGGAGTCGACCTTGTAGATCTTGTTCTTGCCCTCGAACTTCAGGCCCTCGTAGGCGGCGCCGACCGCGGGCTTGGCGACCACGGGGAAGGTCAGGTCGACCGGGTCGGGGCTCCACGACGGCTCGTCGGCACCGGAGAAGTCCTGCACGAGAGTCCGCGGGACGGGGATGCCCAGCTCCTCGCACACGGCCCCGAACTCGATCTTGTCGGCGATCATGTCGAGCACCGGCCCGGCCACGGCGGGCACGACATACCACTGCCGCAGCCAGTCCGCCTGGTCGCTGAGCATCCGGCTGAAGGAGTCGGCGTTGGACAGCAGCAGGGTCGTGCGGCCGGCAGCGGTGCGCAGCTGCCCCTCTCGCTCCAGGGCGTCCAGGGTGTCCTGCCGCTCCGCGTGCTCCCCGAGCTCGATGGTGTGGATGAAGGTGGACCACTTGATCGGCCCGGCCACGACGCGGGAGATGACGGTGCTGTGGATGCCGTAGCGCTCGTGGAAGGCACGGGCCATGGCGTAGATCCCGATGTCGGTGCCGAGCAGGACGACGTCGAAGTCAGGGTCGGTGGTCGGGGCGGTCATGAAACTCCCAGGGGTGCGGCGATCTCGACCGAGAGCCTACGGCAGGCGTAGGCCCCCTCCTCCACGTGACATGACCGGAGGCGCGACCTAGGTTGAGGCCATGGCCGACGTCGTGACCCCCGACCCGCCGATCCACCTGGTCGTGATGGGGGTCTCGGGCAGCGGGAAGAGCACCGTGGCCGAGGCCATCCAGGACCGGATGGGCTGGGTCTTCGCCGAGGGCGACGACTACCATCCCGAGGCCAACCGGGCCAAGATGGCCGACGGCCGGCCGCTGACCGATGAGGACCGCTGGCCGTGGCTGCAGACCTTGGCCGACTGGACCCGGGAGCGCGACGAGCAGGGCGAGTCCACAATCTTGACCTGCTCGGCGCTGCGCCGGTTCTATCGCGACATCCTGCGCCGCGGCGGCGAGCGCACCGTCTTCGTGCACCTGGTGGGCGACAAGTACCTCCTGATGGAGCGGATGCAGGGCCGCGAGCACTTCATGCCCCCGTCTCTGCTGGAGTCCCAGCTCGACACCCTGGAGCAGCTGGAGCAGGACGAGGAGGCCATCGTGCAGGACGTGACCAACTCCCCGGAGCGGATCGCCCGGGTGGTCGCCGCTCAGCTCGACCTCGCTCCCTGACCGCCGCGGTCGGTCAGGTGAGCTGGAGCTGGTCGGCAACGACCTGGCCGGCGTGGATCACCGTGCGGTCAGCCGGCCGGTCCATCACCGCCGATGTCACGCTCTCCCCGTCGACCAGCGTGAGGTGGGCCGGGTCGCCCACCGCCAGTCCCGGCCGATCGCCGAGGGAGCTCAACCGTGGGATCGAGGGGTCCATGATCCCTGCGCCGCCCACCGTGGCCACAGCCAGGCAGTGCTCGATCAGCTCGTCGGCGCGGAAGCCGCTGGTGAACCCCAGCTGCCAGGTACGGTCGAGCATGTCGGCGTTGCCGTAGGGCGACCAGTAGTCGCGCTGCCCGTCCTCCCCGAGCCCCACCCGCACGCCGGCCTCGCTCAGCGCCCGCAGCGGTATGCCGCGCCCGCCGCCCGGCGCGATCGTCGCCGTCGCGATATCTGCCTCCGCGAAGGCTTGGACGAGGTTGCTCACCTGGGACTCGGTGCCGTCCCACATCCCGTAGCCGTGCGAGATCAGCACGCGCCCCTGCATACCCAGCGCCCGGGTGCGCTCGATGATCAGGTCGGCGCTGAACCGGCCCAGCTCACCGGGCTCGTGCAGGTGGACGTCGACGGGGAGCTGATAGCGCTCGGCCAGCCCGAAGACGATGTCGAGATGACGCACCGGGTCGCGATCGAGGGTGCACGGGTCGATGCCGCCGACCACATCGGCGCCGGCCCGCAGGGCATCCTCCAGCACCTGGGGCGAGCCGTCCTCGCGGAGCAGCCCGGCCTGCGGGAAGGCGATGACCTGCACGTCAGCACGGTCGCGGTGGGTCTCCCGCGCGGCCAGCACGGCCTCCAGCCGCTCGAGGCGGCAGTCCACGTCGACCTGGGCGAAGCTGCGCACCCGCGTCGTGCCTCGGGCGATCATTCGCGCCAGGGTGTCGGCGACCCGCTCGGTGATCCCGACCTCGCCGTCGCGCCAGTGTGCCCGGTCGTTGAGCATCATCGCCCACACTCCAGGCCCGCCCGTGTGCGGGCGGAACGGGAGCCCGATCCGGGTGGAGTCCAGGTGCACGTGCACGTCGGAGAAGCTCGGCAGCAGCAGCCTGCCCCGGCCGGCCACGACCTGCTCGGGCGTGCGGGCGGGGTCGTGCGGAAGAACCTCGGCGATCGTGCCGTCAGCGATCCGCACGTCGGACATCTCGCCGCCCCAGGGGCGGCCCTCGCTGATCATCACCACCCCACCGTATGCGGGGGCGGGGCCGGGCTCAGCCTTGCGAAGTGGGCGGCTCGTCGGCCGTCGCCTCGGGTTCGGGGGCTGCAGCCTCGGGCGGGGAGGTGGGCCTGTCGGTGCGTCGGCTGCTGCCGCTAGCGGTGCGGGTGCTCCGCTCTGCCTCGGCGGTGGCTTCGGCAGCCTCGGCCCGGGCTCGGCGCAGCGCCTCACCGGGGTCCTCCAGGGCCGGTTCGTCGACCTTGATGTCCAGATCGGAGCCCCCAGAGCTGTGCGCCCCGTCGGTGACGCTGCCGGCCGGGCCGTCCAGCGGTGAGGATCCGGAGCCGTCGCCTCCGGTGCCGAGCGCGTCGCCGATGCCCTTGAGCGCCTGGGTGAGCTCACTGGGCACGATCCACATCTTGTTGGACTCGCCCTGCGCGATCTGGGGCAGCATCTGCAGGTACTGGTAGGCCAGCAGCTTGCTGTCGGGATTGCCCTTGTGGATGGCGTCGAAGACCTGCAGGATGGCTCGGGCCTCGCCCTGGGCCTCCAGGATCGCGGACTGCGCTGTGCCCTCGGCACGCAGGATCTGGCCCTGCTTCTCACCCTCAGCGGTGAGGATGTGCGACTGCTTGACGCCCTCGGCGTTGAGGATCGTGGCGCGGCGGTCGCGCTCGGCGCGCATCTGCTTCTCCATCGAGTCCTGCACACTGGCCGGCGGGTCGATCGCCTTGAGCTCGACCCGGTTGACCCGGATGCCCCAGCGGCCGGTCGCGTCGTCGAGCACCCCGCGCAGCTGGCCGTTGATCTGGTCGCGGCTGGTCAGCGTCTGCTCCAGGTCCAGCGAGCCGATCACGTTGCGCAACGTGGTGACGGTGAGCTGCTCGATGCCCTGGATGTAGTTGGCGATCTCGTAGGTCGCGGCCTTGGGGTCGGTCGGCTGGAAGTAGATGACGGTGTCGATGGAGACCACCAGGTTGTCGCTGGTGATCACCGGCTGCGGCGGGAACGACACGACCTGCTCGCGCAGGTCGACGACGGCGCGCGCCTTGTCGATGAAGGGCACCAGCAGGTGCAGCCCGGCGTCGAGGGTCCGGCTGTAGCGGCCGAGTCGCTCGACGATGACGGCCGAGGCCTGCGGCACGATCCGGATCGCCTTGGCGATCGCCGTGGCGACGAACAGGATCAGGAGGAGCAGGACGACATACAGGGTGAAGGTCTGGGGCTCGGGCATGGTGTCTCCTGGTCGGTATGCGGTCAGCGGGGGGCGACGACGGCAGTGGCGCCGTCAATGCGGATGACCTGCAGGATCTCTCCTGGAGGGAACGGCTGGGCGGGGTCCTCGGAGCGGGCCGACCACTGCTCACCGCGCAGCTTGACAGTGCCGCTGCGGTCGGTGACCTGGGTGATCACTTCGGCGCGCTGGCCGACGTTGGCGTCGCTGTTGGTGGGGACGGCCGGGCCGGTGAGATTGAGCCTCCGCAGCAGCAGGGGACGGAGCAGCGCCAGCAGGATCAGTGCGGCGACGACGAAGACGATGACCTGCAGCGGGAAGCTCAAGCCGACCCCGGCCGCGACCGCGGCAGCGAGGGCCGCCGCGGCCAGCATGGTGAAGACCAGGTCGAGGGAGGCGATCTCGATGAGGCCGAGCACCAGGGCGGCGGCGACCCACCACAGCCACTGCGTATCCGCGATCCAGTCCATCGGGCACCTCCTCGTCGAGTCGTCCCATCGTAGGCCGCAGCATCATCCGACACTGCAGCAACGTGCCAGGCACTCCAAAGGTTGCCGGCGAGATCCCGTGGTGCAGAGGGTGCCGAGTGTCACCATGCGCACCGGCTCCGCGTCGGGATGCGGTGCACGGGGTGACACTCGGCGCCGAACGCACCAGGCGCTCGATCGCGGACGATCCCACCAGAGCCGGTGCCTCAGTGGGGCGGGTCGATCCTGGTCAGCTCCACCCGGAGGACTCGGACGCCCCAACGGCTGCTCGCGTCGGCAACTGCTAGGCGGAGCTGGGCCTCGAGCGCGTCCCGGCTGCTCAGTGCCTGCTCCAGGTTCAGCGTGCCGATGACCTCACGCAGCGTCGTCACCGTCAGTCGCTCGACTGCCCGACGCCAGTCGTTAACCTCGTAGGTCGCGGCCTTGGGGTCGGTGGGCTGGAAATGCGTCGCGGAGTCGACCGCGACGACGTCGAGGTGTCGGGCGAGCCATCCGGGCGTGCAGACCGGCGTCGAAGCGATCGGCCTGCGCCTGTAGGGCGAGCGCATCGTCCGCCGCCGAGGCGGTGCGCGTGCTCAGATCCGAGCGGGACAACCACCCCACGCTGCGCAGCAGGGTCACCGACAGCATCGCGCGGGTGTCGGCAACCTGGGCGAGGTCGGCAACCTCCGGCATCCCTCGGGTCAGCACCGCCACCTCCGGTCCACCCTGCGCCAAGGCGTATCCGTGAGTGGGCGCGGCGGCCGCCACGGCCTCATGCCCTGGCCGATCAGGCCGGGGCCCTACGTCCGGGCGTAGCGGTCGAGAGATCCGGGACCAGTGCAGACCGGGCAGGCCCACCTGCCGGGTCACCCGCAGCGTGATCGGCAGCTCGACGCTCTCGGCGCTCCGGCCGGACCGGTCGGCGCTCAGCGAGGCGGGGACGGTGAGGCGGATTCGTGCCGCGAGGGTGTGTCGCACGGCCGCGGCCCGGGTCAGCGTCATACGGGTCCTGCGCTAGGGCGCAACTTCCGGATGACCCTGTCCAAGGGTGGGGTGCCACAGCCCGCAGATTCACGACCGTGCACACAGGTGGTCACCGAGCGGCCAGCGAATGCACCGGGCCTCCGCGGTCACGCGGTGCGCATGCTGCCGGTCGGTGAAGCGCTACGCGTGCCGAGGTCTACCAGAGGCCGGAGGGGTGCAGACTGCGCGGCGTCGCGCGCGGGGTCTGCCCTGGCGTCGGTGCCGGCGCGAAGGCTCGCGTGATCAGGCCGAAGATCTGCTCGGTCTCGATCAGGAACGAGTCGTGGCCGTAGGGCGAGGAGATGGTGATCAGCTCTCGGCAGGCCGGCGCCTGCGCGATGACCGCACCGTCGGCCGGGGTGTAGAGCCGGTCGCTGTCCACGACCGCCACGGTCAGCTCGGCGGTGATCCGCCGCAGCGCCGCCTCGACGCCGCCGCGGTCACGGCCGATGTCGTGGCCGTTCATCGACTCGGTCAGCACCAGGTAGGAGTTGGCGTCGAAGCGCCGCACCAGCTTGCGGCCGTGGTGCTGCAGGTAGGACTGCACGGCATACCGGCCCCCGCGCAGCGGCTCCTCGCCCAGCCGCGGTGCCGCGCCGAAGCGGTCGTCCAGGTCCGCCGCCGCCCGGTATGTCGTGTGCGCGATCTGTCGGGCCACCTCCAGTCCGTTGCGCGGCCCGGGACCGGGGTAGTAGTCGCCGCCGACGAAGCCGGCGTCGCCGCGGATGGCGTGCAGCTGCGGCGTGGCCCAGGCGATCTGGTCGGCGGTGGCGATGGCGCAGGTGGCGATGGCCAGGCATCGACGGACCCGACCCGGATACGTCGCCGCCCACTCCAGCGCGCGCATGCCGCCCATCGACCCGCCGAGGACCGCGGCAAACGAGCGGATCCCGAGGGCATCGGCCAGCAGCGCCTCGCCGTGCACCTGGTCGCGGATGGTCAGGGTCGGGAAGGACGAGCCGTAGGGCCGGCCGTCGGCCGCGGGGGTGCTGGGCCCGGTGCTGCCCCGGCAGCCGCCGAGCACGTTGGGCGCCACGACATACAGCTCGTCGGTGTCCAGCGCGGCACCGGGACCGATCAACCCGGGCCACCATCCGGGGGTTGGCTGGCCGGGGCCCGCGTCACCGACGACCTGTTGGTCGCCGGTGAGCGCGTGCAGGACGAGGACGGCGTTGTCCCCGGCCGAGTTGAGCCGACCCCACGTCTGCACAGCCATGCGCACCTCGGGCAGATGCGCCCCGCTCTCGATGTCCAGACTGCCGACGACGAGGCTCCGCCGTCGCGACGGTGGGGCCGGCTCGGACATCTCAGGCGCCCTTGGCGGCGATGAAGCCGCTCTCCAGGTCGGCCAGGATGTCGTCGATGTGCTCGAGGCCGACGGCCAGTCGGACCAGGCCGGGGGTGACCCCGGCGGCCTGCTGGGCGGCCTCGCTGAGCTGGGAGTGCGTCGTCGACGCGGGGTGGATCACCAGGGAGCGCACATCGCCGACGTTGGCGACAAGCGAGTGCAGCTCCAGCGCCGAGACGAACCGGCGCCCGGCGTCGGCGCCCCCGGCGACCTCGAAGGCCAGCACAGCGCCGGCACCGGCGGGCAGGTACTTCTGCGCTAGGTCGTACGAAGGGTGACCCGGCAGCCCGGCGTAGGACACCGACTCCACCTGGTCCTGCTCCAGCAGCCACTCGGCCACCCGCTGGGCGTTCTGCACGTGCCGCTCGATCCGCAGCGACAGCGTCTCCAGGCCCTGTGCGATCAGGAAGGCGTTGAACGGTGACGCGGCCGGCCCCAGGTCGCGCAGCAACTGCACGCGCGCCTTGAGAATGTAGGCGAGGTTGGCGCCGAGCGCGCAGCCGACGCCGAGGTCACGGGCGTAGACCAGGCCGTTGTAGCTGGCGTCGGGGGTGTTGAAGCCGGGGAAGCGCTCGGGGTACTGCGCGTAGTCGAAGTTGCCCGAGTCGACGATGACCCCGGCGATCGAGGTGCCGTGACCACCGAGGTACTTGGTCGCCGAGTGCACCACCACGTCGGCGCCGTGCTCGATCGGCCGGCACAGGTAGGGCGAGGGCACGGTGTTGTCGACGATCAGCGGCACGCCGAGCTCGTGGGCGACCTCGGCGACCGGGGCGATGTCCAGAATGTCGCTGCTGGGGTTGGCGATGGTCTCGCCGAAGAACGCCTTGGTCGACTCGGTGGCCGCTGTGCGCCAGGACTCCGGGTCGGTCGGGTCCTCCACGAAGGTGACCTGCACGCCGAGCTTGGGCAGCGTGTGCTCGAAGAGGTTCTGCGTGCCGCCGTAGAGGCTGGGGGAGGCGACGATGTGGTCACCGGCCTCGGCGACGTTGAGGATCGCCAGGGTCACCGCCGACTGACCGGAGGCGGTCAGCAGGCCACCGACCCCGCCCTCGAGGTCGGCCACGCGGTTCTCGATGACCTCGCTGGTGGGGTTGGCGATGCGGGTGTAGATCGGGCCGAGCTCGGCCAGGGCGAACCGGTTGGCGGCCTGGTCGGCGTCCTCGAAGACGAAGGACGTGCTCTGGTAGATCGGCAGCGCCCGGGCGCCGGTCTCGGCGTCCGGGGTCTGGCCGGCGTGGATCTGACGGGTGGCGAAGGACCAGCTCATGGGGTGCTCTCCTGGATCAGGGAAGGATCAACGGGTATGCGGTACAGGACGTGATGGGGGTATGCGGTGCGACGGGTGTCCGCGAGGCGGACTCAGCAGCGGCACATTCGGCGGGTCACAGCGGCGCTCCTAGCAGGTCGGCGTCGGCTGGGCCCCTCGGGTGAGAAGCCCGCGCTTGCGGACGACCCGGGTGGGCCGCCCGCCTGGTCATCACCTGGGGCACCCCACCGCGAGTGGAGGGTTGCCGCCCAGCAAGCCAGGGCTTGTCGCTGGGACTCATGACCATATGCACTGACATGTCTAACACGGTGCTCGATCCGCAGTCAATTCGGTCATTCGTCTGGCGCGGTGGCTGCTATCGAAGAAACTTCGGCTGCTTGCGTGTGCGACATCGGGCACTAGTCGGCGCGTGCCTGGGGGAACCGAGCGGTGCGGGCCGGCCCCTGAGCTCGGCACGCGCACCGCCCGGAGCTTTCAGCCCGTCTCCACGGCCTCGTCGCCGCGGCGCCGGACCAGGGTGACGAGACCGAGCAGCACCAGCACGGCGCCGGCACCGACGAAGACGGCGGGCGTGGCCACGGACCAGTCGACGTCCAAGTCGACGATCTGGATGCCGAACACCAGACCCCCGACGAGCAGAGCGACCAGGCCCAGGACGACCGTGGCCAGCCTCAGCCTCCCCCTGGAGGCGACTCCCGACGCCGAGAGTCATGAGGGCGCCAGGCCCGCAAGCCACAGGCCTCCCATCCCCGACGATCATGAATGCGACGTTCCGAACGCCAGAGCGTCAGCAACGTCACATTCATCGCCGGCGTCGAAGCAAGGAGAGGCCAGATGAGCCCTGACCAGCGCCGAGTCACCCGGGTCGTCATCGTCGACGACCACCGGATCTTCCGGGTGGGGGTGCGCGCCGAGCTGGCCGAGGTCGCCCCGGGCGTCGAGGTCGTCGGCGAGGCCCCGACCGTCGACGCCGCGGTCGTCGAGATCCAACGGGCTCGACCCGACGTGGTGCTGCTCGACGTGCACCTGCCCGGAGGTCAGGGCCGCGGGGGCAGCGACGTGATCCGCGGGTGCGCCGGCCTGACCAGCGAGGCAGGCCAGCCGGTGCGGTTCCTGGCACGGTCGGTCTCCGACGCGGCAGAGGACGTGATCGCGGTGATCCGGGCCGGGGCCCGGGGCTATGTGACCAAGACGATCAGCGGCGGCGACCTGGGCACGGCGATCCGGCGGGTGGCCGAGGGCGACGCGGTGTTCAGCCCCCGGCTGGCCGGCTTCGTGCTCGACGCCTTCGGCGCAGCGGCCGGTGAGGTGGCCGAGGTCGACGAGGAGCTGGACCGGCTGAGCACGAGGGAGCGGGAGGTGATGCGGCTGATCGCGCGGGGCTACCAGTACAAGGAGGTGGCCAAGGAGCTGTTCATCTCCATCAAGACCGTGGAGACCCACGTGTCGTCGGTGCTGCGCAAGCTGCAGCTGAGCTCGCGGCACGAGCTGACCGCGTGGGCGATGGACCGCCGCCTCCTCTGATTTGCGAGGGTGCCAGCGCCCCCGCCACGCATCTTGCTCGGGAAGTTGTCGTCCGTCACCACCCCTGGGCCGTGAGGAACGTCGTGGAGGTCGCGAGCATCCCGCGGCCCGCAGGCCGGAAGCCCAGCGTGTCCAGCCAGGGCTCCTCGAGCGAGGTCACCACGTGTGAAGCTCCGGCATCGGCCGCCGAATTTATCGTCGTCCAGGTCAGGTCACTCCCCACGGTCAACGGTGTGCCCGGGGTCAGCTCGACCAGCGCCAGCATCGCCGTGCCCGGTGAAGCCCAGGTGACGACGGCCTGGCCGACGAACTGCTCAGCGTCCGCGTTGTCGACGTGGGCCTGCAGCCACGCGATCCGCCGCTCGAATCGGCGGCCTCGGCCGGGGTGCAGCCCGTCCCGGGCGAGCCACTGCCCCTCACCCCCCGCGGGCACCTCGCCGACGGCGCGCGCTGACTCCGAGACCCACCAGGTGCCCGACAGCTCGATGTAGTCGGCGACGGGTCGCCGCCCGGCGCGCGCGACATACCCGGTCATCAGTTCCTCCGCGAGATGCCCCTGCACCTCGTCGGCCCAGTCCTGCGCCGACGTGGTCTCCAGGCCGGTCCAGATCCCCTGCCCCGTGTCGTCGATCGGTATGCGGACCCCGAACCGGTGCGGGTTCTCGCGCCAGCGGAACACGACATACAGCTCGGTGCCGTGCCGCCGCAGCTCGATGAGGTGGAAGCCGTCGCGGCTGAACGGGCCGAGGCGCAGCCGGGACTCCAGATGAGCGATGCCGTCGTCCAGCGAGAAGGCCACGTCCTCGATCGTATGCCGGTGCCTCCCGTGGCCCCGGTGCGCCGCGAGCCGGTGCACAATCAGGGCCTTGCCGGTTGTGTGAGCGGGGTTACGGACGGGCCGCTGGATCCTGCCTAGGTTCGCTGTCACCAGCGAAAAAGACGAGGCAAGGGAGCGGCACCATGGCACAGGGCACAGCGACCAAGAGCACGTCGATGATCTCGACCACGAGTGTGGTCCACGGAGTTGTCGGTGGTCTGACCGGCGGTGTCGTCTTCGGCCTGATGATGCAGGCCTTCGGCATGATCCCGATGGTCGCCATGCTCGTCGGCTCCGAGGCCGTCGCGGTCGGGTGGATCGTCCATCTGGTCAACTCGGCCATCTTCGGGGCCGCTTTCGGGCTGATCGCCGGCGCCCGTCAGATGGGGTTGGGTATGCAGCTCGCGATGGGCGCGGCATACGGTCTCGTCCTGTGGGTGGTCGGCGCCCTGCTGCTGATGCCCGCTCGGCTGGGCATGGACCTGTTCGTGATCAACGAGATGAGCGTGCGCAGCCTGATGGGCCACCTGGTCTTCGGTGTCATCCTCGGCGGCGTCGTCGCGATCCTTGCCCGCCGTCACGCCCGCTGAGAGCATGGAGGGCCAGGGTGCCGCGAAGTGCTTCCCCGAGCGGGTCGAGGCGCTGGCACCGCGCGAGATGCCGGTGTGGGCCACCGGCGGATGGGACGGTGTCGACGCGATGACGGATCAGGGCGGGGCGCCGAGCTGGTGCATGGCCGAGGTCGACATCTTCCAGGACCTGTCCGAGGCGGAGATGGACGCCATGTCGCGGGCGGCGCCGATGCGCAGGTATGCGGCCGGTGAGCTGCTGCATACCCCGCACCAGCAGGTGGAGGCGCTGTTCATCCTCAAGCAGGGACGGGTCCGGGTGTTCCGGCTCTCGCCGGACGGGCGCGCGCTGACCACCGCCGTGCTCAGCCCCGGGACGATCTTCGGCGAGATGGTCGTGGTGGGCCAGCAGATGTATGACAGCTATGCCGAGGCCTTGGAGGACGTGGTGGTGTGCTCCATGGACCGGGCTGACGTGCACCGGTTCCTGCTGGGCGATGCCCGGATCGCGGCCCGGATCGCCGAGACCCTCGGTCGGCGGCTCGCGCGGATCGAGTCGCAGTGGTCGGACGCGGTGTTCAAGAGCGTGCCGCAGCGAGTGGCCGGGGCGCTCGCGGTGGTCTCCGAGCGGCGTGGGCCGCTGCCGCTCGGGAGAGCGACGCAGGTCAACCTGACGCATGAGCAGGTCGCCGGGCTGGCCGGGACCAGCCGGGAGACCGCGACCCGGATCCTGGGCGACTACGCGCGGGAGGGTCTGATCGACCTGGGCCGGGGGCGGATCAAGATCCTGGACCCCGACGGTCTGGCCCGCGCCAGCGGCGGCTGAGCCTCACCTGAGCTGGGGCAAGCCGATCAGTGTCACCAGGGCCACAAGGACCAGGATCGTCACCACCGCGCCGAGCCAGGATCGTCACCACCGCGCCGAGGGGGCTGCGCAGCACCCTCGGAAACGAGGATCCACCACCGGCCCGGTCCACCTGGTCGCCCAGGGCCATCAGGTGGTTCTTGCGTTGGCTCACGTCTCTGTCCCGATCCGGCCGCTCGGGTTCATCCGCATCAGCGTTGTACATCCGCGCCATGACTACCTCTCGTCCATGAGGACCGCTGACGTTCCAGGGTGCCAGATCGCCCTCATCGGTGGAGGAAGACGAGCTCCCTGGACTCCAGCATCCCGAGGATCTCATCTGGCGACGTTCCTTCGGTGAGCCCGAGGTGAACCAGGGCAACCCGACCCGCCGACTCGCTGCCGACAAAGGTGAACTGGTGGCTGAACGGTTGCTCGAGCAGCAGGCTCTTTCCGTCTCTCCAGAGATCTGCCAACACGCTCACTGCCCGCTCGGCGGCCTCCGGGGAGTCGAAGCAGTAGGCCACGGTGATCTCGGGGTCACCATCGGGCGCCGCCCACCCGATGCCGACGACGTCGAACGCGTCGGCCACCAGCTCGGCCGACCGCCCCTCGACGCTTGCCGCAAAATCGGGCGCCCCGCGAAACACGTCGGTCGAGCTGTGGGAGGTGCCCCGAGCCAGGTATGCCGTCGTGGCGCCGCCGTCGTCGAGCCCGGCGGCCACCGCGGGCG
>NZ_JBPCKQ010000136.1:0-6423 GCF_051004135.1 Ornithinimicrobium sp.
CGCGTGCGCGCTGCCGCATCGGCTCCGAGCGGCCCGGCGCCTCGCTCTGGTGCTAGTCCGCAAGCGGATCCTCCTGCGGGATGGCGTCTACGGCGTGTCTGCGGTACCTCGCGGGACGATCCAGTGCGCCTCCTGACCGCTCACCGAGGCGATGAGGTCGTACTCGTGGTCGTAGTGCAGCACGGTCACACGGTGTCGCTCGGCCGTGGCTGCGATTAGCAGGTCAGGTAGTGCTGCGCCGCGGTGCTCGCTCCGCGTGGCGAGCGCAGCCTGCACTTCCAGCGCGCGCTGCCACACCTCATCCGGCATGGCCAACTGCTCGAAACCATCGTGCAACTGCCGTTGGCGGCGGACGTAGTCAGCTGGACTTCGCGCCGAGAACAGCACTTCGAGTTCGACCATGCCACACGTCGCGACCTCGCCAGCTTCGATGAGCGGGGAGAGCGAGGCGTCGACCGCAGGACGATCAAGGCGGGACAAGGCGCTCGTGTCGGCCAGATACCGCGCTACCGCCGCCACGCTCGGTCCATCACCGTGTCATCCGTAGCGTCGGAGATGGCCCCAGCGCGAGCATCGTCCAGGAACTGTCGGCGCGCGTCGAGAGCAACCACCTGGGCAAGCGCAGCGTTGACGGTGTCCTTCTTCGTCCCGGTACGAAGCAGTACCCGGGCGCGTTCGAGCAATTCATCGTCAGCGTCGATCAAAGTACGTGTCACCGGCATCTCCCAGATCGCGAGCGGATATCAAGATCGTACCTCAGTTGATATCTGTGCCTGCCCGGTCACCGATCGACTACCGGCGCGGGGATGGGCGCCGGTAACCACCGATGCCGTGCCGGGTGAGGAGGGGCGGGTTGTCAGCGGGGCTGGTCGAGTTCCCCGTCGAGGAGGTCCATGAGCAGGCCGTCGTGCCATCCGACACCGTCGGCGTCACGCTCGTAGCGGCGCATAATCCCGACGGGTCGAAAGCCCACCGCTGCGTATCAACGGATGGCTGGCTCGTTGTCGGCCGCTGGGTTGATCACCAGCCGGTGATGGCCCCGGTCGCGCACCAGGTGGCGCGCCAGCGTGGCCACCGTGTCGCGGCCGACACCACGTCCGTGCACGGCGGGGTCGAGGAAGATGTCGATCGAGGCGTGCCGGTAGTCGGGCTCGTCTTCTTCGCCGTACTGCACCATCCCGCGCACCGCCCCTTCACGCAGCACGGCGAAGCGAGTGGCCGACGAGTCGTCGAAGGGCCACCGCGGCGAGGCGTCCTCATCTCGCCAGCGCGCCGCACCTCCGGCGTGGCGAGGATGCGGCGCAGCTCCGGTACGTGCTCAGCGGCAACGGGCACCAGCACGACACACTGTCCACGGAGCGTCGCAGTTCCGGTCACGCAGGTGCTCGGTGACACGAGAACGGCGGGCAGCAGCCCGTGAGCAGCCTGCCGCCCGTCACCACGAGGTGTTCCACCTCGTCATCATGGCTTAGCTGGGGTCCACCGTCGCCGGGCCTGGTGGTCCCGCAGCGGGATGGGCGGGACGGTGCGTTCCTGAGAAGGGCCCCTCGGATCAACTGGCAGCACACCCAGCAAGCATCAGGCACGACGCGGAGACCCTGATGGGCTGGGACTACCAGGCAGGCCATCCCTCGCGACACCCGGGCGGCGCGGCCGCGGCACGTTCTCGGACCGGCGTCCGAACTTCTCACGTGGCATCGGTGCCCGCACGCCGCCCGGCGGGCCGCGCCCAGCGGTTCTGGATGGTGGCCACGATGCCGGCGATAACGCCGGTCGCAGTGCCCAGGAAGACGACCAGGGTGCCGACGAAGACGTCGAGCTCGCCCGGGTCGCCGAGCTGCTGCCTGGCGTCGGGTGCGACGACGGCTCCGACGACGATGACGAGCGGTGGGACGGCACCGGCCGCTGGACCCCACCACCGGCTCACCAGGGCCGTCACGGCGATCCCCGCCCCCAAGATGAACAGAGCCGGGGGAACGGTCGGGAAGTCGACGCCGACACCCGTCACCGCCTGGACAAGGACGGCGAGCCAGGCGACGGCGAGTGCGCTGACCTCGAGACGGCGGGCTGTGGACCAGGGGTTGGGCCGGGACATCAGGACTCCTGCGTGTCGTAGGTGAGAGGGGCCGAGGGAGCGTTGCGGCGGCAGCTCACGCCAGATCCCGCCGCCGGATCATCACCGCACCGAGGACCAGGAACGTGGCCAGGTAGGCCAGCAGCACCGAGGCCGCCGTCCCGCCGTCGAGGACGGTCAGCACGCCGGGGGTGCTGTCGCCGTCGCCCCCGGCGCCTGGCGCGCCGACCATCGCGCCGACCAGCGATCCCGCCGCCGTCCCGGGCAGGTGGTCGGTGACGACCGACAGCCCGCCGATCAAGCCCGAGACGCCGCGGAGCAGGTTCTCGACCACCAGTGCCCAGACCAGGCCGAGGCCGACCGCGAGTGCGGGGCTCTTGGTCAGGACGCCGATCAGCACCCCGGCGGCGGTCCACATCCCGAGGACTAGCACGCCCGCACCGACCGACTCGGCCATCTCGACGAGCGGCGGCACTGCCAGCGGCTGCGACTCGACGGCAGCCAGCACGTTGGAGATGCCGAGGTCGATGACGGCGGTGGCCAGCACGACGCCGACGACGACGAGGGCCAGGGCGACGATGGTGCCGCCGAACGCAGCCACTCGCCCGGGGCCCTGCGTGAGGACGGTCTTCCAGGTGCCCCAGCCGAAGCCGCTTCCAGCGGCGAGCGCTCCCAGGATCATCAGGATGGCGCCGCCGAACATCGGCATGCCCTGTACGAGCGCCTCCGGCACCGCCGCGGGCAGGACGTCGGCCAGCAGGGCCTCGGCCGGGACGCCCTCCGTCACCGGGGACGACGCGTCGCCGGTGACGTACGCGATGTAGTTGAAGGCGTACACGAACGCCAGGTTCAGGCTGATCCACGACCCGACCAGGACCCATAGCGCTGGCCAGCGGCGCAGCCTCAGAAGCTCGGCCCGGGTGCTTGCCACCAGCGCGTTCATCGTGACACCTCCAGTGTCTCGAGCGTGCGTACCTCGTGCTGATGGTTCGAGCTCGTTCCGGTCATCTCGAAGAACACCTCTTCCAGCGATCGTTCGACGGCCCGGATCTCGAGCACGTCCACCCCGTCGGCCACCAGCTCGCGGGTCAGCGCAGGGACCACCGACGGGTCGGCCTGCACCCGCAGCTCCCCGCGGGTCTCCGCCCCGGTCCCGGCCGAGCCGACAACCTCGACGGCGTCGTCACCGCCCACCCGCATCGCCACGGCGAGAGCCCGGTCGAACGGCGCGGCCACCAGCTTCACGGCACTGGCGCCGCGCAGGTCCGTCACCGTGCTCTCGGCCAGCAGGCGCCCGCCGGCGATCACGCCGACGCGGTCGCAGATCTCCTGCACCTCGCCCATCAGGTGGCTCGACAGCACCACGGTCTGTCCGCCGGCGGCGACGTCGACGACGAGCGAGCGCATGTCGGCCATGCCTGCCGGGTCGAGCCCGTTCGTCGGTTCGTCGAGGACCAGCAGGGCCGGCCCTCCGAGCAGTGCGGACGCCACGCCCAGGCGCTGCTTCATCCCGAGCGAGTAGGAGCCGAACCTGTCGCGGGCACGGCTGGTCAGGTCGACGCGGTCGAGGACGGCGTCGACCGCAGGGTCATCGAGGCCCTGGTACCGCGCCATCACGCGCAAGTTGTCGCGGCCGGTCAGGTACGGGTAGAACCCGGGCCCCTCGACCAGGGCGCCGATCCGGGCGACGGCCTTCGGGCTGCCCGGCGATGACCCCAGCACAGTCGCGTGGCCGCCCGTGGGTCTGATCAACCCCAGCAGCATCCGCAGCGTGGTCGTCTTGCCTGCGCCGTTGGGGCCGAGGAACCCGTACACCTCCCCTCGGCGCACGGTCAGGCTCACGGCGTCGACCGCGAGGCGGTCGCCGTAGCGCTTGGTCAGTCGGTCGGTGGTCACGATGGTCTCGCTCATGCCGACCACGTTGCTGCCTCGCCACGTCACGCCGCATCGGCGCGTGAGCGGCTTCTGACGTACGCCGATCTACGTACGGTAGGCCGTCGCTCGGATGACGACCGGGGCCGACCGGCTGGCCTATCATCGCCGGGTGACCGTCGGACGCACGCCACCACCAGCTCCGGAGCGAGGCCTCCGGGACTGGTGGTGGGACCTGGTGCCCGCGCTTCCGCTGCTCCTGGTGGGCATGGTCGGAACTGGACAGGCCGCGCAGAACCAGCTGGACCAGGTGCAGGCCCTCGACGCGCTCGCGTACCTGCTGGTCGCCGTCGCGGGACTTTCGCAGCTGTTGCGGCGCCGCGCGCCGGTCGTCGGGCTGGTCGTCTGCGGGGTCGCGGTGTCGGTGTACCTGGCGATGGCTTACCCGTTCGGGCCGATCCTGCTGACCGGTCCCGCCGCCGCCTACGCGGTCGCGACCCGGCTGCCATGGCGACCCGCTGTCGGCTGGGGGGTAGGTTTCGTGGCCGTCACCACCGCAGCCGCATCCCCGCACTTCGTCGGCCAGAGCTCCGAGGGATGGCTGGCTTACCTGGTCTGGGCAGGCACCTGGACCGCGGTGGTCGCCGCCCCCGCAGCGGTCGGTGCCTCCCTGGCGCTGCGTCGCCGGTCCGAGGCCGGTGTCCGCGCCGAGCAGGCGCGCCGCGCCGCGTCTGAGGAGCGGTTGGAGATGGCCCAGGACGTGCACGACGGCGTCGGCCACGGCCTGGCGGTGATCGCCCTGCACGCGGGTGTCGCGCTGCACGTGCTCGACCGTGACCTCGAGCGGGCCCGCGAGCTCCTGACCTCCATCCAGGCCACCAGCCGCGAGTCGCTGGACGGCCTGCGCGCCGACCTCGAGCGACTGCGCTCGACCGGCAGCCCCGGCGCGGCTACCCGCCGGCCTGCGCCCGGGCTGGACGACATGCCCCAGCTGCTGGCCCGGATGCGTGACGGCGGGCTCGTCGTGCACGACGAGATCGATCGTCCGGCGTCGCTGCCGCCGGACGTGGACGCGGCGGCGTACCGGATCGTGCAGGAGTCACTGACCAACGTGCTTCGCCACGCCGGCGCGGCGGCTGCGTGGGTGAGGGTGGCCCCCCGCGGCGGCGCCGTCGTGATCGAGGTCCGTGACCGGGGGGTGACCAGGACCGACACGGACGGCACGGACGGCGTCCCGGTCGGCACCGGCATCGCCGGGATGCGCCAACGCGCCTCAGCCGTCGGCGGAACGCTGCACGCCGGTCCGGCAGCCGAGGGCGGCTTCGTCGTCCGCGCGGAGCTCCCGATCGCGGTGACCGCCGAGGTCGCGGTGACCCCGTGGTGAGGTGCCCGTGGTGAGGGGCCCGTCGTGATCCGGGTCGCGGTCGTCGACGATCAGGCGCTGGTGCGGATGGGACTGCGGGCCCTGATCGAGACCGAGCCCGACACCGAGCTGGTGGGGGAGGCTGCCGACGGACTGGCGGGGATGGAGCTGGTCCGCGCCAGCGTCCCCGACGTCGTCCTGATGGACATCCGAATGCCCGCGCTGGACGGTCTGGGCGCGCTGCGCCAGATCACCTCCGACCCGGCACTGACCTGCGTGCGCGTGATCATGCTGACCACGTTCGAGCTCGACGAGTACGTGTTCGAGGCCCTGGCCGCCGGGGCCAGCGGCTTCGTGCTCAAGGACGGCGACCCTTCCGAGCTGCTGACAGCGGTCAGGGTCGTCTCCGACGGCGGCTCCCTGCTGTCGCCGACGGTGACCAGGCGGGTGATCGAGCAGTTCGCCGGCTCGCCCTCCCGCCGGACGGCACCGCACCCGGGCATCGCCGACCTGACCGAGCGTGAGCGGGAGATCGTCGCGTGGGTGGCGACCGGACGCTCGAACGACGAGATCGCTGCCGCCCTGGTGCTCAGCCCCGCGACGGTGCGCACCCACGTGAGCCGGTCGATGCTCAAGCTGCGGGCCAGGGACCGGGCCCAGCTGGTCGTGTTCGCGATCGAGTCCGGCTGCACCATCCCGTGATGCACAGGCCACGGCCACGGCCAGCATGACGTCGTCAACGCCTACGGCGGAACGCCATACGAAGCCGTTGACGCAGGCCACCGCGGCCCGCAGCCGCGCCGAGGCGGTGCCCGTTAGCCGATCCCTTGTGACACAAGGTCCGGGCTCGGTCAGCGAGGACGGTGGCCTCACACCGCTCGAACGTGATCGCGTCGGACCCGGCCCGCAGCCGCGCCGAGGCGGTGCCCGTTAGCCGATCCTCTTGCGGACACGCTGGGGTTGCACTACAAATCGTTCGCGGGACGGGACGACGTCGGCAACAGTGTGCGCATGACCTCCCCCTCGATCAGGCCCGGTACGCAGCCATGCGCTGGAACACGCCGCTGTCGGTCGATCATGCCGCGCTGCTCGTGGACCGGCTCGAGGTCGGGCC
>NZ_JBPCKQ010000137.1:0-3890 GCF_051004135.1 Ornithinimicrobium sp.
GGGCCCATTGTGCCCGCAGTGCCGTCAAACCCATCGATACAGATCTCGCCGTTCTGACGACGGCGACAAAGCCCCTGTCCATTGGGCGTCCCGTTGACCGAACCGCTCGCGGTGACGGTCCGCACCGGCCTGCGGATGGGCCCGCCTGTTCGATAGGGGATCCCGTATCGGAACGGAGGTCACGTCTGGGTGGCCATCATCGACCGGGTCCTGGGGTTCGGCGGTCTTCACGGTGTTGCCTGTGCTTGTTGGTGTCCGGTGGAGCGCGAGGGCTGCGCCGGCCACGATGGTGAGGGTGGTGGCGATCAGCATGGTGCGGTAGTCCAGGAGGAGGAGCAGGCCGACCCCGGAGAGGGTGACGGCGGTTTGGGGCAGGTTGATCGCGATGTTGGTCGCGGCGCCGGTACGGCCCTGTAGACGTGGGGTGTGAGGCGTTGGCGCAGGGTGATGAAGGCGACGACGGTCCAGGTGACACCGAGGCCGACGGCGACCATCCCGACGAGCACTGCGGTCAGGCTCGACCCGGTGAGGGGGGTGATGCCGACACCGAGGGTTGCCAGGCCCAGGGCGAAGGTCTTGGTCTCGCCCATACGGGCGATGAACCAGGCGACGGTCAGACCGGCGAGCAGCCCCCCAACACCTTGGGGTGCGACCAGGAGTCCCAGGGTGGCGGCTGGTACCTGCAGAATTGCGGACCGTGCCTCCGCCTCACGGGCCATGGCGCACGATTGGAACTCTCCCTCAAATGGAAGCCGTCGATGCCCTTACCCCTCGGTACCGACTAGATCGCCAAGTGCTGTATCGGGGTCGGCAGCCATGAAGCCGATGATCGGTCCGATATGACGTGCGAGCTGGTCCGCTGCCAGCCAGGTCGCGTGGGCCGAATCGGCATGCTTGACAGCAGCAACAGTACGTTGGGCGGCATCGAAGCGTGCGTGCTCCTGAGAGAGGAGCCCGGTTAGAGCCCTCCATGTGCGCTCGCAGTGAAGGGCGAGGTCCATCCACAACATGGCATTGACTTCGCCGTGCTCTCGTCTTTCTTTGCGCCCCAGATCAGCCGCGAGGCGCTCCAGTTCCAAGAGATGGCGGCCACCCGCCCGGGGGTGACCGCCCGCCTCGCAGTGGTTGCTGTATTCTTCGTGACCGAAGCCACCGATCTTCCGTAGGTTGCCGGGCGAGAAGTCGTACTTCGCGGACGGTGGAGCATTTAACCACCTGGTAGCGAACTCGAAGTCGAGTTGGAACGCTCGGAAGAGGTACTCGCACTCGATCAGCTGACGGAGGAGGCCGGCGCAGGCGTATTCGTTTCCCTCGTGCAAGAGCGTGACCGACCCCTTGATTAGTTCTGCGCTCATCTGTGACACCACCGACGCCGCGACAAAGGCCCGTCTGCGCTCGGGGTCGATCGACGGCTCTGGACCCTTCGGGTCCTTGGAATCACCACCCAGGGTCCCGGAAAGGTCGGGCTGATGGGTAGGTGACCTGCGTGTTTGTGGGGGTGTGACCGGCGTGGCGTATGTGACGGGTGTGGCCCAAGGGGCTGAGATGGGAGTTCTTCACACCCACCGTCTCAGCAAGGACCACACCCGCCGATGCCATCCTCGCCGATCGTCGCCACTGTTGCTCAGCCGGACCGGGTCGGTCAGCTACTGGACCTGCTCGCCACGGTGCCGGACCCGCGTGATCCGCGTGGGCTGCGCTACCGGCCCGCTGGGGTGCTCGCGGTCGCGGTGAGCGCGGTGCTGACCGGGGCCCGCTCGTTCGCCGCGATCGGTGAGTGGGCCGCGGACCTGCCCGAGCAGCACCTGTCCCGGCTCGGGCTGGGGGCGGCACCGGAGGAGTCGACCCTTCGCAAGCTGTTCGCGCGCCTGGACGCGGACACGCTGGACCGGGTCCTTGGGGCGTGGCTGTGGACCCGCACCAGTGTCGTTGACGGCCAGCGGGTGATCGCCATAGACGCCAAAGACGGTGCGCGGGGCCCGCGCCCGCCCAGACGGGAAGGCGCCACACCTGGTCGCCGCGTTCGACCACCATGCCGGGGCCGTGCTGGGACAGCTCGCGGTGAGCACCAAGAGTAACGAGATCCCTTGCGTGCGTGACCTGCTCGCCTGCTTCGACCTGAAAGCAGTGGTGGTCAGCCTGGACGCGATGCACACCCAGACCGAAACCGCCAAGGCGATCACGGCCGCGGGTGGGCATTATCTGTTCACCGTCAAGGGCAACACCCCGACGCTGCGCCGGAAGCTGAAAGCACTGCCGTGGAAGGACGTGCCCGCCTATTCGTTGACCGAGACCGGGCACGGCAGACGCGTGACCCGCACCATCAAGGTCGCGGCCGTCCCGGACTGGGTCGAGTTCCCCGGCGCGGCACAGGTGGCACAGGTCCGCCGGACCGTCACCACGGGCGGGAGCAAGACCGTCGAGGTGGTCTACCTGATCACCTCCGCCGATCCCGCCGGCACGCCCCCGACCACCCTGGCTTCGTGGGTCCAAGGCCATTGGGGGATCGAGAATCGCCTCCACTGGGTGCGCGACGTGACGTTCGGCGAGGACATCTCCCAGACCCGCACCGGGCAAGCGCCCAGAATCATGGCCACCCTGAGGAACACTGCCATCAGCCTGCTGCGGTTGGCCGGCTGGGACAACATCGCCAAGGCCCTACGACATCACGCCCGCGATCCGGAACGCGCCCTCACATGCCTGCTGACCTGCTGAGATATGACCTTTCCGGGGCCCTGGCTCGAGCCTGAGCGGACCGAGGGCGGCACGCGCCGCTACCGCGCCGATGACCTGGACCGGCTTCGCCGCATCGGGGACCTGCTCGAGGCCGGACTGAACCCGGCCGGCATCGGCAGGGTCCTCAATCTCGAAGCGCAGAACATGCAGTTGCGAGCGGACAAGGAGGAGCAGCAATGGCTGAAGACCGCATCGATCCCAGCGAACAAGTCCCCGAAGCCGACCTCCTCGAGCAACAAGCACGACTCGACCCGCACCCGCTGACCGACGAAGAGACGGTGTCGGTGATCCCCGAGACACCGGCGGACGCGGATGAGGCCGACCGGGTAGAGCAGCACGCCATGGTGCTCGGCCGGGACGAGGACGACTATCCGCACGAGCCCTCTGGGGTGGGGTGGTCGTGGTGACAGACCTGCTCGTCGAGGTGGCGGAGCGGGTGAATGCCGATTTCGTCGAGCACGCCACCCCCAGACGAGGTTCTCACCGTCATCGGCCGGTGCCAGAACGAGCCGGACACGCCCAGCGTTGCGCTCATCCTCACTGTCCTCGCCCTAGCCGGCAGTCGGAAGTCGGAAGTCGGAAGCCGGAAGCCGGAAGCCGGCGCGACGATGTACGACGCTGGCCTCGCATATCTCGCCGCCATCTTCGCCACCCTCATGCAGTTGGCACTGTGCGCCGCAACGCTGGCTGGGTGGCCACAAAACGGCCGTCATATTGCAGCCAGCGCCACGTAGGACTGAATGTCGGGCAACTCGCCTGCCGCCGCCAGCTCAATCCGGTAAGGGATCCCTTCTGACACACGGCCGACGGATGGGCATCAGCGTCCAGACGTGTGCCGGTGAGCGTTCCATCACCGGAACAACCCCTGCCGACCCTTGACGACCGACGACGCGGCGTTGAACGGTCCCGCTAGCCGAACCCTCTGCGGGACTGGCTGTAAGGCTCATGAGTGAGTCGTGTTGGAAGTATGGATGCTGTCTGAGTCTGGATCCGCCGATTCTTTAGGCGTGATGGCCGGGTCGTGACACACGAATGCCCCTGTGACCTGGGAGAATGGGACTTACGACAGTTCCGAATCAACCAGATACAGGAGCACCCGATAGTGCGAGTCTGCCATAGCCTCTCGGCTGATTTCGATGACCCGAACCTGATCG
>NZ_JBPCKQ010000138.1:0-4961 GCF_051004135.1 Ornithinimicrobium sp.
CCTACGGCTCAAGCAGTGGCGGGGTGTCGCGACCCGCTATGACAAGCACGCCCGCACCTTCCTCGGCGGCGTCCTACTGGCCGCCAGCATTCTCTACATCAAGACTCATTAAGGAGACACGCTCTAGCAGTCTGCGCTGTACGGCCCCCGGGACGGTGACCACGTCGATGAAGGCCAGCAGCGGCAGCCCGAACGACCCCCAGTCGACGTCGATGCTGTAGTTGCGGATGACCCCGCTGCGCTCCAGCCGGTTCATCCGCTCGGCCACCGCCGGAGGAGACATACCCAGTTCCCGGGCCAATGAGCGCTGCGACTGTCGGCTGTCCTCGCTGAGCAGGCGCAGCAGTTGCAGATCGACTGCATCCAAGTCGGCTCGAGGGTGATTGTCAGGAATATCCATGGGCGTATTCTGATCCCGCTCAGCACCGTCTGCCCAGGCCGATGCCCCCAGGCTGGTCTTACGACCACACACACGCGGGAAGCACTCACGCTGAACCGCAGTTGTGATCCTGGTTGAAATTGGGCGCCGGGAAGAGGGCCACCTGCGGCTGGTCGCCCGAGGGTGATCTGGCTTGTGCGGATCGTCAGCCTCGGGCGATGGGCTTGTTGGTGTGCGGGCGAAGGCCGCGTCGGGAACGGGCAAGATCCAGCTCACGTCCAAGAGGGCGGGTGGTAGCGGGTATCGATCACATCGCTACGGCCCGTATCGAGGCCCGTCTGGAGCTGCTCGAGGCGATCGCCCGCAGCGTCTGTCCGGACTTCCGCAGTTGATGGGCACACGGGTAGCTGAATCTAGGCGTTGACCTGCGGGTTTACCGTGGCAGGTCTGGTGGGGTCGTGTTACTACACGACGGCGCCAACGAGAAGTGGCGTGCTCAGGTGCTGGTGGTGAAGTCGAAGTCCTTGGGCGGCTCGGCCAGGCCCGGGGCCGTGAGGATGCTCTTCTGCCCGGCCGTGGTGGCGGAGCGTTGCGCGACATGGCTGTCTGTCTGACGTTCCGCACATCTGCCGAGTGATATCTCGGCCATTACGCGGGTCAGTCTTCGGCGTCGCGGAAGGCGCGTAGGGAGCGTTCCTCAAGCTCGGTGAGCAGGTCGCGGAGGCTGCGGGCGTTGTCGAACCAGGGCTGGTAGCGCTGGGCCTGCTCCTTGGTGAGAGTGCGGCTCTGGGTCTTGCCGGCGACGGTCCGGGTCCAGTGCCAGTAGGGCCCGTGTAGGAGGGGCGGTTCGGCTTTGCAGCGGCAGTTGGTCTTGCCGCAGCGCATGAAGCGGCGGGCCAGCGTCCCTGGCAGGGCGTAGTCGGTTTCGGTGAACGCAGCAGCTGTGCGGGTCGGCGGCGGGGTGTCGCGCCCGGGTGCAGGGTTGGCCAACTGTCTCACCTCTTCCGCGTGTCGTGTCCTTCGGTTGCCAATAGAAGGATAGCGTGGGTTGTGCCGAACGCAACCCCGACCAGAGGGTGTCGTGATGAAGGAGCCAACGCAACCGCAGGACCCGAACGATCTCGTCCTGCAGTCCCACGTGCTGGGTGGTCTGCCGATCATCAACGCGGTGACCGACCGGCTCGGGCTGCCTGCGCTGCTTGCTGCGGCGCTGCCCGAAGATGACGCCCGGGTGAAGGTCAGCACGGCCGCCGCGATCAGGGTGGTCGTGGCGAACCTGGTGCTGGGCCGCGCACCGCTCTACGGCCTGGGCGAGTGGGCCGCCCGCTACGATCCAGGCCTGCTCGGACTGACCGCCGAGGAGGTCAGCGTGCTCAACGACGACCGGGTCGGGCGGGCCTTGGAGGCGCTGTTCGACGCCGACCGGGCCAGTCTGCTGACCGGCGTGGTGCTACGGGCGATCAGCACGTTCGGGATCGAGACCCGCCAGCTGCACAACGACTCCACGTCGATCTCGGTGCACGGGGTCTACCCAGACGCGGTGGGCACCCTGCGGGGCGGCAAGCCGACCCCGGTGATCACCTGGGGTCACTCCAAGGACCACCGACCCGACCTCAAACAGCTGGTCTGGATCCTCACGGTCAGTGCCGACGGTGCGGTCCCGTTGGCCTACCGGCTCGCCGACGGCAACACCGTCGATGACCCGACCCACGTGCCGACCTGGGACGGCCTGGTCGGGCTGCTGGGCCGGACCGACTTTCTCTATGTCGCGGACTCCAAACTGTGCTCCCGGGCCGCGATGGGTCACCTGGACAGTCGTGGTGGCCGGTTCGTCACCGTCATGCCCCGCACCCGCGCTGAGGACGGCGCATTCCGCAAACACCTGCAGACCCATACCCCGGTCTGGACCGAAGCCGCCCGTCGCCCCGGGGCGCACATCGGGGACCCCGAGCAGGTCTACTCCACCACCCCCGCACCGCTGCCCAGAACGATGCCGCCGCGCGGGCCGCCGAGGGTCTTGTGCGTGGTGGTGGTGACGACGTCGGCATACGGCACCGGGCTGGGATGAAGGCCGGCAGCCACCAGTCCGGCGAAGTGGGCCATGTCGACCATCAGCCGGGCACCCACCTCGTCAGCGATCTCACGGAACCGGGGGAAGTCCAGGTGTCGGGGGAAGGCCGACCACCCCGCCACGATGAGCTTGGGACGGCACTCCCGCGCGATCCGGGCGACCTCGTCCATGTCGAGCGTGTGCGTGTCCGGGTCGACCCCGTAGGCGACGGGGATGTAGAGCTTGCCCGAGAAGTTGAGCCGCATGCCGTGGGTCAGGTGACCGCCGTGGTCCAGGGACAGCCCCATGAAGGTGTCGCCCGGGGCCAGCAGCGCGCTGAGCGCGGCGGCGTTGGCCTGCGCACCGGAGTGGGGTTGGACGTTGGCGTGCTCGGCGCCGAACAACTCCTTCGCACGCTCGATCGCGAGCTCCTCGATAACGTCGACGTGCTCGCAGCCCCCGTAGTAGCGCCGGCCCGGATAGCCCTCCGCATACTTGTTCGTCAGCACCGACCCCTGCGCCTGGAGCACCGCGAGGGGGGCGAAGTTCTCTGACGCGATCATCTCCAACGTCTGCTCCTGGCGCCGCGTTTCGGCGGAGATCGCCTCGGCAACCTCGGGGTCGAGCTGCGCCAGGCTGGTCTGAAGGGTCATAGTTACCTCGTCGTCGACAACTGATATATGAGTCGTCGGGTAGCGTGTCCGGAGTTCGGCCGCCATGTCAAGTCGTGCATGCGGAACCGCTCCCCGTACGAAATAGGAGGAGGTCGCATTTGACCCCCGACACGCTCACAGAAAGCTCCACTGCTAACGGCCCCGACGTGTCGATGGCTCAGGCCGCCTACCTGCGACTGCGGGAGCGGCTGGTCATGCTCGACATCCCCCCCGGCGCGCCGCTCAACGAGCAGTCGCTTGCCACCGACCTCGGGGTAGGGCGCACGCCGCTACGAGAGGCGATCAAACGACTGGAGACCGAGCGCTTTGTACAGACCTACCCCCGGCGGGGGACCTTTGCGACCAGGGTCGACCCCACCGCCCTGGCCGAGATCAGCGAGGTGCGCCGCGCCCTGGAACCGCTCGCTGCGCGCCGCGCCGCCAGGATGGTCGACGTCGGCGCCCGGCAACGGCTAGACGAGCTGCGCTCGGACCTGGAGGATCTCGACGCACACACCTCCACCCGCAGCCACATGGCGATGGACGTGCGCGTGCACACCACGGTCTACTCTCTGGCGCGCAACACCCACCTAGAGGGCTCCCTCACCCACTACCTCTTCCTCGCCATGCGCATCTGGTGCGTTGCGCTGCCACGGCTCGACACCGTCGAGAGCCACATCGCCGAGCACGTTAAGATCATCGAGCACATGCGAACCGGCGAGGAGGACGGTTCTGCTCGCCTGATGCTGCAGCACATGGACCGCTTCGAGTCGACCATCAGCCGGGCCCTGTAGCGCCGGATCGCCCGCGAACCGGGCATGTCTACTGGGCCACCCGACCTGAAGAGTCACCACTCAGGGTTCTTCATGCTGTGAGCTCAGAGGGAATCGCGGATGCGGGTCGGTGCCCTCCGAAGGTTGGCCGTGGCATGCTGGTCCGGTGAGCGATGACGGGCTGCTTCAGCGAGGTTCACCGTGACGGCAGAATCGGACAAGTCGCACCCGCTTGACGGGAGTCACGAGCGGGCTCGGCCGGGCGACGCCAAGGTGTTCGAGCATGCTGGTCACGCGGCCTTCCACCATCAGTTGCACGGCGGTGAGGGCAAGACCAGATTCCAGTGGTATTTCCTCGATCAGTCCCGACTGCCGGTCGCGGTACAACGCTGGGATCTGGAGCCGGGTGCGAGTGAGGGGATGCACGCACACGGTGATGAACAGCCGCTGGAGGAGTTGTATCTGGTCGTCGACGGCGAAGCCACCATGCGTATCGACGGTCGTCCTTTTCACCTTCGCCCAGGAGACGCCGTCCGTGCTCCGGTCAACTCCAAGCACGACATCGTCAACACAGGCGACTCAACGCTGAGTCTCGTCGTCGTCTTCGGCACCCCCACCCCGACGCCTGAGGACTGGTCCTGGTCGGCGATGGCTACGGCATCGCGGTCTGCCGCCGCGTCAGACGTCGAGTAGCCCCCACCAACCACCCGAACAGGCTGGCGTGCTACCACTTGAGTGGACACCGTGTTGAGCCCCTTCCCGTGTCCGGGACCCGGAGTTCCCCCCGCCCGGTCCTCCGCGGTACCCACCACGTCGACAACGGGTCGCAACCCGGTGTTCACGGCCATTTGGGTAGGGACGCTGCTGGGGTCAGGAAGCGCATGGTTCGCGCCGAAGCCGCCCTTGCAAGGCTCGACTGCCCAGTAAGCTACCGACATGGAGCGAGCGTCCCATGGTGGCTCGTCGCAGCCGTCATCTTCAAACCCGGCGGTGCCATCGCCAGCCGGATTCGGCCGCCGTGCGGCAGCAAGCCGCTCTATCCTTATCGCACGTAGGCGGCACGCGACTTGTCACCGTTTCCGCAGGTCAGGGGCTATGTCTCAGAG
>NZ_JBPCKQ010000139.1:0-28673 GCF_051004135.1 Ornithinimicrobium sp.
TTTGTTTGTTGGGGGGGGGGGGGGGAAGAGGGTGGGGGGGGGGTGTGGGGGTTTGGGGGGGCCCCCCCCCCTTACGACTAGATGTCGAGAAAGCGGACGTCCTTGGCGTTGCGCTGGATGAACGAGCGCCGGGACTCCACGTCCTCGCCCATCAGCACCGAGAAGATCTCGTCGGCGGCCGCGGCGTCCTCCAGCGTCACCTGCAGCAGCACCCGGGAGTCGGGGTTCATCGTCGTCTCCCACAGCTCCTTGTAGTCCATCTCACCGAGCCCCTTGTAGCGCTGGACCCCGGTGTCCTTGGGCAGCCGACGACCCGCCTCCAGTCCGGCCTTGGTGACGACCTCACGCTCCCGGTCGGAGAAGACGAAGTCGTGCTCGTGGTTGGACCACTTGATCCGGTAGAGCGGCGGCTGGGCCAGGTAGACGTAACCGGCCTCGATCAGCGGGCGCATGAACCGGAAGAGCAGGGTGAGCAGCAGGGTGCGGATGTGCATCCCGTCGACGTCGGCGTCGGCCATCAGCACGATCTTGTGATAGCGCGCCTTGGTGAGGTCGAACTCCTCGCCGATGCCGGTGCCGAAGCCGGAGATCAGCGCCTTGACCTCCGTGTTGGCCAGGATCTTGTCCAGCCGGGCCTTCTCGACGTTGAGGATCTTGCCGCGGATCGGCAGGATCGCCTGGTTGTGCGGGTTGCGCCCGCGCACCGCGGACCCACCGGCCGAGTCACCCTCGACGATGAAGACCTCGGAGATCGTGGGGTCGTTGGTCTGGCAGTCACGCAGCTTGCCGGGCAGCCCGCCGGACTCCAGCAGACCCTTGCGCCTCGTCGCGTCACGAGCCTTGCGCGCCGCCATCCGCGCGTTGGCCGCCTGGATGGCCTTGCCGACGATCTCCCGGCCCTCCCTCGGGTGCGCCCCGAGCCAGTGCCCGAACGAGTCGGTCATCGCCTTCTGCACGAAGCCGCGCACCTCGGAGTTGCCCAGCTTGGTCTTGGTCTGACCCTCGAACTGCGGCTCACCCAGCTTGACCGAGATGACGGCGGTCAACCCCTCCCGGACATCGTCGCCGGTCAGCTTGACGTCCTTCTCCTTCAACAGCCGGTTGGCCAGCGCGAAGTCGTTGACCAGCCGGGTCAGCGAGGCCCGGAAGCCCTCCTCGTGGGTGCCGCCCTCGTGGGTGTTGATGGTGTTGGCGTAGGTGTGCACCGACTCGGTGTAGGAGCCGGTCCACTGCATCGCGACCTCGAGGGAGTACATCCGCTCCTTGTCCTCGATCTCGAAGGCGATGATGTCCTCGTGCACCGGCTCGGAGCGCTTGGACTTGTTGAGGTGCAGCACGTAGTCGAGCAGCCCGCGCTGGTAGCAGTAGGTCACCTCACGAGTCGCTGCCGTGCCCGCATCAGGCATACCGTCCGCGTCGTCGACGCCGAGGCCGTCCATGGGGTCGTCGTCCAGGGCGTCCGGGTCGTCCGCGGGCAGCGCAGCCACCCGCTCGTCGGTCAGCGTCAGGGTGAGGCCCTTGTTGAGGAAGGCCATCTGCTGAAATCTCGCCCGCATCGTCTCGAAGTCGAACTCGACGGTGTCGAAGATGTCGGCGCTGGGCCAGAACGTCACCCGCGTGCCGGTCTCGTCCTCGGGGATCTCCTCGTCCCGCGACAGCGGCGCCTGCGGCACCCCGATCCGGTAGGTCTGGCGCCACACGTGACCGCGCTGACGCACCTCGACGTCGAGCTGGCCGGACAGGGCGTTGACGACCGAGGACCCGACGCCGTGCAGCCCACCGGACACGGCATACCCACCCCCGCCGAACTTGCCGCCCGCGTGCAGCTGGGTCATCACCACCTCGACCGCCGGCTTGCCCTCCACCGCGTGCATGCCCGTCGGGATGCCGCGACCGTTGTCGGTGACCTGGACGCCGCCGTCGGCGCGCAGCACGATATGAATCTGGTCGGCGTGTCCCGCCAATGCCTCGTCGACCGAGTTGTCGACGATCTCCCAAACCAGATGGTGCAGACCACGTGGCCCGGTCGAGCCGATGTACATGCCTGGGCGCTTGCGGACCGCCTCCAGTCCCTCCAGGACGGTGATGGCGTCGGCGTCGTATGCGGTCGCGGTGGCCAGCGAACCGGGCGCACCGCGGTGAGCAGTGGCCTCCGGCAGCTCGGGCATTGCCGGCTCGTGATCGTCAGCGGGTCCGGCAGTGTCGTCGGCCACAGGGCTCCTCGGGAAGCAGGTCTCATGGATCAGGGAGGGACAGGACGCTCGGTCCACGTCATTCTAACGGTTGGCGGCTCCTAGACACGCCATCCACAGGCATCGAATGCCTCGGTGAGCGTCTCGGACGCCCTGCTCCACGGGGCACCACACGGCCCGCGCCCAAAAGGGCCCAGGACGGCGCGCCAGGATCAGCCGTAGGTGTCCCGCGGGCCGGGCCCCTGTGCACGCAGCGGTCCTTTGCGCCAGCTCGGACCACCGGGGGCCTTGACCACGATCCGGGTGACCACGTCGGGGCCGACCTCGGTGTCGATCCGGGTCAGCACAGAGCCGATGAGCAGCGTCATCTGGGTGGCCCAGGCAGTCGAGTCGGCCTGCACAGTGAGCACCGAGCCTTCGAAGGCGATCGGGGTCACATGCGCGGCGACCTGCGGCCCCACGATGCTGGGCCAGCGCCCGACCACGGAGCCGACCTGGACCTCGGCGTCCCATCCGCGGCCGGCCACCAGCCGGTCCACCTCATCCCCCAGCGCCTGCGGGTCCCGAGGTGCCGCGGTGCCGGTGGGGCTGCGGCGGGCCCCCAGACCAGTGGCCGGGCGACCCCCCGCCCTGGCGCCCGGTCGGAAGCCCTGAGCGCGAGCCACGGTCCGCGCTCGGGCCAGCGCCTGCCGGGCTGCCTCCAGTGGGTCCGTGCTGTCGTGGGATCCCTCGGGCGCACCGCTCGTGCCGGCTGGGTCCCCACCCGGGGTATGCGGTGCGCTCATCCCTGGTCCTGGTCCCGGTCCTGGTTGCCGGTCCGGACGCTCACGGTGCCCGGCGTCACGTCGAAGACAGCACCGGTCACCAGGGCGTCGGGCACGTCCTCGGGCACGGCTGCGGTGATCAGCACCTGCTCACAGTCGGCCACCAGCTCGGCAAGACGCCGACGACGACCCTGATCGAGCTCGGCGAAGACGTCGTCGAGGATGAGCACCGGGTCGGTGCCCAGGTCGGTGCGCAGCAGCCGGAAGGCCGCCAGCCGCAGAGCCAGCGCGAAGGACCAGGACTCCCCGTGGCTGGCGTAGCCCTTGGCGGGCAGCTCGCCGAGGGTGAGCACGAGGTCGTCGCGGTGCGGGCCGACCAGGGTCACCCCGCGCTCCTGCTCCTGCCTGCGCACCGCCTCGATCGTGCTCGCCATCTCAGTGACCAGGACCTCCTGGTCGGGCACCTCGCCGGCGGCAAGTCGGGCAGCGACATCCTCGCGCAGGCTGGAGCGGTAGTGGGCGGTGGCAACGGTCTCCGCGTCGCTGATCACGCCGTAGGCCTCTTCCAGGTAGGGGCCCAGGTCGCGCAGCAGCCGGAGCCGGGCGTAGGTCAGCGCCGCACCGACCCGGCACAGCTGGTCGTCGAAGACGCTGAGCGTGCGCAACGCGGAGTCCCTGGCCTCCTCCAGCGACTCTCCGGGACGCCCACCACCGCCGGCGCTCGGCGTCCCGAACTCGGCCGTGGCCGTCGGTAGACCTCTGCCTGCACCCGCTCGGCGCCGCGGCGGTCGCCACAGCGCCGCCGCGGACCGCAGCAGCGCGTTGCGCTGTCGCAGCACGCGGTCGTAGTCGGTGCGCACCCCGGACCACCGAGGCTGACGCGCCACCAGCAGGTCGTCCAGGAATCGGCGCCGCTCAGCCGGGTCACCCTTGACCAGGGCCAGGTCCTCCGGGGCGAAGAGGACCGTGCGCAAGGTCCCGAGCACATCGCGTGCCCTGGGCAGCGCTGAGCTGTTCAACCTCGCCCGGTTGGCCTTGCCCGGAAGGATCTCAAGCTCCACCACGCTGGGCCGGTCGTCGCGCACCACCTCCGCCCGGATCACGGCACTGGAGGCACCCAAACGCACCAGCGGGGCATCCTGGGCCACCCGGTGGCTGGCCAGCGTCGCGACATACCCGGCGGCCTCCACCACATTGGTCTTGCCGTCACCGTTGCGGCCCAGCAGCATGCTCACACCCGGTGCCAGGGTCAGATCGGCCGTGGCATAACTGCGGAAGTCACCGACCACCAGCCGCCTCAGGTGCACGACGGGGTCCGTGACCGGCCACAGAGGCTCAGGTGCGACTCACGTGGCGTCGCCGGTGCCCGAGCTCGGTCCGGCCTGGTCGGCGTCCTTCTCCTCGACCACTGCCTCACCGTCGTCGAGCATCCGGACGTGGTGACCGCCGAACGCGCCGCGCAGGGCGGCCACGGCCTGCATCGACGGGGAGTTGTCCTTCCGCGAGGAGAAGCGCGCGAACAGCGACGCGCTGATCACGGGCATCGGGACCTCGTTCTCGATCGCCTCCTGCACCGTCCAGCGTCCCTCACCGGAGTCGGTCGTGTAGCCATCGACCCCTTCGAGCTCGGGGTTCTTCTCCAACGACTCGACCAGCAGGTCCAGCAGCCAGGAGCGCACGACCGTACCGCGGCTCCAAGCGTTGAAGCAGCCGGTCACGTCCTTGACGATGTCCTTGGCGAGCAGCAGCTCGAAGCCCTCGGCGTAGGCGTGCATCAAGCCGTACTCGATGCCGTTGTGCACCATCTTGGCGTAGTGGCCAGCGCCGACGTCACCGGCGTGGACGAACCCTTCCTCGCGGGGCCCCTCTGGGCGCAGAGCATCAAAGATCGGCATGATCTGCTCAACGTGCTCGGTGCGCCCACCGCACATCAGGCCGTAGCCGTTGTCCAGACCCCAGATCCCACCAGAGACGCCACAGTCGACATACCCGATGCCCTTCTCGGACAGCATCTGGTCATGCTTGCGGTCATCGAGATAGAACGAGTTGCCGCCCTCGACCACCATGTCGCCCTCGTCGAGCAACTCACCTAGAGTGGCCACCGTGCTCGTGGTGGGCTCGCCGTGCGGAACCATCACCCAGATCACCCGGGGGGACTGGATTTGCTCGACCATCTCCTCCAGGGAGTCCACGTCGCGCAGGTCTTCGTCGAGGTCGTAGCCCAGCACCTCGTGATCCGCTCGCCGCAGCCGCTCGCGCATGTTGCTGCCCATCTTGCCCAGGCCGATCATTCCGAGTTGCATGGCGGTCCTCCGTGTCGGTGGGTGCTGCGCGTAGGTCGTGCGGAACGAGCCTAGGGGTGCAGGGCGGGGTTAGCCAGCGAAGCGGACCGGCATCAGGACGTAGCGATAGGACTCGTCCGACTCGCCGTCCAGCTCCTGCTGACCGGAGATGACACAAGGCCGGGACGCCTGGGTGAAGGCCATCCGGGTGTAGGCGGTGTCCAGCGCCCCGAGACCGTCCAGCAGGAACTGCGGGTTGAAAGCACTATCGATCTCGGGGCCGGTCAAGGATGCCTCGATCGCCTCGCTGCCTTGGGCGTCCTCGCCGGTCCCCGCTTCGATGGCCACCTGACCATCGGTGAAGCCCAACCGGACCGGCGTGTTGCGCTCGGCCACCAGCGCCACCCGGCGGACCGCCTCGACCAGCGAAGGGGTGTGGATCAGCGCCACGGTGTCCACACTGGAGGGGAAGATGGAGGTGACCTTGGGGTACTCACCGTCCAGCAGCCGGGTCGTGGCCCGACGCGCTCCGGCTTCGAAGCCGATGAGCCCGGCGCCCCCGCCGGCGTCACCGAGCGCCACCTGGATCGATCCGGCCGCACCCAACGCCTTGGCCGTCTCGGACAGGGTGCGCGCCGGGATCAGCGCCACGTGCGAGACGTCATTGACGGCGGGGCTCCAGGTCAGCTCCCGCATCGCCAACCGGTAACGGTCGGTCGCCAGCAGGACCACCTTGTCACCCTCGATCTCCACCCGGACCCCGGTGAGGATGGGCAGCGTGTCGCCGCGGTCCGCCGCGATGGCCACCTGGGCTACCGATCGGGTGAACGTCTGCCCGGAGATGCTTCCGCTGGACTCCGCCGGTGCCGGCAGGCTCGGATAGTCGCCGACCGGCATCTGGATCAGGGAGAACCTGCTGGACCCGCAGCGGAGTGCAACTTTGCTCCCCTCGACCGAGATCTCCACCGGCGCGACGGGCAGGTTGCGCGAGATGTCGGCGAGCAGCTTGCCCAGCACCAGCACGGTTCCGCCCTCGGTCACCTCGGCCTGCACCGTCACCGTGGCCGAGATCTCGTAGTCGAACGCCGAGAGGGTCAAGGTCCCCTCTTCGTCGGCCCGCAGCAGCACGCCGGCCAGCACGGGGACAGGGGGCCTACTGCTCAGCCCTCGCACGACCCAGGCGACGGCTTCGGCGAGCACGTCGCGCTCAACCCTGAACTTCACGACGGTGGGCCCTTTCGCCTGGAGGATCATCCACCCGAAGTCGGGTCGACGAGGTGCAGCATGACATTAGCCGTCATGGGCGACGGTCGCCAGCCCCGCTGGAGGGTCGATGACTTGGGCCGTTCGGTATGCGCGGGGTCCCCAGGGACGGGGGACGAGATGCCAAGGATGATGGATATCGTCGTCGTCGTAGGGCCTGTGCATCGTGTGGAAAAGCCCTGTTGTCGCAGATGGGGGCCGGTGTGTGGCTGTGCACGCTCGGTGGACTGCCGGGGTGTGTGACCCTTTGAGGTGTGGGGATGTCACCGGGGGTCCACAGCCCCTCGGCTCCAGAATGACTGTGGTCCCCCGGTGGTCGGTCGTTGCCCACCATCCATCCCCAGGGTCCTACCCAGGCCCTGCGCTCGTGCGGACGCCGTCGAGCAGGTGATCAGTTGTTCAAGGCGAGGTCAAGCGGACTACCCACAGCACCATCCACAGGCCTGTGGACAGCGAAAGAGCGGCCGCTCAGCGGGCGGCCTTGCGGATCATCCCGGTCAGCTCGGTGATCTGGTCGAACAGCGCCCGCCGCTCGCCCATCAGCTGACGGATCTTGCGCTCCGCGTGCATCACGGTGGTGTGGTCGCGTCCGCCGAACTCCTGGCCGATCTTGGGCAGGGACAGGTCGGTGAGCTCACGGCACAGGTACATCGCGATCTGACGAGCGTTGACCAGGGTGCGCGAGCGCGAGGTCCCGCACAGATCATCGATGCTGATCCGGAAGTAGCCGGAGACCTGGGTCATGATCGTCGGCACGGTGATGCGGCCCGACTCGGCGTTGGGGATGATGTCCTTGAGCACATGAGATGCCAGGTCTCGGCTGGTCGGCTGGCCACTGAGCGAGGCGAAGGCCGTGACCCGGATCAGCGCCCCCTCGAGCTCGCGGATGTTGGTCGTGATCTTGCTGGCGATCAGCTCGAGCACATCGGCAGGGGTGGTCATCCGCTCCTGTGCAGCCTTCTTCTGCAGGATCGCGATCCTGGTCTCCAGGTCCGGCGGCTGGACGTCGGTCAGCAAGCCCCACTCGAACCTGCTGCGCAGGCGCTCGGCGAAGCCGGACAGCTTCTTCGGCGGCTGGTCGGAGGTGATCACGACCTGCTTCTCGCTGTTGTGCAGGGTGTTGAAGGTGTGGAAGAACTCCTCGACCGTCTGCTCCTTGCCCTGCAGAAACTGGATGTCGTCGATCAACAGGAAGTCGACGTTGCGGTAGCGCCGCTGGAAGGCGCCGGCCTTGTCGTCGCGGATGCTGTTGATGAAGTCGTTGGTGAACTCCTCGGAGTTCACGTAGCGCACCCGGGTCTCCGGGATGAGGTTGCGGGCGTAGTGCCCGATCGCGTGCAGCAGGTGAGTCTTGCCGAGCCCGGACTCGCCGTAGATGAACAGGGGGTTGTAGGCGCGGGCGGGAGCCTCCGCCACGGCCAGCGAGGCCGCATGGGCGAAGCGGTTGGAGGATCCGGAGACGAAGGTGTCGAAGGTGTACTTCGGGTTGAGCCGTGAGTCACCATCGGTGGTGGTGGCCAATCCGGCGCCGGTGGCCCCTGGGCGCGCGCTCACGTGGAGCAAGGGACGGCGGGAGTCGCGGGGCTCCGTGTCGCGTGCTCCCGTCTCGGGACGGACCGATGAGATCTCCTGCTCGATGGCAGCCGTCGGGATCAGGTCGGTGCCGGGGCCTTCGCCCTCCACCTCGCGGCGCAGCTCCTCATCAACCGTGACAGCCAACCGCACGTCGCGATCCAGAGACTGCGAAAGGGACCGACTGACGGACAGCCGCAGAGAGGTCTCCAGCGTGTCCTTCGTGTGTGCATAGGGGACGGCCAGCAAGGCGGTGGAGTCCAACATCCCGACAAAACGGGTCAGCCGCAGGAAAGCTCGCTCCCGCGGCGCGATGCCGGCGGAGTCGAGGTCTTGCACGACCCGAGCCCAAACCTGTGCGTAGTCGACCTGGTCCACTGTCATCTCGCTGGCGCTACCCTCTCGTCGCTCAGGTGACCGCCACGAGCTCGTCGCCCACAGGAGGCAGTAGCAGGTGCTGAGACAGTCGTCCACAGGGTTGTCCACAACCTGTGTACAACGACCTGGAGAGCGGGCCCCGAAGGTGCGAACCTAACAAGTGCGGGTCGACCCGGCAAGTGAAGCTCCACGAACGGCTCGCGGTGCTGTAGCTCGGCCGACCGCGCTCGTCCTGTCGCTGGGATCATCCAGGTTTGACCGCTCTCGACGCGCTCGCGTACCTTGGACCGTGCCGTCCGACTCGGCCGTTTTCGCCTGCCCATGGTCCGCACGGGTCTACCACCGGGGCGTGGGCCTTCGATTGCGGCCGATTCGCGGCCACCGATGCCTCAACGGCTCTGTCACACGTGGCTCTGCAACTCAGGGCCTTGGCGGTCGTCGCCGGGTCGTGTCGTCGGTGTCAGTGTTCACCTTTCCCGTCACCGTGGAGCCATTCGCCGCAGTGGCCCGCATCGTCCTACGGAGCAGTTCATGAGCAAGCGCACCTTCCAGCCCAACACGCGCCGCCGGTCCAAGGTCCACGGCTTCCGGTTGCGGATGCGCACCCGGGCGGGCCGCTCGATCCTGTCCTCTCGGCGTCGCAAGGGCCGCTCGAGCCTGTCGGCCTGAGTCCGGCCCCGAGCAGCCCGCCCGGACGCTGCGAGCCCCGTGCTCCCTCGACGACATCGGCTGACCCGACCTGAAGAGTTCCGCACCGTCCTTCGCGGCGGCCCCGGAGTCCGATCTCGCCGGGCGGGTGGTCGTGCCGTCGTGGTGCATCGAGCCGACCGCAACCCGTCCAGCGATGAGTCGCCAGGCCCGCCCCGAGTGGGTCTGCTCGTCTCGAAGGCCGTGGGCAACTCCGTGGTTCGGCACCGGGTGAGCCGCCGCCTCCGAGCGCTGATGGCAACTCGCCTCGACTCCTTGCCGCAAGGCACCGACGTGGTCCTGCGGGCCACCCCGGCCGCCGCCTCGGTCGATCATCCGGGACTTGCCGATGACCTCGACCGCGCCCTGGCGAGAGCAAGCCGATGAGGGCGGCGAGCACGTGGGCCGCGACGCCGCTGGTCTGGCTGGTGCGCGGCTACCAGATGCTGGTCTCGCCGATGCTGGGCCCGACCTGCAAGTTCTATCCGTCCTGCTCCGTGTATGCGGTGCAGGCTCTGCGGGCGCACGGCGCCGTGCGCGGCACGTGGCTGGCCGGTCGGCGGCTGCTGCGCTGTCACCCGTGGAGCCACGGCGGCGTGGACCACGTCCCAGCAGGGCAACACGCCACCACCGCCGGTGAGCATCGCTCACCCCGAGATTGAGGATCCATGGGCTTCTTCGACATCCTGATGTTCCCGTTCCAGTGGTTCGTCTCCGCCATCATGGTCTGGTTCCATGCGCTGCTGACGGCCGTCGGGATGGCCGAGGCCAGCGGGGTGACCTGGTCGCTGTCGATCGTGGGCCTGGTGATCGTGCTGCGGATCGTGCTGATGCCGCTGTTCGTCCGGCAGATCCGCTCGCAGCGGCGGATGCAGATGCTGCAGCCGGAGCTGATGAAGATCCAGAAGAAGTACAAGGGCAAGAAGGACGAGGCCTCTCGCAAGGCGATGACCGAGGAGTCGTTCGCGCTCTACAAGGATCACAAGACCAACCCCTTCTCCTCCTGTCTGCCGATCCTTTTGCAGATGCCGTTCTTCTTCGCGCTCTTCCGCACGCTGAACTTCGTCGACGACTACGCGGAGGGCAGTCGGGACCCCGTGGGGTTGTTCACCCAGCAGCTGGCCATTCAGATGAATGAAGCCACCCTGTTTGGCGCCAACCTGTCCTCCAGCTTCCTGCACAGCGAAGACGGCGCGGCCAAGGTGCTGTCTTTGGTGCTCATCGTGCTGATGGGTCTCACCCAGTTCATCACCTCGCACCAGCTGATGCGCAAGAACATGCCGGCGGCAGCGCTGGACAGCCCGATGGCCCGCCAGCAGCAGATCTTGATCTACGTCCTGCCCATCATGTTTGCGGTGTTCGGCGTCAACTTCCCGCTCGGTGTGCTGATCTACTGGACCACGACCAACCTGTGGACGATGGGCCAGCAGTTTTACGTGATTCGCTCGATGCCCGCTCCCGGATCGCCCGCGGAAAAGGCTATGGAGGAGCGGCGCCGCGCCAAGGGGAAGCCGATCACCACCATGCGGCTGCAGCCGGCCACCGAGCCTGACGTCACCCCGGCTCCGGGCAAGACCAGTAGGCAGCGGGCCCAGCCCCACGGCAAACGCCGATCCAAGAAGAAGAAGAGCAACCGACCCAAGGGTCGCTGAAGCAACGTGCGGTAGCGCAGCCGCCGCCCCAGCCGCCATTTGACAGGAGGAGAACCACCGATGACCGCACATTCGACGGACACCAGTTCGAAGGTGGAGCCGAGCACGGACCACCCGGGAGCTCTCTCGGACGAGGCACAGCCCGAGGCCGAGGACCAGGCACCGCCCGTGACCTCGGACGGAGCCCCGTCCGAGACCGCGGGGCCAGATCCCTCGCCGGACCGTGGTCCAACACCCGAGGTGACCAGCGAAGGGACGGAGACGGAAGCTGGCTCGACAGGCCGCACCGCCCAACTGGAGCGGGAGGGGGAGATCGCCGCTGACTTCTTGGAGACCCTGCTCGACATTGCCGACCTGGACGGCGACCTGGAGGTGGACATCGACGGTGACCGCGCTGCGGTCTCGATCGTGGACTCCGAGGACGGCACGGTAACGCGACGCCTGATCGGCAAGGACGGGGAGATCGTGGAGGCGCTGCAGGAGCTGGCGCGGCTGTCGGTCCAGGCGGATACCGGCGAACGCAGTCGGCTGATGCTCGACGTGGGGGGATATCGAGCTGAGCGGCGGGCGACCGTGCTCGCAGCTGCCAAGGAGGTCATCGACGATGTCACGCAATCCCAGGAGCGACGCGCCATGTCACCGATGACGGCCTACGAACGCAAGGTCGTGCATGATGAGGTGTTGAAGGCTGGCCTTCGATCCGAGTCGGAGGGTGAGGAGCCACAGCGACACGTGGTCGTCCTGCCGTCGTCCTGACGGGTAGTCGACCGCGACCGACGGGAAGCCAGGTTTCCCGTGAAACCTGACAAGGAGACGAGGATCCTGCAACCACCACCCCGAGCTGCTGCAGAGATCTTCGGTGAGCGGTTGCCGCTGGCGGTGCAGTATGCCGAGATGCTCGCCGCGACCGGGATCGAGCACGGCCTGATCGGGCCGCGTGAAGGGCCCCGGCTGTGGGAGCGGCATCTGCTCAACTGCGCCGTGATCGAGTCCCTCCTGCCCCATCAGTGCCGGGTGCTCGATGTCGGGACCGGTGCGGGGCTTCCCGGCATCGTGCTGGCGATCGCGCGCCCTGATCTGCAGATCACGCTGATCGAGCCGTTGGAGCGAAGGACCCGCTGGTTGGAGGCGGCCGTCGACCAGCTGCGCCTGAGTCAGGTGAGCGTGCGGCGGGGGCGGGCGCAGGACCTTGCGGGCCGGATGCAGGTCCCTGTTGTGACGGCGCGCGCGGTGGCCCCGCTGGAGCTGTTGGTGGCATGGGCGTGGCCGCTCTTGTGTGCCCAGGGTCGCTTGCTGGCACTGAAGGGGCAGACGGCGCAGACCGAGCTGGAGGAGTCCCGGCCTGCGCTCAACCGCCTGGGGGTGGAGCATGCGCGGGTCATCGAGGTCGGAGGCGATGTGATCCAACCGCCGACCCGAGTGATCGACGTCATGCGCTCGGCGGCTCCCGGGCCGGAGGCGCCCTCAGGTGAGCGGCCCCCGGTGACGGATCGCCGATCCCCTACGAGGCAGCGGAGCCGACGATGAGCCACGTGCAAGCAACCGGGCTCGGTTGGCCGGGGCCAGCGCCAGAGGAGGACCTGGCGAACGCGCCACTGGGTTGGCCGGAGATGTCGGCGCCCGTGGGCAAGCCCTTCGTTTCACGGGAAACGGCGCCATCGCCACGACACACCATGTCGCCCCCGACGACCACCACCCTCGCTTCGGAGGAGGTCACCGATCTCCCGACTGCGGACAGCCCGCTGGCTCGGCAGGTCGCGGAGGACGCCCGGCGGCGGCGGGTGCTTGCGGCCGTCAAGCCACGCCGACCGGAAGGCACCCGAACGCTGACGGTGGCCAACCAGAAGGGTGGAGTGGGCAAGACCACGTCGGCCGTCAATCTCGCGGTCGCGCTGGCACAGCAGGGCATGCGCGTCCTGGTCATCGACATGGACCCGCAGGGCAATGCCGGCACCGCGCTCGGGGTTCCCCACCACAGCGAGATCGCCGGGATCTACGACGTGCTCATCGACGGCCTTCCGCTGGCCGAGGTCGTCCAGGAGTCGACTGCCGTCCCGGGGCTGTGGTGCGCCCCGGCCACCATCGACCTGGCCGGTGCCGAGATCGAGCTGGTGCCGATGCCGGCCCGCGAGTCGCGCCTGGCCGCCTCGCTGACCACCTATCTGGACGAGCGTTCGGGTGAGGACCGGTTCGACTTCGTCTTCATCGACTGTCCGCCCAGCCTGGGACTGCTCACCGTCAACGCCTTTGTCGCTGCTCGCGAGGTGCTCATCCCCATCCAATGTGAGTACTACGCGCTTGAGGGAGTCAGCCACCTCATCCGCAACATCGAGCTCATCCGCGCCCACCTGAATCCCGCCCTGAGCGTCTCGACGGTCCTGCTGACCATGTATGACGCTCGAACCCGACTGTCGGCGCAGGTCGCCGAAGAGGTGCGAGCCCACTTCCGTGACCAGACGCTGCGGACTCGCGTGCCTCGGTCGGTGCGAATCAGCGAGGCACCCAGCCACGGTGAGAGTGTGCTGACCTACGACCCGCACAGCTCAGGTGCATTGTCCTACCGCGAGGCCGCCGCGGAGATGCTCGACGGCATACCACCAAGCACGCCACGGGGTGCCGGGGCGCCGCCTGCGATGGAGGCGACGTCCGATGTGACCGTCCACCCCACTTGTACGAGCCCACCAGCCCTGATGGAGCAAGGAGTGCGACCATGAGCGAACGACGGCGAGGACTGGGACGGGGGCTGGGAGCGCTGATCCCGGCGGGAGCAGACACCGTAGACAGGCCTTCCGATGTCTTCTTCCCCCGGGCCCAGCCGGCTTCCGTGGAGGGTTTCACGGGAAACGATGGGCCGCGCTCAGCTGAGGCGGCAGGGCAACCGGAGTCGGGCGGTGTGCACGGAGGGGGGCCCTCGCTGCGCTCGGTCCCGGGTGCCACCTTCGCGGAGATCCCGGTCGGGTCCGTGGTCCCCAACCCCCGACAGCCGCGCCAGGTCTTCGACGAGGACGAGCTGTCCGAGCTGGTGCACAGCATCTCGCAGGTGGGGGTGCTGCAACCTGTCGTGGTGCGCACGGCGAGCGGCAATGAGGGGGAGCGCACCTACGAGCTCATCATGGGAGAGCGCCGCTGGCGGGCCTGCAAGCAGGCGGGGCGGGAGACCGTGCCGGCGATCGTCCGCGACACCGGAGACGCGGACCTGCTGCGCGACGCCCTGCTGGAGAACCTGCACCGCAGTCAGCTCAACGCTCTGGAGGAGGCCGCGGCCTACCAGCAGCTCCTCGACGACTTCGGCTGCACCCACGACGAGCTGGCCCGCAGGATCGGCCGGTCTCGCCCGCAGATCTCCAACACCCTGCGGCTGCTCAAGCTTCCCCCGCTGGTGCAGCGGCGGGTGGCCTCAGGGGTGATCACCGCGGGGCATGCCCGAGCGCTGCTCGGCCGCTCGGATCGCGCCGCGATGGAGCGCCTCGCGCAGCGAATCGTGTCGGAGGGGTTGTCCGTGCGCACGGTCGAGGAGATCGTCGTGTTGGAGGAGCGGGATAGCTCGGCGCCACGGCATACCCCGTCCGGGCGCAAGAGCACCCAGCCGGACCCGGCATGGGCGCAGATTTCCGTACACTTGTCCGAACAGCTGGACACACGCGTCACGGTGACCATGGGCCGGCGCAAGGGGAGGTTGACCGTCGACTTCGGCGATCGCGAGGACCTGGACCGCATCCTGGCGCTGCTCTCCGATCAGCCCGGCTCCCTGCCCGCCTGATGCGGCAAACGGGCTCAGCGGAGGTAGGGCTCGAGCTCGCGGACGAGCTTCTGCTTGGGCAGGGCCCCCACGACGGTCTTGACGACCTCGCCGTCGACGTAGACGTTCATCGTGGGGATGCCCGTGATCCCGTACTTCTGGGTGACCTCGGGGTTCTCGTCGGTGTTGAGCTTGACGATGCTGATCTGCTCGGAGTACTCCTCGGAGATCTCCTCCAGCACAGGCGCGACCATCTTGCACGGGCCGCACCAGGGAGCCCAGAAGTCGACCAGCACAGGGCGGTCGCTGCTCAGCACGTCGGTCGAGAAGTTGGCGTCATCGGTCTGCTTGGTGGCCATCGGAGTTCCTTAGCTGTCGGGAGAGGGATATGAGGTGAGTCGGGTAGGTCCGTGACGACCTGGCCGACCGAAACGAGGTGGCCCACCGGTCCTAGGTGACCGGCACCGACACGTCGGCCACCGGAGTCTGCGCGGCATCGGTCGTGTTCTTGGATGCGGCGTCCAGGGCCGCGAGATAGCGCTCGGCGTCCAATGCTGCGGCACAGCCGGAGCCCGCTGCGGTGATCGCCTGCCGGTAGGTGTGGTCCACCAGGTCGCCGGCGGCGAAGACCCCGGCCAGGTTGGTGGCGGTGCTGCGCCCGCGGACCAGGACGTAGCCCTCGGCGTCCAGCTGCACCTGGTCGGTGATCAGCTCGTTGCGGGGGTCGTGGCCGACGGCGATGAACAGCCCGTCCAGATCCAGCCGCCGCGACTGCCCGCTCCGGATGTCCCGCAGCGTCACCGCATTGAGCTTGTCCGCGCCGTGCAGCGCCGCAACCTCGTGGTGCCAGGCGAAGGAGATCTTCGGGTCGGCCTCGGCGCGCTCGGCCATGATGCGACTCGCCCGCAGCTCGCCACGGCGGTGGATGACGGTCACCGACCGGGCGAACCGAGTCAGGAAGGTCGCCTCCTCCATCGCCGAGTCACCCCCGCCGACCACGGCGATGTCCTTGTCGCGGAAGAAGGCCCCGTCGCAGGTCGCGCACCAGGACACTCCGTGTCCGGAGAGCCGGGACTCATCCTGCAGGCCCAGCTCGCGGTAGGCGGAGCCCATGGCCAGGACGACCGTGCGGGCTCGGTGCACGCCGCCCTCGGCGTCGGTGACCTCCTTGACTCCACCGGTCAGGTCCAGCGCCGCGACGTCCTCGCGGATGATCTCGGCGCCGAACCGCTCGGCCTGAGCGCGCATGGCCAACATCAGGTCCGGGCCCATGATGCCCTGCTCGAAGCCGGGGTAGTTCTCCACGTCCGTGGTGTTCATCAGGGCACCACCGGCGGTGACGGCACCCTCGAAGAGCAGCGGAGCAAGGTTGGCGCGCGCTGCATACACGGCCGCGGTGTAGCCAGCGGGGCCGGATCCGATGATCACCACGTCGTGCACCCGATCGCCACCTGAGGCGGCCCCTGGTGCGGCTCGCGGCGTCTCGGGTTGCAGGCAGATGCCACTGATCGCGGTCATGACGACGAACTCCTGAGGATGGGGTGCGATGCGGTCAGGGAACCGATCCTACGGCCCGGATGTTCCCGTCGGCTCAGGGAACCTCCACCGGACCGAGCAGGACGGGAGCCGAGCTGTCGCCCACCGCGCACTCGGCGGCGAGCGCCCATGCCTGGTCGGTCCGGTCGGTCGCTACCACCAGCACTGCGTCATCACCGTCGAGCGTGATGGCACTGACGGTCCATCGTTGGTCGGCCAGGCTCTCACCCGTCGCCGTCACGCACGCCTGCCCCGCCCGGCTGCTCAGCTGCGGCTGCGCACCGGCGGCCTGGCTGCGCGTGTCCGCGCTCTCCAGGGCGGTGCGCACCCCGGTCGCGAACATCTCGCTGGTGAGCGGGTCGGCGACCGCGATCACCCTGAGATCGTCGGCCAGCGGGACCGCGAGCTGCTCGCCCGGCGCGGTCTCGTCCTCGGGCTCGGCCCCGGCCACCGCGTCGGGGGCCGACTCGGCGTCGCCCGCGGCCTCCCCGGATTCTTCCCGGGACTCAGCGCCCGCCGCGCTGTCCTCGGACTGTCCGCGCACCCCGCCACTGTCCGATCCGGCCTCGGCAGACCCACCTCCGGCGGCATCGGATGACGAGCCGTTGCCGCCGTTCCAGTACACGGCGGCCATGTCGCCCAGCGAGCCGTCGCCGGCCACCTGGTCCAGCACGACCACTCCGGCCAGCGCCACAGCGGCCACGGAGGCGGCCGCGGCCAGCACGTGCGGGACCCGGGAATGCCGTCGCGAGTCCAGCGAGCCGACCGTGGCCGCTGTGGTGAGCCTCCCGCGCCGCGTGCGGTCCGGCGCCGGGGACGGCATCCCCTCCTGTGGCGGGTGACTGACGCGATGCCGCTGCTCGTGCTGCAGCGCGGCGGTGATCCGTTGGGCGACCTCCGGTGGCATCGGCCCGGGGTCGGGCAGGGCGGCCAGCAGCTCCCGCATCCCGGTGGGGTCCGGCTCGGGTGCAGCGGGGTCACGGTCGATCGGGGTGCTCACCGGCTGCTCCTCAGCTGTGGTCTCGGGGTCCGCCGAGACGGACCGGTGGACGGGGGCGGGGTCTGCGAGGTCGGGGACGAAGGGCGAGCGGCGGGGGACCGCCCACGTCGGGTATGACGAGTGCCGGCCGGAGGTGGTTCCCTCCTGGGCGGTGTCGCCCTGCTCGGGGCGCTCATGGTGGCTCCAGGATCGCCGCGAGGGCGGAGCGCCCGCGTGAGCACCGGGACTTCACCGTGCCCTCGGCGACGTCGAGGACGGCGGCGGCCTCCGCCATGCTGAGACCGTGCATGTCCACCAGGACCAGGGCCATCCGCTGGCCTTCCGGGAGGGTCCCCAGGGCGGCTCTGACGTCGAGCTGGACCTCCACGCTGCGGTGGTGCTCCCGCGGCTCGACCGGCTCGTGGTCGGCCAGGTCGGCGGTGGGCCGGATGCGGCGCAGCCGGTCCAGGCAGGCGTTGACCACGATGCGGTGCAGCCAGGTGCTGACCTGGGCATCTCCGCGGAAGGAGCCCGCTCGGCGAAAGGCGTTGAGGAAGGCGTCCTGCACCGCGTCGGCCGCCAGCTCCGGATCCCGGGTCGTGCGAAGCGCCACCGCCCACATCCGGTCCTTGTGCCGGCGGAAGATCTCGCCGAACGCCTCCGGATCCCCGTCGACGTGCCGCGACAACAGCTCGCGGTCGCTGACGTCGGACACGTCATAGGGGTCCAGGAGGTCCTCGCCGGCCACGGTTCACCTCATCGGGTGACGGTGCCGGGGCGGCTTGGAGTCACTTGACCGCGACCTCGGACAGATAGACGATCTCGCCGTCGGGGCCGTCCCAGGCCCGGGAGAACCAGATCAGCACATAGCGCCCGGTGGCGGGCTCGTCGGCGGTGAAGGTGACCTCACCGGAGGCGTCGTCACGGGCGCCGATGCTGGTCGCGCCCTCCCGGGTCTCCTCGTCGGTGACGTAGACCTCCACGGCGTAGTCCCCCCGGGGGAAGTCCAGGTCGACCTCGGACACCTCCTGGCTCTCCTCGAGGTCGACCAGGAGCCCGACGCCGCTCTTGAGGTTGCCCCAGTTGGCGGCCAGGTAGGTGTGGGAGTTCCAGGCGGTCTCCTGGTTGCCGTCGATCGCGAGGTCGACGACGTCGTTGCGCTCGTCGCCGTCGCCCTCGGGGTCGTAGGACGTGATGCCGGCCAGCTCGATCGGCTCCAGCGTGGCATCCCTGGAGGGCTCCGCCTGGGTCTGTTCGGAGCTGTCGCCACCGGCCGCGGCGCTGGTCTGCGCCCCGTCGTCGGTCGAGGGAGCGGCCGATGCTCCGGTGGCAGCCTCCGTCGGCCCCTCGTTGCCGGGGAGCAGGCCTCGGAAGGCGCCGTAGGCCAGGAACACCGCGACGACCAGGATGGCCGCGATCAGGGCGAGCACGACGCCGGACTGCCGGCGCTCACTGGTGCGATCGGCGGTCGCCCCCGACAGGCCCGCACCGACGATGGCGGGAGAGCGCCCCTCGTCGAAGTCTGCGTCGGGACCCGCTGCGGCACCGGAACCGGAGGCGGACGTGCCGCCCTCCGAGCCCGGGGTCCCCACCTCGGTGCGGTAGTAGGCGGGCTCGACGACGGTGGTGTGGTCCTGCTCGACGGGTCCCGACGCGCGGGCCGCCTCGCCGTCGGTCTCCCACTGGTCCTGCCCGGACCACCCCGTGTCGTCGCCGGCTCCGGTCGCGAAGCCGGTGGCGCTCGAATCGGGGTCGTCCTGCGCCGACGAGGTGCTGGTAATGGCCGCCCCTGCACCGGCCGCGCCGGCCAACGACGCGTCCGCGCCCAGTCCCGCCAAGGGCGAGTCGGGCCCGAAGGCCTGACCGCCGGTTCCGGTGACCATCTCCGAGGGCCACGGGGCCAGCCGCCGGGCCAGCTCCCCAGGCGTCCGTGGCCCCTGGTCGGCGGAGTACTCGGCGCCGAAGGTCATCCGGCACAGCGCGTCGAGGTCGCCGGGCACCCCCGAGACCACCTCCGACGGTGCCGGCAGGCTGCCGTCGGCCAGCCGCCGAGCACCGCGCAGCCCCTCGATCTGCTCGCCGGGCCAGCGCCCCGTCAGGCCGGTGTAGAGCAACGAGAGCAGGTCGCCGGTGTCGATCAGCGTCGCCTCGTCGGCGGTCACGTCGTCGACTTGCTCGATCGCCGCTGCCACCCCGATCCCCGAGACCTTGACACTGCCCTCGCTGGTGCGCAGCACGGCGTGGGGGTTGAGATAGAGGTGGTGCAGACCGCGGCGGCGGGCCGACTCCAGTCCCGAGGCCGCCTCGCCGACGATGCGGCGGGCCTCCTCGGCGGGGAGGGGATGCTGGGAGACCAGGGAGGCCAGCGACTCCGCCTCGCTGAGCCCCTCCTCGACGATCCAGCAGAAGCCCTCGTCGAGTCCCACGTCGAGCACCCGCACCAGCCGCGGGTCGTCCACGCCCGCCGTGCGCCGGGCACCGTCCAGCACGGCGTGGGCCATCTCCTCGAACTGGCCGCTGGCCGGCAGCACGGTGACCGCGACGAGCCGGTCGAGCGTGCGGTCGGTGGCCGACCAGTAGTCGAGCGTCTCGTCCCGTTGTGCCAGCAGCTCCTCGAGGACGTAGCGGTCCGCGAGGACCGTGCCGGTGTCGATGCCGCGCACCACGGGCTCCTTCGGTTCTGATGTCGGGGAGGTGGATCAGACTTAGGGTAGTCCCGCTCAGAAGTGATCTGTTGCCACGGCGCGGCATTCTGTGCGAACCGGTCAGCGACGCAGCCGCCGCAGCAACGGATCGAGCACGTCGGACAGCTCCCGCACACCGAACCGGTGCACCAGCACGCCATACAACCCGAAGTAGACGACCCCACCGGTGACCAGGACGACGAGGGCGGCGAACTTGCCGTCCAGCAGCCGGTCGCCGGCCAGCACGACGCCCACCAAGGGGATGGCGGCCAGCAGGGCGGCAGCGAGGGCAGCCAGGTAGGTGGAGCGCACCGCACCGAGCGGGACGCCGCCGATGCGCTGCCGGACCCACCGCACCGCGAGGAGCGCCGCGACGGCCTGCCCGGCCGACTGACCCAGCCCGACGGTGACCGCGGTGACCTGTGGCGGCAACATCAGCGCCAGTCCGAGGAAGGCGATGGTGACCGCCGTGATGGTCGTCTGCAGCCGGAACGGCGGCCGGCCCTCCTGATAGGCGTGGAAGACGCGCTGGGAGAGCAGATAGATGCCGTAGGGCACGAGACCGAGGACCAGGGCGCGGACCACCTCAGCGATGGGTGCGGTGGCCTCCGCGCCGCTGAAGAACAGGATCACGGCGGCGACCTGCGGGGCCAGCACGAGCACGGCGACCGACATGGGCACCATGGCTGTGGCCAACAGCCGCAGGCCGTGGCCGTACTGCCGGCCCAGGGCCTGCTTGTCGTCCGCGGCCGCGGCCCGGGACAGCGCCGGGAACATCGCGGTCAGCAACGAGGTCGCCACCAGCGAGTGCGGCAGGATGAAGATCAGGAAGGCGTAGTTGAACACGGCCCGCCCGGGAACGTCGGGGTGGTCGGCAGTGACGCTGTTGAGCAGGTTGGTCGAGGCCAACAGCCCGGCCTGGGAGACCAGGATGATCGCGATGGTCCACTTGGCCATCCTGGAGGCCGCCCCGAGCCCCACGCCGCGGAACCCCCAGCGGGGCCGGTAGCGGAATCCGCTGGCCACGACCGGGGGGACCAGCACCGCCGCCTGCACCAGCACCCCGAGTGTGGCGGTGCCGCCCAGCAGCAGGATCATCCCAGTGCTCCAGCCGCTGGGCTCCAGGACCGTCGTGCCGGAGTAGCGGACCGAGAAGATCACCAGGCCGGTGATGGCCACGATGTTGTTGGCGACCGGAGCCCACATGTACCAGCCGAACCGCTCCTGGGCGTTCAGGATCTGGCCGAGCACGGCATACAGGCCGTAGAAGAAGACCTGCGGTAGGCACAGGTAGGCGAACGCCACCGCCAGGGCGAGCTGGGCACCGGACCAGTCCAGGGCGTAGAGCTTGGTGACCAGGTAGGCCCCGGCGGTGACGATCACCGTCGTGGCAAGCAGGGCCACCAAGGTCAGCGTGATCAACCGGTCGGTCAGGTCGCGGCCCTTGTCGGCGCGGGAGAGTGAGCGGGTGAGCTGGGGCACGAAAACGGTGTTGAGGATGCCGCCCGCCAGCAGAATGTAGATGGTGTTGGGCAGCGTGTTGGCGGTCTCCCAGGCGTTGGCCGAGGCGGTGGTGCCGATGACGCCGACCAGCAGGGCGGTGCGGACCAGACCGAGGATGCGCGAGACGAAGGTCCCGGAGGCCATCAGCGCGCTGGAACGGGCCAGCCGGCGGGATGTGCTCGCGTCGTCGTCGGGGTCCTGCCCGGAGTCCGGCGACTGGCTCACCTGCGCCTCCCCCCAGCGTCGGCCGGGTCGTCCGCGCCGTTGGCGCCTGGTCGCCGTACCGCACGGGACAGGCCGAGGATGAGGATGACTCCGGCTGCCCCGCCCAGCACCCAGTAGATCCACTCACCCGTCGGGCGGACCCGGACGCTCAGCTCTTGGGTCTCACCGACCCGCAGCCCCGACGGGGTGGTCAGGTAGGCCCGGATCGGGACCTCACCGGCGGCGACCGCCTGCGCCCGGAACTGGACCGTGGCCCGGCTGCGAGCGCCGATCGAGATCGGCTCCGGAGGCTCGATCACCCTCAGCCTCCCGTTGGTTGGCTCCAGGTGCAGGACGAGGTCCTGCACATCGGTGGCGAGGTTGTTGACCACCGTGGTCTGGATCAACCCCTCGTCGGCCAGGAAGTTGACGGTGGTCGGGTTGACCCGCAACCCCCTCTGCACCTCCTCGACCTGGCTCTGCAGCTCGGTCAACGGGATGCTCCAGAAGTCGGGGCTGGCCCGCCATCGGGTCGAGTAGAGCCCGTCCAGCACCGGCTGCCAGCGTTGGACCGCCTGGTCGCTGGGCAGGATGCCACTGACCTCGAGGAGTGTGGTGCGCAAGGTCTCGATGTCGCTGAGCCGGTCACCGCTCAGCGGCGAGGGTCCAGGCACCGGGTATGCCGTCCGGTCACCCGGTGCGGGTCGCTCCAGCGGGGTGCCGGTCAGCCGGGCCGGTGCCGGAGCCTGCAGTGCCTCGACCGCGCTGACCTGGGTCAACCACGGTGCCTGGTCGAGGGCGGCGGTGAGGTCGGCCAGGGTCTGCGGGGCGATCGCAGCCTGTCGTGGAGGGGCCAGCAGCACGGTCCGGGTCCGGGCCGGCGCCTGCTGGTAGATGGCCATGGTCTCGGCGACGAGGCGCTGGATCACGGCGCCGTCGCGCTGTGGTGGGGGGGCGGCGGCGACCAGGCCGGACAGGGTGGTGTCGAAGGCGAGCAGGGTGAGATCTGCCTCCGTGTCGTCGCGGCCCGTGCTGTCGCTGTTGCTGGTGTCGCCACCCCAGGGCACCTGGACCGCCCCGCCAGTGGTCCCGGTGAAGTCGTCCGCCCGCACCGCCGTGTCGGGGACCAGGGCGGCACTCAACGCAGGGTCCCCCTGCGGCCACAGCCGGCGCAGGGCCTCCAGGTCGGCCGCGTTGACCCGGTTCCAGGAGGGCCAGGCAATGTCGTGCCGACCGTTGTCGACCAGCCGGCCGGCGACCAGTGGTGACTCCGGCAGCTCACCGGGGATCAGCTGGTCGGCCAACGAGGGGGTCGCCTGGAGGTCCAGCAGTGCCGCGAGGTCGGGATCGCCCGCCGGCAGCCACCAGACCCGATCGGGTCCGAGCTCGGACAGGCGGGTCTGCAGGTCTACCTGGGCCTGCTGGACCTCGGTGAGTACCTCGGGGAGGTTCACGCCCGGCAGACCCGGTGAGCCCGGGTCTTCGGGGGTGTCCTCCGGCGAGGTGGGCTCGGGCGTCGGCACCGGTGGGGTCGGCACCGGTGGGGTCGCCGGCACCGGCCCCTCGTCCGCCGCACCCGCAGTGTCTGTGCTCCCGGGATCCCCGGGGCGGGTGGTGCTGGGCGCGTCCGGCTCTGGCTTGGTCGAGCTCGGTTGCTCGGTCGGCGGGGCGGTGGAGGGCTCGCCCGTCGCGGTGGGAGTCGGCAGTGGTGCGGGCACCGGGTCGGTCATCTCCCCTACAGGGGGCAGCGGAGCCAGCAGGGCCGGATCCACCAGGAAGGTCGCGGCGGAGTCACTCTCGGTCAGCCCCTCGAGCCAGACCCGGGCACGGGACTCCTCCCCGATCGCCCGCAGCCACGCGTCATCTCGGATGGTGGGGTCGGCCGAGCTGACCTGGGGCTGCGCGGGCTTGGTCAGCGGCACGACCCACGACAGGCGCAGCGGCTGCTCGGCCCGCTCCGCGGCATACCAGGGCAGGTAGCTGCGGATCCTCCCGCGCACCGTGCCGTCGGCGGCTTGGACCTGCACCGACAGCGGCAAGGTGGCGAAGTCGAACGGCGGCTCGAAACCATCCCCCTCGATGCGCAGCGTGAACGACCTGCTGTCACCGGGAGCCAGGACGGCGTCGGTGATGTCGGTGGCGAGCACTCGCGAGGTGGTGACACCGGCGTCACCGGTTGCCCACGCAGCCACGGCCCCGCGGGTGTCCAGGCTGCGGTATGCGGTCTCGGCGCGGACAGCCCGCACCGGCACCTCGGATGTGGAGACGTTGCGGATGGTGCCCTGGACCACGAACGGCACGCCTGGACCCAGCACCGCCGGGTCGACCGCATCGAGCTCCACCAGGACCGGCAGGGTCTCCTGGTTCTGTTGGGTCAGCGTCCCCTCCCGCGCGGTCAGCGTCTCATCCTGCTGGGTCAGGGTCCCGTCTGCCCGGGCGGGGAGCGCCCCGGTCAGCAGCACCAGCAGCAGTGCGAGGACCAGGACCAGCACGGCGCCAGGGGACGCGGCACCCGCGGGCATGAGCCCCCGGGAGCGTAGGGGTGAAATCGGGATCGGCACTCGTCGTACTCCGGGCTCAGCCGGACCCGGCCAGCCGCTGCCAGGCGGCCTGAGCGATGCGTCGCTCGTTGGGAAAGGTCAGCTGCTCGTGGACCTCGTCGAGCGGATACCAGGCAGCGTCGATGGCCTCCTGGTCCGGATCGTCCTCCACGGTGAGGCGGCCGCCGGTGGCCTCCAGCAGGTAGTGGTAGACCATCTTGTGGATGCGGTGCTGCGGCGTGGAGAACCAGTACTCCACGGTGCCCAGAGTGATCAGCACCCGGCCGCGGATGCCGGTCTCCTCGGCCACCTCGCGCTCCGCGGTCTGCCGCAGCGTCTCCCCCGCCTCCACATGCCCTTTGGGCAGACACCACTCGACGCGGCCACTGCGGTTGCGCCGCGCGATGATGGCGATCCGTGCCCTGCCGTCCTGCACGTCGACCACCACGCCGCCCGCCGAGGTCTCGTTGACCGCCGGCAACCGCCGCACCGGGCGAGTCGGTCGCGGGGTGGTGGTCACCCCATCACTCTAACCAGCCGGGCCGGGGCCCGGCCGGGAGCAACGCGTGAGCCGGCTGGGTATTGCGGCGGCGAGCGGGCCGCCCCTGTCGTCGCAACACGACGGCGAGCCCTGACCGATGCCCGTGGACGACGTATGCTGAGACCTCGTGTCCGACCGTGCCCATGACCCCCTGGCCGACGACGCGGTGACCCCGCCCGGCGCCGAGCTGCTCGCCCGTGCGGCGGCGCACCTGGCGCCGGAGCTGCCGCTGCTGACCGAGCTGGGTGCGCGCTTCGCCGCCGCCGGCCACGAGCTGGCCCTCGTCGGTGGCCCGGTGCGCGACGCCGTGCTGGGCCGGGTGTCCCCGGACCTGGACCTGACGACCTCGGCGCGGCCGGAGCAGATCGAGGAGGTGCTCACCGGGTGGGCCGAGCACACCTGGGACCTGGGCCGCGCCTTCGGCACCATCGGGGCCCGGCGTGGCGACCGCACGCTGGAGATCACGACATACCGCGCCGACGCCTACGACCCCGACTCCCGCAAGCCGGTCGTGGCCTTCGGGGACAACCTCGAGGACGACCTGGTGCGGCGGGACTTCACCGTCAACGCCATGGCGCTGCGGCTGCCGCAGGTGCACTTCGTCGACCGGCACGACGGTCTGGGCGACCTCGCCGCGGGGGTGCTGCGCACACCGCATACCCCGCAGGTGTCCTTCTCCGACGACCCGCTGCGGATGATGCGGGCCGCCCGGTTCGCCTCGCAGCTGGGTCTGCGGCTCGCCCCCGACGTGCGCTCGGCGATGGCCGACATGGCGGGACGGATCGAGATCGTCTCGGCCGAGCGGATCCGGGAGGAGCTCAACCGGTTGCTCCTGAGCGACGACCCGCGGGCCGGGCTGGAGGTCCTGGTCGATACCGGGCTCGCGGCGATCGTGCTGCCCGAGCTGCCTGCGTTGCAGCTGGAGGTGGATGAGCACCACCGGCACAAGGACGTCTACGAGCACAGCCTGATCGTGCTGGAGCAGGCCATCGCGCTGGAGGCCCCGGTCGGCGCCGACGGCCCGGACGCGGTGCCCGGACCGGACCTGGTGCTGCGGTTGGCCGCGCTGCTGCACGACATCGGCAAGCCGGCGACCCGGCGCTTCGAGCCCCGGGGCGGGGTGAGCTTCCACCACCACGAGGTGGTCGGGGCCAAGCTGGCCCGGGCCCGGCTGCGGGCGCTGCGCTACGACAAGGACACGACTCGGTCGGTGTGCCGGCTGATCGAGCTGCACCTGCGCTTCCACGGCTACGGCACCGGGGAGTGGACCGACTCGGCGGTGCGGCGCTACATCACCGACGCCGGCCCGCTGCTGGGCCGGCTGCACAAGCTGACCCGCTCGGACTCCACGACGCGCAACCGGCGCAAGGCAGCCCGGCTCGCGGCCACCTACGACGACCTCGAGACGCGGATCGAGCGGCTGCGTGAGCAGGAGGATCTGGCTGCGGTGCGTCCTGAGCTCAACGGCAACCAGATCGCCGAGGTCCTCGGCATCGAGCCGGGACCGGTGCTCGGTCGGGCCTACAAGCACCTGCTGGCGGTGCGCCTGGACCAGGGATTCCTGGGTCGCGACGCCGCGGAGGCCGAGCTGCGCCGGTGGTGGGCCGAGCAGCAGGAGCGCTGAGCCGAGAAGGGTCGGCGGCAGCATTGCGCGGCATTGCGCACATGGCGCCGTGGTCGGACGCCGCGCAATGTGTGCAATCCCGCGCAATGAGCAGGTCAGCACAGGACATCGCCGCTCTCCGCTGCTGCCCCCGCAGCGCCTCAGGGTGCGACGCGGTTGCCCACGGCGACCAGCACCCCATCGGGCCCGAGGTCGGTGATGTCCCCGATCAGCTCGCCGTCGACGAGAACAGCCCCGGCGGTGGTCGCGCGACTCGCTTCGCGCAGGGCTCGCGCCCGGCCGACCCGGCGCCGGGCCGCCCGGTAGGTCGTCGGCAGCAGGTATGCCGTGTTGCTGACCGAGACGATCTGCACATCCACATCGGGGAGCCGCTCGCGCAGCAGCCGATAGGTGCTCCCTAAGACCTGAGCCTCCGCGGGGCTCTCGTGCGCCCTGCACACCGGCGCATCCAGCGCGATCGCCTCCCGGGTATCACCCGAGCAGCAGCCGGATCCTGCCTGGGCATCGGCCCAGGGGCGGACCAGCACGACATGCGTGGTCACGGGCAGGTCCTCGATATCCGGCTGCATCGCTGAGCGCGGTGCGGATGAATCGCCGCTGCCCTGCGCACCGTGCTGCGCTCTCCGCCGCCAGGCCGCTGCGCGCTCACCGCTGCGGGCCGCCGACCGGGTCGTCCTGTCGAGGCGCGTCCGCGGCCTGAGGGGCGCCCCGGCCGCTCATCCCACGCAACGCCAGTGCAGCCTCGACGATCAGCCACATCGCCAGCACGAAGATGATCGCATCCAGCGGCGCGAGCACCCACTGCTCGTCCTCGATGAACGTGAGCAAGTTGACCACGAGCGCCCACGAGGTCATCACCAGGAGCAGGACCAACGGGATGATCACCGCGATCGGGTTGCGTCCCCGCTTGGTGACCCAGACCGCGACCACGGTCAGCGCCAGACCAGCGGTGAGCTGGTTGGTGGTGCCGAACAGCTGCCACAGCACACCGAACGTGTAGCCGGCGTCGCCGCCCCCAGGCAGCAGGGCCATCCCCAGCGGCACCACCACGGCGATCAACCCGGCCACGGTCAGGTTGCGGGCGCCCGTGCGCCATCCGGCGATCTCGGAGATCTCCTGCACGATGTAGCGCTGCAGCCGGACACCGGTGTCCATCGTGGTCGCGGCGAAGCTGATCACGACGACGGCGCCGAAGACCACCGCCAGGTCCAAGGGCACGCCGAGGTTGTTGGCGAACTGGCCGATTCCACCCACGAAGTTGCCGACGGCACCGCCGGACGCGGTGGCGAAGTCGGGGTAGAGCGCGTCCCACTCGGCCCGGGTGGCCACCACGCCCGCGGTGCAGGCCAGGACGGCACCCATCGCGAGGCTGCCCTCACCGACCGCACCCATGTATCCGACATACCGTGCGTCGGTCTCCTTGTCGATCTGCTTGGCGGTCGTGCCCGAGGCGACCAGGGAGTGGAAGCCCGAGATGGCGCCGCAGGCGATGGTGATGAACAGGAACGGGAAGACCGAGGGAGCGTCGTCGGGCACGTCGTTGACCAGGGGCGCCACGATGGTGCTCCAGCCGACCAGGACGCCCAGGGCAACCACGCCGAGGGCGATGAAGAGCTGGTGGGAGTTGATGTAGTCACGCGGCTGCAGCAGGATCCACACCGGCAGCCGGGACGCAATGAAGGCGTAGGCGAACATGATGATGATCCACAGGTTGCGGGTGTTGTCGATGCCCAGACCCTCGGCCAGCGGAGCGATGTCGACCGGGTACTGCTGACCGACCCAGATCAGGGCGTAGAGGCCGATGACGCCCAGGATCGAGGGGATCAGCGCGGCCGATCGGGTCTTGTAGATGTACTGCCCGATCACGATCGCCAGCGGAATCTCCACGAAGATCGGGATGACGGCCCCGGGGTTGGCCACGAACAGGTTGCCGATGACGACGGCGAAGACCGCGTTGACCAGCGTGAGCAGGAAGAAGATGATGATCAGGAACAGTGTGCGCGCCCGCGCGGAGATGATGTCCTTGGTGATCGTGCCGATGTTCTTGGCGTCGTGTCGCACCGAGACGGCCAGGGAGCCGAAGTCGTGCACACCGGCCGCGAAGATGGTGCCGAGCACGATCCAGGCCAGGGCCGGCCCCCACCCCCAGAACACGGCGATGGCCGGTCCGACGATCGGTGCCGCGCCGGCCACCGAGGTGAAATGGTGCCCGAACACGACGTGCTTGTTGGTGGGCACGTAGTCGACGCCGTCGGTGAACCGGTGAGCCGGGGTGACGAATGCCGGGTCCAGCGCGTAGACATGGTCGGCGAGGTAGCGCGAGTAGTAGCGCCAACCGAGGAAGTACAGGACTCCCACGACGGCGGCGACGACGGCGGCGGGCATGGCGCACTCCTTCGGGCGACGGACACAACGCCGTCAGTGTCCTCCCCTCGTGGCGAATGTGACAAGTGGGACGCGAGAGACGCGGGTATGCAGCGTGTTACGTTCGCGCTTGTGCGCGATGCGGCAACGGTGGTCCACGCCGGCAGCG
>NZ_JBPCKQ010000140.1:0-6112 GCF_051004135.1 Ornithinimicrobium sp.
GCTCGGTGGTCTTGGCCCGCTCGATCGTGCCGTCGGCCCGGCACCACGCCACCTGCTGGCCCTTCTTGATGGTGCCGTTGATCATGCGGCACAGCGCCAGCCGGCCGAGGTAGGGCGACGAGTCGAGGTTGGTGACGAAGGCCTGGAGCGGCATCTCCTCGTCGTAGGAGGGCGGCGGGATGCGCTCGAGGAGGAGGTCGAGCAGCGGCCGCAGGTCGGTGCCGTTGAGGGTGCCGTCCTCGGCCGGCGGGTCGAGGCTGGCGATCCCCTCGCGGGCGATGCAGTAGACGACCGGGAAGTCGATCTGGTCGGCATGCTCGGCCAGGTCGAGGAAGAGCGTCTCGACCTCGTCCACCACCTCGGCCACGCGCGAGTCGGGGCGGTCGACCTTGTTGATGACGAGGATGACCGGCAGTCTGGACTCGAGGGCCTTGCGCAGCACGAAGCGGGTCTGCGGCAGCGGCCCCTCGGACGAGTCGACCAGCAGCGGGACCCCGTCGACCATCGACAGACCCCGCTCCACCTCGCCGCCGAAGTCGGCGTGGCCCGGGGTGTCGATGATGTTGATCGTCACCCCGTCGGGTGAGCCGTTGGCCGCGGCGGAGGGCCCGGCATACCGGATCGCGGTGTTCTTGGCCAGGATCGTGATGCCCTTCTCGCGCTCCAGATCGCCGACATCCATCACCCGGTCGACGTCCTCGCCGCGCTGGTCATCGAAGGCTCCGGACTGGCGCAGCATGGCGTCGACCAGGGTGGTCTTGCCGTGGTCGACGTGGGCGATGATGGCGACATTGCGCAGGTCGGGGCGGCGGCGCAGGTCGGTGCGCGCGCCGACATCGGGGGAAAGCGTGGTGGGCATGCACGGATTGTCTCAGGCAGCGCGCCCGAGTCGTGCATCAGTCGTACATGTGGGCGCCCAGGGCCTGGACCAGGTCACGGTTGCTGGGCAACCACGGTATGCCGTCCAGCCGGCCCCGGGTGAGCCGGCGCAGCTCGTCGTGGTCCTGCAGGGGGCGCGGCGTCCCCGCCTGCACCACCGCCCACCACACGAGCATCCGCAGACCGGGACGCAGTGGCCAGGCGCCGTCCTGCAATGGCCCGACCAGCACCTCGCCGAGCTGCACGCTGATGCCGAGCTCCTCGGCGATCTCACGGTGCAGCGCGTCCTGCGGGGTCTCCCCCGGCTCGACCTTGCCGCCGGGCAGCTCCCAGAGCCCGGCCAGTTCGGGCGGCCTGGTGCGGCGGCCGGCCAGCAGCAGCGTGGGCCGGCTGCTGTCGTCGACCAGCGCGGCCGCTACGACGAGCGTGCCTTCGGGGCCAGGCGGCGGCATACCGCCTAGTGCTATCACGCGGATGGCGCGAGGAGGCAAAGGTCAAGGTTGGGTCACATTTGCGGCCCGCCATGCCCCACGACGCTTCGACATGGGTACATTGCCCTTCAACCGGCGGTGTGCCGCCGGACCCGGCCGGCTACCCGTGGCGGCGGGACATCTTTGGAGGAGGCACGATGATCAACCGCAAAGTGGCTGCCGTCGCCGGCAGTGCCGCGCTGGCCCTGGTCCTGGCGTCCTGCGCCGAGTCCGAGCGCGCGAGCGACTCAGGTGGCGGATCGGAGAGCGGCGGCTCCGAGGGCGCTAGTGATGCGCAGTTCATCTTCGGCGCGGCCGGCGCCCCCACCACATTCGACCCGTTCTACGCAAGTGACGGCGAGACCTTCCGGGTCACCCGGCAGATCTTCGAGAACCTGATCGGCATCGAGGAGGGTGGCTCCGAGGCCGTCCCCGAGCTGGCGAAGTCCTGGGAGGGCACCGAGGACGGACTGACCTGGACCTTCGAGCTCCAGGACGGAGTGAAGTTCCACGACGGCACCGACTTCAACGCCGAGGCCGTGTGTGCCAACTTCGAGCGGTGGTACACCCAGAACGAGGTCGGTCAGAACGACGCCGTCACCGCCTACTGGGCCAGCGACTTCGGCGGCTTCAAGGGCGGAGAGGAGAGCCTCTACGAGTCGTGTGAGGCCACCGACGAGATGACCGCCACGGTGAAGGTCACCCGGTCGACCGGCAAGTTCCCGATGGTGCTCAGCCAGTCCTCCTACGCCATGCAGAGCCCCACCGCCATGGAGAAGTACAACGCCAACGAGGTGAAGCAGCAGGGCGAGGGCTTCGTCTTCCCGGAGTATGCGACCTCGCACCCGACCGGCACCGGGCCGTTCCAGTTCGAGTCCTACGACGACGCCAACGGCACGATCACGCTGACCCGGTTCGAGGACTACTGGGGCGAGAAGGCCGGGGTGCAGAAGCTGATCTTCCGGGTCATCGCCGACGAGACCTCGCGGCGCCAGGAGCTGGAGGCCGGCACGATCAACGGCTACGACCTGCCCAACCCGGTCGACTGGGCCTCACTGGAGGAGGCCGGCAACCAGGTGCTGCTGCGCGATCCCTTCAACATCCTCTACCTCGGTCTCAACCCGGTCGCCAACGAGGAGCTGACGGACGACCTGGTCCGCCAGGCGCTCTACATGGCGATCGACCGCGAGCAGCTGGTCGACAGTCAGCTGCCCGACGGCGCCGAGGTGGCCACCCAGTTCGTCCCGCCGACCATCGCCGGCTACAACGAGAGCCTGCAGCCGGTCGAGTACGACCCCGATGCGGCCGAGCAGCTGCTCGCCGACGCCGGCATGGAGGACCTCAGCCTCGACCTCTGGTACCCGACCCAAGTGTCCCGGCCCTACATGCCGGACCCCCAGCGGATCTACGAGGCGGTCAAGAGCGACTGGGAGGACGTCGGCATCACCGTCAACCCGGTGGCCAAGCCCTGGGCCGGTGGCTACCTCGACGGCATCCAGCAGAGTCAAGCTCCGGCGTACTTCCTGGGTTGGACGGGTGACTACAACTCGGCCGACAACTTCCTGGGCGCGTTCTTCTCTGGTGCGGACAACTCCTTCGGCACGTCGGAGTACCCGTGGGGTGAGGAGCTACAGACCAGGCTTCGCGAGGCCGACGCCGAGCCGGACGAGGACAAGCGAGTCGAGCTCTACCAGGAGCTCAACGCCTCCATCATGGAGTGGCTGCCCGGTCTGCCCATCTCGCACTCGCCACCGGCGATCGTGGTGGGGCCGAACGTGGAGGGCCTGGTGCCCAGTCCGCTGACGGCCGAGAACTTCGCGACCGTCACCATCTCCGAGTAGGGCACGCACGACGAGGACGGGCCGGCACGACGAGGTGCCGGCCCGTCCGCTGACCGGTATGTTCCCCGTCCGTCCCTGCCGAAGGAGCCGCGGTGCTGAGGTTCATCGTCCGTCGCCTGCTGCAGATGCTCCTCGCGCTGTTTGCGCTCAGCATCCTGCTCTTCGCCTGGCTGCGCTCGCTGCCCGGTGGCCCGGTCAGTGCACTGCTCGGCGAGCGCGGCACGGTGGAGTCGCGGGCCGCGCTGGAGAAGGAGCTCGGTCTGGACCGGCCGATCTGGGTGCAGTACTGGGCGTTCCTGAAGCGGGCCCTGAGCGGGGACTTCGGCGTCTCCAACGGCGTCCGTCCCGGCACACCGGCGATGGAGGTGTTCCTCACCCGGCTGCCGGCCACCGTCGAGCTGAGCGTCATCGCGCTGGTCCTCGCTGTCGGCCTGGCCATCCCGCTGGGCTACATCGCGGCCCGGCGCCGCGGGAGCGTCCTGGACACCGGCTCCATCATCGGCTCCCTCGTCGGGGTGGCCGTGCCGGTGTTCTTCCTCGCCTTCGTGCTGAAGTACGTCTTCTCCATCGAGCTGCAGCTGCTGCCCCCCTCCGGGCGACAGACCGCGGGCATCAACGGCACGCACATCACGAACTTCTTCGTGCTCGACGGCATCCTCACCCGGGAGTGGGACGCGGTCTGGGACGCCTTGAAGCACCTCATCCTGCCGGCCATCGCGCTGTCCTCGATCCCGTTCGCGGTGATCTTCCGGATCACCCGGGCCTCGGTGCTGGACGTGATGGACGAGGACTACGTGCGCACCGCGCGAGCCAAGGGGCTGAACGCTCCGGTCATCCGTAGTCGGCATATCATGCGCAACGCGCTCATTCCGGTGGTGACCATCATCGGCCTGCAGATCGGCGCCCTGCTGGCCGGGGCGGTGCTGACCGAGACCGTGTTCGCCTTCCCGGGCATCGGGCAGGCGCTGGCCCTGGGCTTCGAGCGACGCGACTACCCGGTGCTCCAGGTGCTGATCATGATGGCCGCACTGATCTACATCGTGGTCAACCTGGTGGTCGACATCGCCTACGCCGTGATCGACCCCAGGGTCCGGACCCGATGAGGAGACTCCGATGAGCGAGCACACCCCGGCCCCGGGCCGACGGACCAAGAAGGAGAAGATCGACGATCTGGCCGAGTCCGGCTCGGTCTCCTCCGACGAGGGGGTCAGCCTCTGGCTGAGCGCCTGGCGACGGCTGCGCACCAACGTGGTCTTCCTGATCGGGCTGACCATCATCACCCTGTTCGTCCTGTTGGCCATCTTCGCCCCCTGGATCGCTCCGAAGGATCCAACCGCCACCCTGCTGGAGAGTCAGCTGAACCAGCAGGCCAACCCGGTGCCGCCGCCCCAGGACGGCTTCCCGCTGGGCGCGGACTTCGCCGGCCGCGACCTGCTGTCCAGGTTGATCGTCGGGTCGCAGCAGACCCTCATCGTGGGAGTCCTGGCCACCCTGGGTGGCCTGTTCGGCGGACTCACCCTCGGCATCCTGGCCGGCGGCATCGGCGGCTGGGTCGACTCGGCGGTCATGCGCGTCGTCGACGTCATGCTCTCGATCCCCTCGCTACTGATGGCCTTCTCCATCGCCGCGATCTTCGCCAACCCGTCCCAGTGGACCGTGATCCTGGCCATCGCGATCATCCAGGTGCCGATCTTCGCCCGGCTGCTGAGGGGCTCCATGCTCTCCCAGCGGCACAGCGACCACGTGCTCGCGGCCCGGGCTCTCGGAGTCAAGCCGGCGCCCATCGTGTTCCGCCACATGCTGCCCAACTCGCTGGGCCCGGTGATCGTGCAGGCCACCCTGGTGCTGGCCACCGCGATCATCGACGCCGCCGCGCTGTCCTTCCTCGGGCTGGGTTCCGCCGACGACAGCGTCCCGGAATGGGGCCAGATGCTCGGGGCGGCACAGAAGTACTTCAACACCTACCCCCACCTGGCGTTCTACCCCGCCATCTGCATCATCATCGTGGCGCTCGGCTTCACCCTGATGGGCGAGTCGCTGCGCGAGGCGCTGGACCCCAAGTCGCGACGGTGAGGAAGGAGAGGCCATGAGCACCGCAACCACCACGTCCCGGCCCCGGTCCGGGAACTCCGGCGAGGCACTGCTGGAGGTCGAGGACCTCACCGTCCGCTTCGGGCGAGCGACCAAGCACACCGAGGTGTTCACCGCCGTCGACGGGGTCAGCTTCTCGGTCGCCCCCGGGCAGACCGTCGGCCTGGTCGGGGAGTCCGGGTGCGGCAAGTCCGTGACCTCGCTCGCGATCATGCAGCTCCTGCCCGAGCGCGGCAACACGGTCACCGGCAGCGTGCGCTTCGAGGGCACCGAGCTGACCACGCTGTCCGGCGCCGAGATGCGCGACAAGCGCGGCGCCGACCTGGCGATGATCTTCCAGGACCCGCTGAGCTCGCTCAACCCCGTCGTGTCCCTCGGCGTCCAGGTGGCCGAGGTGCTGCAACGGCACCGGGGGATGAAGAAGAACGCAGCCACCAAGCGCGCCGAGGAGCTGCTGGACAAGGTCGGCATCCCCGACCCCACCCGACGGCTCGATGAGTACCCGCACCAGCTCTCCGGCGGGATGCGCCAGCGCGCCCTGATCTCCATGGCGCTGGCCTGCGAGCCCCGCCTGCTCATCGCCGACGAGCCGACGACCGCCCTCGACGTCACCATCCAGGCGCAGATCCTGCGGCTTCTCGCCGACCTGCAGCGCGAGCTCGGCATCGCGCTGATCCTCATCACCCACGACCTCGGCATCGTCGCCCGCCTCGCCCACAGGGTCGCCGTCATGTACGCCGGCGAGGTGGTCGAGGCCGGGAAGGCGGAGGCGCTGTTCCGCGACCCGCGCCACCCCTACACGCAGGGTCTTTTGAGCTGCATCCCGGTGCC
>NZ_JBPCKQ010000141.1:0-8244 GCF_051004135.1 Ornithinimicrobium sp.
CAAGCGGGCTTGCACGCGCAAACTGCGATACGCTTCCTTGCGCTCACCGGCCGCCGACTCGACTGCCCGCACCTCGCGAAAACCGTTCGCATTGACCGCGATTGCCACCAGCAAGGCCAGATCACCGACATGCGATCCCCAGTTGACCTTAAGACCAGTTGACCTTAAGACCAGTTGACCTTGAGATAGGTCGCCTCCAGGTACAGGTACAGGTACAGGTACAGGTACAGGTACACGGTGGCCTGGTAGACCCCGGCGTCGCGGTCCAGCAGGTGAACCTTGGTGTCGTCGTTGAACCAGCGCAGCACCAGGACCGCCTTGGCCCAGCAGGTCGCGGGCGCGTTGCCAGGGGGGCGGATGGGGACCGGTGACGTGGTCCTGCTCGTCGAGCGAGATGAGTTCCGCAACGCGAGCAGGTTCACCGACGTCGGTGTCTGGACGCTCGAGGCCGCGCTGGGATCCTGCATAGATGGTCCGGCCCGTGGACCTTCGCGCTGGCCCCGGTGACCGAAGCACTGCCGATCATGGGCGGAAGGCGGAGCCGACGTTGTCCAGCGCACCCTCGCTGACGGGCAGGTCACCGCGCTTCACCGCGGCCAACAGTCCGGCGTGGTCGGCCTCGGTCTGGTCGGCATACAGCCGGGCGAACCGAGCCAGTGCCTTGTCCACCTTGTCCGAGCCCCCGACATACCCGGCGATCATGGACGCGCCGCTGGTGCGGGCGTGACCCTTGGCGAGCAGGTGCCCGACGATGCCGGCGTAGTCGGTCAGTGCCGGCGCGTCGATCGCGTCCAGCGGGATCGTGCCCTTGCTGTTGCGGAACTGGCGCACGTAGTAGGTGTGCTCCCCACCGACGGTGGCCCAGCCGAGCAGGGGGTCGCTGACCGTCTGCAGCGCCTGCTGATACTCCACCACCCGCTGGCCCTGGTGCTCGTGCAGCGCGGAGTCGCCGTGCACGTAGCGGGCGATGACCGAGCGCCGGGCCTGCTTGAGCTGGAGGAAGAGCACGTCGTCGGGGGTGCTGCCCTCGAGCAGCGCGACGTAGGCCCGCAGCCCGACACTGCCGACCCCGACCACCTTGTGCGCGATGTCGACCAGGGTGTAGCCGCCGACCACCCGCCGCCAGTGCGGCGCCAGGGTCATCAGGTAGCCGTCGAGGGCCGCGGCCAGGTCCGCCCGCTCCCGGTCCTCGACCCGCGTGATGGTCGGCGGGTCCTCGGTGATGACGCGATGCCCGTCCTGCTCGGCGGTGAACTTGGGCAGCGCCCGGTCGCTGGTGCGCTTGCGGGCCCGCTTGGTCGAGCGCTTGATCTCCTTGCGCAAGGTCTTCTCGGTGGCGGTCTCGTGCAGTCGTTCGACGTCGAGCTGGTTGTAGGAGCGCATCAGCAGCGGCTGCTCGGCCAGGAACCTCAGCTCCGCCCGGTATGCCGCGACACACGCCCGCACCGCGGCGTCGCACTGCTCCTCGGACAGGCCGTTCTCCCGTCCGGCCACGTGGATGCTGGCGACCAGGCGGCGCAGGTCCCACTCCCAGCACCCGGGGTGCGCCTCGTCGAAGTCGTTGAGGTCGATCACCAGCTCTCCCTCGGGTGAGGCATAAAAGCCGAAGTTGCCGAAGTGCGCGTCACCGCCGATCACCGGCATGATCCCGGTTGCCGGGAGGCGCGAGACGTCGTCGGCCATCACGATCGCCGTGCCGCGCAGGAAGCCGTAGGGGCTGGTGATCATCCGGCCCACCCGCAGCGGGACGAGCTCGGAGCGCCGCCCCTCGTGTGACTCCTGGATCAGCGCGACGGGGTCGGGCCGCCCCGGCCACGCCCGCCAGTCCCCCAGCGCCTTGCGTGGCACGTCCTTGCGCAGGGCCTTGCCCATCGCATACCGCTCGGCCCGCGACGTGGGTCGCTGGCGGATCGAGGCGTAGGCCGCGCTGTCAGCGGTGGCGAGCACCGTGTGGCCGGTCGTCGTTGGGGGCACGCGGCTCATCTTTCCTGTCGTCGCACCGGCACGGATCGCGCGCCGTCGGCATGCTGCACCACCAGGGCGCGGTCGAAGGTCGCCAGTCGCGCGCCGTGCCGGCGCGCCAAGGAGACCAGGTGCGTGTCGGTGATCTGTCGATATCCCCGGACGCTGGACCAGTCCGCCACCGTGTAGGACTGGTCGTCGGGCACGAAGGTCACCTTGGCGTGTTCGCGCCACCGGTGCAAGACCTCCCCGGCCGTCGTGGCCGACTCCCCCAACCGGACGAGGTAGCGCATCAGGGCACCCTCGACCGTGGGACACAGCAACACCTCGGACTGGCCGACGAACCACCCCTCGGCCACCTCGTGGTGCTCGTGCTCGACCACCACCAACGCGATGAGCACGTTCGCGTCAAGCAGCGAAGTCTCCTTGCCCCAGGTGACCGGATCGGGCATCAGCGGACTCAGTCTTCGGCCAGCATCTCGGCGACCTCCTCGGAAGTCACCGGCCGGCCGACCGACACCACCGGAAGGCCGGTGCGCTCACTCACGCTGAGGGCTACCGGCTGACCGAGCTGGGCCAACCCGCGGACCGTCAGGTCCGCGATCGTGCTCGACAGGGACTGCGCCCGCTCCTCGGACAGCCGCTTGACCCGTTGGTAGGCAGCAGGAGGGAGATCGACGGTGGTGCGCATCTATGCATCATAGCTGCATCAGGGGTGCATCACTCTTGTTGATTGGCACGAGCGAGGAAGACCAGCTCACTGCCGGGGCGGTCCGGGGCATCCCGCACCTCCTCGACCCCGAAGCCGGTCGCGGCCAGCGCCTGCTCGACCTCCTCACGGGTGTGGAAGCGCAACGTGGAATCCGAAATGAGCACCAGGTCGTCGGCCTCGAAGGTGTTGGTCGAGCGGAACGACACGAGCGGCTCGCGCACCTGCGTCACCTGCTCCCACTCCCGGATCACCCCGACCCCCTCGACGTGGGTGCGCCGGTCGGTCCGCTCCCGGGTCCACCCCTCCCAGGCCCGCCGTGCCGGGTCGCGGGTCTCGAAGACCAGCCACCCGCCGGGACGCAAAGCAGCGCGTATGCCGTGCAACGTCGCCTCGAGGTCGGCGAGGGTGCCGAAGACCTGGGCCACGTTAGCCGTCATCGTGGCCAGGTCGACCTGCATCGCCGGCAGGGTCGTCGCATCACCGTGGATCCACCGCACTCGGTCGGCGCCGGGTTTGGCTCGGGCCACGTCGAGCGAGGCCCCGGCCGGGTCCACGCCCGTGATCTCCACTCCTGCGTGGGTCAGCATGGTCGCGAAGGTGCCGGTGCCACACCCGACGTCGAGCACTCGGCGAGCACCCACCTCCCGGGCGATCTCGGCATACACCTCCAGATCGCTGCGGTCCGGGTCGAGCGCGTCATAGACGGTGGCCAGCCGCGGGTCGTCGAAGACGGCGTCTGGCATGCCGGGACCGTACGCAGCCCCCGGCCGTGCACGCCACAGGTTTACTGCACGTGAGTCGAGAGACCGAGCGCCGCCATCTCGCCACGGGTCAAGGCCATCAGCTCATCGGTGGTCATCGAGACGTCCCCCCGCCCCCTGAGCCGCTCGGCGATCGACCTACCCCGGCCGTCAGGACCGCGCAGCTTGCGGACGATCAAGGTCTCACCCTCCGCCTCGAAGGACACCTCCGTGCCGGGCTGAATGCCGAGTGCGTCTCGCAGCGGCTTGGGGATGGTGACCTGGCCCTTGTCGGTAACCAGCATGCAAGAATCTTGCCTGTCTTACTCTTACCGCAACTCCGGGGCCTCGAGCGCGAGGACTCCCTGGGTTCTATCCTGACGGCAAAGGCGCGTGCCGAGGGGTCCCTGGCACGTACTCCCAGGTAAGGAGGCTGCGATGAGTGTCGCCGAAGTGCTGGAGCCGTTGGTGCGGACGGCCCTGAATGCGTCCCCCCGGGTCCGGATCGAGTGCTGGGACGGCAGTGTGCTCGGACCACCCGACGGCGTGCTGCGCATCCGCTTCGCCCGGCGCCGAGCCCTGCGGTGGCTGCTGTGGTCGCCCAACGAGCTCGGCTTCGCGCGGGCCTACGTCGCCGGTGACATCGAGATCGAGGGTGACATCGTGGCAGCGATCAGCGGACTCGACGCGCTGGCCAACTCCGAACAGGGGCCGGGAGTCCGGGTCGACGCAGCGGCCAAGGCTGCGATCGCCAAAGCCGTGCTGCGGCTGGGTGCGGTCGGCCCGCCGCCCCGGCCACCGGCCGAGGAGACCCGGCTCTCCCGGTGGCGACGGCATACCCCCGGCCGGGACGCCAGAGCGATCTCGCACCACTACGACGTCGGCAACGACTTCTACGCGCTCGTCCTCGGAGCCTCGATGGTCTACTCCTGTGCCTACTTCGAGCAGCCGCCGTCCGGGAACTACAGCCTGCAGGACGCGCAGCGGGCCAAGCTCGACCTCGTCGCGCGCAAGCTGGCCCTGGTCCCCGGCCAGCGGGTGCTCGACGTGGGCTGCGGATGGGGCGGCTTCGTGATCCACGCGGCACGCGAGTACGGCGTGCACGCGGTCGGGATCACCCTCTCCCGCGAGCAGGCGGCCCGGGCTCGGGAGCGGGTGCGGACCGAAGGGTTGGAGCACCTCGTCGAGATCAGGGTGCAGGACTACCGCAAGGTGCGCGACGGCCCGTACGACGCGATCGCGAGCATCGGGATGGCCGAGCACGTGGGGCTGTCGCGGCTGCCGGAGTACGCGACCGATCTGCATACTCTCCTCGCGCCCCGAGGTCGGCTGCTCAACCACGCCATCGCGCGGCGGCCAGGCCCGCCCAACGACCCCAAGGACGACCGGCGTTCCTTCCTCTACCGCTACGTCTTCCCCGATGGGGAGCTGGAGCCGCTGGCCACCATGGTGGACGCGCTGGAGAGCGCCGGCTTCGAGGTGCGCGACGTGGAGTCGCTGCGCGAGCACTACGCCCTGACGCTGCGGGCGTGGGTCGCCAACCTGGAGCGGGAGTGGGACCGAGCGGTGGCGTTGGGAGGGTCCGGTAGGACTCGCGTGTGGTGGCTCTACATGGCCGGCGCGGCGCTGCAGTTCCAGTTCAACCAGATCGGGGTCAACCAGGTGCTGGCCGTGAGACCCGCTCCAGGCGGGGTCAGTGGTATGCCGTTGACCCGCGCCGAGCTGCTGCGCCCGGATCGGCAACACTGACGGCCTCACCGGTGCCTGTGGATGAATCCTGCGCGACATGCCGCACCCGGGTCAGGGTGGGCTCTCGACGACGACACAGGAACAGCCATGCCGAGACCGGGCCTGCGAGCCGTGGACCAATCAGGACTACGAGCGGCTGGTGGCCCTGATCCGCGACGACGCAGACCACGACGAGATCGCCACCGGGCTGCAACGTCCGGTGTCGACCGTGGGCACGCGCGCGCGGCGGCTGCTGCCGGTGCAGGAGCGGCGCGCTCCCGCGGATCGGGTGCTGTCCGCGGCGCGCGCACCTGAACGACCCGGCATACGACTGGCGCCAGGTCATGCTGCTCAGCGAGCCGCCCCCGCCCTCCGCACCGCTGCCCGCACCGGTCGTGCACGGGGGCGTCCCTGGACTGGACGACGACCTGGTCACCACGGCCTACGGGCTGCTGTGCGCGTTCAGTGAGTCCAGGAGACCGGTGGTCCGGGAGGTGGCTCAGGAGGTCGGTCGGCGCGGGCTCGAGCAGGACCTGATCGGACGACGCGCCGACCACCTGCTGCACCGGATGGGCGACATCGTGACCTCCTACGCCGAGGCCCACGACCTCGCCCGCTGCTGGGTCATCGACGCCCCGGCCTGGAAGCACTACGAAGACGGACCTCGTCTCTACGGAGTCGGCGGAGGATACGGACCCTCCGCCTACGACGAGGAGCCGTGGCCCGGACCCGGCTACTGACGCCGGAAAAGTCAGGCCGTCGACACCGGATCAACCGTCGGGACCAGCTCACAGGCCTCCGGGCGACGAGCGGCCAAGGCCATGTCGAACGTCGCCAACTGGCTGGGCGGGCGGGCCGTCGCCATGGCGACAAGGTAGGAGTCGGTCACCTGGCGATGACCATGGACGCCGGCAAGGTCGGCGTCTCGATAGGAGACATCGTCAGGCCAGAACTCGCTTCCGGGCATGGCGTGGATCTCTGCCACAACGGACTGAGCCATAGCCGCCGACTCGCCCTCGCGAAGCAGGAAGCGCACGAGCGCGCCCTCGGTGATCGGGCAGACGGCAAAACCCTCCACACCCGCCAGCCACCGTTGTGCTGACTCGTGGTGAGCATGATCCTGCGCGGCCAGAGCAATGAGCACGTTGGCGTCAAGCAGATGGATCGGCCGGGACTCGCGAGCAGCCCTCACTCGTCGTCCCACAGCGTCGCCACGTCTTCGCTGTCGACCCTTCGGCCCACCCGGACGGTCGGGAAGCCAGTGATCGGATGAGCGACCGGCTGCTGCTCGTCCTCGGTTTGGGCGAGCCCGCGCAGGGTGAGTTCTGCGATGACACTGGAGAGCGACCGATCGGTGCGCACCGCAATCTCCCGCGCGCGCCTTAGGGCTGCGGGTGGCAGATCCACAGTCGTCCGCATGTCATGCATCATACCGTGATTCATCATGCGGTGCACCGGCCGACAGCGCTTCTACTGACCACACATACCCATCAAATTAGAGGCGACACGCTACTAGTGACCATGCCAGCAGGGTACTCCTCGCGGGCCGGCGAACCCCTCCGCGAGGATCACCGGCTCTTCGAAGTCAGCCGGGCACCTCTCCCTGCTGTGCGATGTTGACGTGACTGTCGTCGGATTGCCCGGCAGCGAAGGGCGTGGGTGGCCACGTGCCCTTCGACTGGTCCGCGGCCAGGTGAAGCGCAGGCGCGCACTCGCCCACTTCAGACGTTGAAGCGGAACGAAAACCCTCAGAACTGGCTGCTCTTGGAGACAGTGTGTCACCGTTGAAAATGGCTGTGACCTGCACAAACACGACGCTCGCACTGTTGGACGTCGTTGGCCAGAGGTGGTCGCGGCGTGTCATCTTGCGGACTATTTGCGGACCGCTCGGATCTCAGGAGACGACCTCTGGGAGCAGCGTGAACGCATCGACGTGACTCGGTCGTACGACGCGGAAGTGCCGATGATCGAGTGTGGCGATTTGATCGACTCCGAGACGTTCAGCGAGTGCGATCACGGAGGCGTCGGTGGTGCCGAGCGGCAGACCGTCGTACTGACGCACCAACTCAGCCATTCGCACGAAGTCGTTGGGCACCAAGGCGACGAGCTCGAAGTCGACAGCGGCGACGGATTCGAGGAACTTCGCCTCGACCTCCGTGTTGACCCACGCAGCCAGCATGTAGCCGACCTCAGCGACGACTGTCTGCGGGATCAAAAGTCGGCGTTCAGCAAGCCGGAGACCGCTGAACATCTCCGTACAGGAGTAGTGATCGGCATCGTTGGACGCCGCGGCGGCGATGAGCGGACCTGAGTCGCAGAGGATCACGAGCGAGCGCGACCAAAGCCTTCAGCGAGGTACTTGTCGACGTTCCGGCCGATGTCGGTACTCCCGTCCTTGGAGACACCCGCACCGAAGAACGCAGGCGGCCACGATCCCCTCGGCCTGTGCGCGGTCAGCCGACGGGCGTCCGCGAGCAGCGCGTCAACCCGGTCGTCGGGCAGACCCTCGATCAGGTGGATCAGCTCGTCGCGGTTGGCGGTCACATCATCGATTGTAGGCGGGCCGGCCAACATTGAGCGGCACGCCGCCGTTCAGCGATCACGCCGTTGGTGAACACCTCGCACTTCTGCGAGGGCGCCAGCTTCTTGCGTTACGCCTGGCCCGGGGCTGAGAGGCCTTTGCCGAGGCCTGCCTAGATTTCGGCTCGGTCATGATCAATCTCCTTGCCCAGTCCGATCATCGAACCAGCAAAGATGCGGAGACTTGGACCAGGAACTGGTTACCGATCTCAGACGCGCAAGGGTCATCGCGCTGTTGGAGTTCTGCGTGGCCAACCAGGCCACTTGCTCATCGAAAACGTAGGTGTGTCCGGCGTCGTGCCGGGCCCACGGCACGTGCGCCACCACCACCCCAGGGGCCGGGCCGGGCAGGACGCCGGGTAACGGCACGCCGATTCTGTGACCAGCAGCTATGCCACGGTTCTGGCCTGTGACCTGCACTTTTACCGTTGGTAGCCGTTGACGAGCGCGGTGGGGATATGGGCCTGTTGCGGACTTTCTGCGGACTGTGTGCGGACTGACGCACCCCCAGACGTTGAGCCG
>NZ_JBPCKQ010000142.1:0-11788 GCF_051004135.1 Ornithinimicrobium sp.
ACATGGTGCCACGTCGCGTGCACCGCCGACAGGTGTCCGCACGGTGGCCGGCAGGTGACGGGCACAGAGATCACCGCGGGCTGGGAACAGGCTGACAAACGCCTCAGCATGCTCTACAGTTGGTCAAGATTTGGTAAAGAACACCAAGTTCATGGATAGTATGGGCCGACGCGACCGTGAGTTGGCAAGCCACAGTGGGACAAGGGGACAACCGATGTATGCATGTGATGGGTGGGTTCGGTCGTGACGTTGGCCGGTGAGCGCGCTCCCAGCGTGATCAGCTACCTCGACGAGCAGACCGGGTTGCTCATCCCTGAGTCGGTGCCCCCGGTCGCCGAGCCGCGCAAGCCGGCTGCGCGCCCCCGGCGCCGGGACGGCATGCGGGGCTACCTGACGTGGTTGCGCGTCCAGGACATGCTCATCGTGGCGCTGACCGTGGCGGTGGCCGACCGCTGGGGGCGCAGCAGCGGCTGGGGCTTCGGCACGTGGGGCTATGACACCCTCGTCTTCTGTGGGGTCCTGCTCGCCTGGTCGACCGTGTTGCATGTCCAGGGCGCCTACGACGTCCGCCACGCCGGGCACGGTGTCCAGGAGTACCGCCGGGTGTTCCAGGCCTCGGTCTGGCTGATTGCGCTGATGGCGCTGGCGTCCTACGCCTCGGACATCCCGGTGGCCCGGGGCTACATCCTGGTGGCCTTCCCCCTCGGCACCGCAACCCTGGTCCTGGCCCGATGGGTGGCCCGCAAGTGGCTGGTGGCGCGTCGCACTCAGGGCTCGCTCACCGACGCGGTGCTGCTGGTCGGTGACCGCCGGCACGTCGAGGCCCTCGTGGTCGCGCTCGCCCGCACCCCGGGTGCGGGCTACCAGGTCGTGGGGGCCTGCGTCGACGGCGTGCCCGTCGGTGCGACCGTCGCAGGAGTCACTGTGCTCGGCGCCGAGAGCGACGTCGTCCTGCAGGCTCTGGACCAGCGGGTCGACGTGGTCGCCGTGTCCTCCTCCAGTGGCCTGGGCAGCCAGGGTCTGCGCAAGCTCGGCTGGTCGCTGGAGCAGACCGACATCCAGCTGGTGGTGGCCCCGGAGATCATGGATGTGGCCGGGCCGCGGGTCGTGACCCGGCCCATCCAGGGGCTGCCGCTGCTCCACGTGGAGGCACCGGTCTTCACCGGACCCCGCCTGCTGCTCAAGAACCTCTTGGACCGCACGGCCGCCTGCGCCGGCCTGCTCGTGCTGCTGCCTGCCCTCCTGCTCGTGACGCTCGTGGTGCGCACCGGTGACCCCGGCCCCGCGTTCTTCCGGCAGGCCCGCATCGGACGCGGCGGCCGGCCCTTCGCGATGATGAAGTTCCGCACCATGGTCGTCGACGCCGAGGTGCAGCTGACCGCGCTGCGGGAGGCCAACGAGGGGTCGGGGCCGCTGTTCAAGCTCAAGTCCGATCCGCGGGTCACCAAGGCGGGCGCCTTCCTGCGCCGGCACAGCATCGACGAGGTGCCACAGCTGCTCAACGTGCTGCGGGGTGACATGAGTCTGGTCGGGCCCCGGCCTCCGCTGCCCAGCGAGGTCGCCGACTACGACCCTGATACGCACCGGCGGCTCAAGGTCAAGCCCGGGATGACCGGTCTGTGGCAGATCAGCGGCCGCAGCGACCTGTCCTGGGAGGAGTCCGTGCGCCTCGACCTCTACTACGTGGAGAACTGGACGCCGTGGCTGGATCTGATGATCCTGTGGCGCACCGTCAAGGTCGTCGTCCGGCCGGGGGCGCACGGGGCCTACTGAGGCGCGCGCCGCGGGCTGGCTACAGTTCTTGACGTGACCCCCACCGACCCCCCGCACATCGCCTACCTCGGTCCGAGCGGCACGTTCACCGAGCAGGCGGTGGTCCAGCTGGGGGGCGCTGCCACCGAGGCGACGGGCTCCCCTGCACCCTTCGCCTCGGTGGAGGGCGCGCTGGATGCGGTCCGGTCGGGCCGCGCCCGCAGCGCCGTGGTGCCGTTCGAGAACTCTGTCGAGGGCTCGGTCTCGGCCACCCTGGACGCTCTCATCCACGGCCCGGCCCTGCACATCGTGCGTGAGGTCCACGTGGCGGTGCAGTTCGCGCTGATGGTGCGCCCGGGCACCGCCGAGGCGCAGCTCCGGCGGCTGGCCACCCACCCGCACGCGGAGGCTCAGACCAGGCAGTGGCTGGCCGGACGGCTACCCCTGTGCGACGTCCTGCCGGAGTCCTCGACCGCACGGGCCGCCGAAGGGGTGGCTGCGGGCACCTACGACGCGGCCATCGCGGCCCCGCTGGCGGCGACGCGGCACGGTCTGCAGATCTTGGCCCCGGACGTCGCCGACCGTCCGGGTGCGGTGACCCGGTTCGTCCAGCTGCAGCTGCCGGGCAGCCTTCCGCCCCCCACGGGAGCCGACACGACGACCCTGGTGGCCTTCATCCGGCACAACCATCCCGGTGCGCTGCTGGCGCTGCTGGAGCAGTTCGCCGTGCGCGGTGTCGACCTCAGCCGGCTGGAGTCCAGGCCGACCGGCGAGGCCCTGGGGCAGTACTGCTTTGCCATCGACGCCGATGCCCACGTGTCCGAGCCACGGATGGCCGAGGTGCTGACCGGGCTGCACCGCACGTGCGCGCAAGTGCTGTTCCTGGGGAGCTATCCGCGGGCCGACGGGCGCGTGAGTGTACGGCCACCGGAGGCTGCCGACACGGCCTACGAGCAGGCTCAAGCGTGGCTGGACGGTCTGCGGTGTCCGCCGGGAGCTCAGCCCTCGAGCTGAAGCCAGCGCTGCCAGCCGTGGTGCAGCACCAGCCACGCAATCAGACCGTAGCCTGCCTGCCCCGGATGGACGCCATCCCCGGCGTTGAGGTCTGACCGCCACTGCTCGTGGGTGCGCAACGGGTTGAAGCAGTCGACGAAGGGGATGCCGCGGCGGGCGCAGACGTCGGCCTGGGCGTCGGACAACGCCTTGACGCGACCGTTGGTCTCTGCATCCAGGCAGGGTGCGGGACCGACGACGAAGGCGGCGATGCCGCCGGTGGCGGCCTCGTCGAGCACGTTGGCCAGGTTGAGCCGGGAGCGTGCCGTGGTCAGACCCGTGGCCAGGTCTGCCACGCCGACCCCGACGACGAGGCGACGCTCGCTGCGGTGTGCCCAGCGCGGCGGGCACTCGGTGCGCCAACGCTGCATCACATCCGCGCTGGAGTCGCCGCGGAGCCCGAGGTTGTATGCGGTCAGATCGGTGTCGCGACTGTGCGTGCGACCGACCACCCGGCTGACCCAGCCCAGGGCCTTGGGGTCTCCGTAGCCGGCGACGAAGTCGTCGCCGACGAAGCAGATGCCGATGTCCCGGGGCCCATCGCCGACGCGGAAGTCGGCGCTGGGGGTGAACTCCACGGAGGGTCGGGCGGAGACGGACGTCACGGATGGTGCCTTTCGGTCGGGGGTTGCACCTCTGACCCTAACGCCGCCACGACCGTCGTCGCGTCAGGACGGGGCCCCGACCTGGACGTCCTTGTGCCACGACTCGGTGACGTAGGCCGTGCGCCACCCCAGCGCGGTGTAGAGGCCGTCCGCCCCGGTGGGTGAGTCGCCGTCGACCTCCAGCCCGACCCGGTTGCGGCCGCGGGCGGCCGCATCGGCGATCACGGCATACAGCAGGGACTTGGCGACCCCGCGACCCCGCGCACGCTGATGCACGCCGATGTAGTCGACGTAGGATCCGTCGGGCTGCGGACCGCCCTCGGCGTCCAGCCGACCCGTGATCGTGGTGGCGACCAGGGCGCCGCCGGGCTCTCCGTCCACGGTGGCCAGCCACCAGTGGTCCCAGCGGTGACCGGGGTCCTCCCGCAGTCGGTCCACGAACTCCTCGAAGGTCTCCCGGTAGGAGTTGAAGTGGTCGGCGAAGGACTCCTCGAGGACGAAGTGCACGTCCCGCAGGTCCTGCTCGTGCGGCATTCCCACCTGGTCGTCCCGGCGCACCCGCCGCAGCTGGACCCCGTCGCGGGGCTCGGGCAGGCCGGTGGCCTCAGCGGCCTCGACGGGTCGCGACATCTGCCACCAGTCGCGCACGTGCTCGAACCCGGCTCGGCGCAGCCACCCGTGCAGCCGTGGATCGTCGCGGAAAGCACCGGCGTCCATCTGCGTCGAGGACAGTCCCCGGTCGGCCCCGATCTGGCACGAGAGGCCTTGGGCCCGGGTGAAGCAGAACTGCGCGACGACGTCGGCGACGTCGTCGTCGAGGTCGGGGTCCACCGTCACGCCGACCAGCACGCGGCCCTTGGCCCGGTCGTGGCAGCTGACCCAGGCCCGGGCCTGGGCCTGGTCGTCGCGGACCAGCAGGTGGGTATGGGTGCGTGCTCCCCGTCCGGTGACCTCGGCGGCGACGTTCTCGCTGTCGGCGCCCGGCCAGCCACGGGCCTGCTGCTCGTGGCGGCGCAGCAACCGCACCAGGCCCTCGACGTCGTGCCGGTCCGGCTCGGCCGCGCTCCAGCCGTCCGGCAACGGGGGGTGATCGGTCATCGCACAGCCGCCTGGATGCTCAGCGGGAGAATGCAGTGTCGATGAGCTCCTGCTGTTGAAGGGCGTGCACCTTGGCCGAGCCGGTGGCCGGTGAGGCCGCCGCGGGCCGGGAGACCACCCGCAGCGAGCGGTGCGCGCCGTGCCCGGCCAGGGCGGTCTGCAGGTTGAGCGCCATGAACGGCCACGCACCCTGGTTCTCCGGCTCGTTCTGCACCCACACCAGCTCGGCGTCGGCATACGGCTGGACCGCCTCGGCGAGCTGGGCGCCTGGTGTGGGGTAGAGCTGCTCCACGGCCAGGATGGCGGTGCGCTCATCCTCGCGCTTGGTCCGCTCCTCGCGCAGGTCGTGGACGAGCTTGCTGGAGGCCAACAGCACCCGGTCGACGTCGCCCGAACGCACCTCGCGGTCGGGGACGACGGCCTGGAAAGCACCGGAGGTGAAGTCGCCCGGTGCGCTGGACGCGGACTTCAGCCGCAGCATCCCCTTCGGTGTGAAGACGATCAGCGGCTTGCGCGGACGGTCGTAGGCCTGCCGGCGCAGCAAGTGGAAGTAGGAGGCCGGGGTGGAGGGGTAGGCGACGGTCATGTTGTCCTCGGCGCACATCTGCAGGAAGCGCTCGATGCGGGCGGAGGAGTGGTCGGGCCCCTGGCCCTCGTAGCCGTGCGGGAGCAGCAGCACCACGGAGGAGCGCTGGTCCCACTTCTGGTGCGAGGAGGAGATGAACTCGTCCATGATCGTCTGGGCTCCGTTGACGAAGTCGCCGAACTGGGCCTCCCACATCACCAGGGCGTCCGGGCGCTCGACCGAGTAGCCGTACTCGAAGCCCATCGCGGCGTACTCGCTGAGCAGCGAGTCGTAGAGCCAGAACTTGGCCTGGTCCTCGCTCAGGTGCATCAACGGACCCCACTCGGTCGCCGTGCGCTTGTCGGTCAGCACCGCGTGCCGCTGCACGAAGGTGCCACGCCGCGAGTCCTGGCCGGCCAGCCGCACCGGTGTCCCCTCCAACAGCAGCGAGCCGATGGCGATCAGCTCACCGAGGGCCCAGTCGATCCCGCCCTCGCGGCTCATCTCCTGTCGCTTGGACATCAGCTGGGCGAGCTTGGGGTGCACCGTGAAGCCGTCGGGGGTCTGGGTGAACGAGTCGCCGATGTGCTTGAGGGTGCGGGGCTCGATGGCGCTGACCACCTCCCGGTGGCCGGCCGACTCGTCGTCCTGCTGCGCCTGGGGCCGCTCCAGGCCCTGCTGCCCGTCCTGCCCCTTCAGCGCGGCCTTGGTCTCGGTGAACACCTGCTCGAGCTGGCGCTGGTAGTCGCGCAGCGCGTCCTCGGCCTCCTCGACGGAGATGTCGCCACGACCGATCAGGGCCTCGGTGTAGAGCTTGCGCACGGAGCGCTTGGACTCGATCAGGTCATACATCAGCGGCTGCGTCATCGAGGGGTCGTCGCCCTCGTTGTGCCCGCGGCGCCGGTAGCAGACCAGGTCGATGACGACGTCCTTGCTGAACTCCTTGCGGAAGTCGTAGGCGAGCTCGGCGACGCGCACGCAGGCCTCGGGGTCATCGCCGTTGACGTGGAAGATCGGGGCCTGGACCATCCGGGCCACGTCGGTGCAGTAGACCGAGGAGCGGGACTGCATGGGGCTGGTGGTGAAGCCCACCTGGTTGTTGACCACGATGTGCACGGTGCCGCCGGTGCGGTAGCCGCGCAGCTGGGACAGGTTGAGGGTCTCGGCGACGACCCCCTGGCCGGCGAAGGCCGCGTCACCGTGCATCAGCACGGGCAGCACGGTGAAGGTGTCACCGGGCTTGTTGAGCCGGTCCTGCTTGGCCCGGACCACGCCCTCCAGCACGGGGTTGACCGCCTCCAGGTGCGAAGGGTTGGCGGCGAGGTAGACCGAGGTCTGTTTGCCCGACTCGGCCCGGAACTCGCCCTCGGTGCCCAGGTGGTACTTCACGTCGCCGGAGCCCTGCACCGACCGGGGGTCCTGCTTGCCCTCGAACTCCCGGAAGATCTGGCCGTAGGACTTGCCGGCCAGGTTGGCCAGGACGTTGAGCCGGCCGCGGTGCGGCATACCGATGCACACCTCGTCGAGGTCGTCGTCGGCGGCCTGGTTGAGGATCTTGTCCATCAAGGCGATGACCGACTCCCCACCTTCCAGGCTGAACCGCTTCTGACCGACGAACTTGGTCTGCAGGAAGGTCTCGAAGGCCTCGGCGGCGTTGAGCCGCCGCAGGATCCGCAGCTGCTCGGTGGGGGAGGCCTTCTCGTAGGGGACCTCCACGCGGCGCTGGATCCAGGCCCGCTGGTCGGGGTCCTGAATGTGCATGTACTCGATGCCGACGGTGCGGCAGTAGGAGTCGCGCAGGATGCCCAAGATCTTGCGCAGGGTCAGCCGCGGCACACCCCCGAAGCCACCGGTGGCGAAGTCGCGGTCCAGGTCCCACAGGGTCAGGCCGTGGTTGGTGACGTCCAGGTCGTAGTGCCAGCGCTGCCGGTACTCCAGCGGGTCGGTGTCGGCCATCAGGTGGCCGCGGACCCGGTAGGCGTGGATCAGCTCCTGCACGCGGGAGGACTTGGAGACGTCGTCCATGTGGGAGGCCGAGACGTCGGGCGCCCAGCGGATCGGCTCGTAGGGGATGCGCAGCGAGGTGAAGACCTCGTCGTAGAACCCGTGACCACCCAGCAGGAGCTCGTGCATCACCTTGAGGAACTCCCCGGACTGGGCGCCCTGGATGATGCGGTGGTCGTATGTCGAGGTCAGGCTGAGGATCTTGCTGACGGCGTTGTCGGTGATCCGCTGGGGGCTGGCGCCCTGCCACTCGGCCGGGTAGTCCAGCGCCCCGACGCCGATGATGGTGCCCTGACCCTGCATCAGTCGGGGCACCGAGTGCACCGTGCCGATGCCACCGGGGTTGGTCAGCGTGATCGTGGTGCCCTGGAAGTCCTCAATGGTCAGCTTGCCCCCGCGAGCCTTGCGGATGAGCTCCTCGTAGGCCGCCCAGAAGCTGTGGAAGTCCAAGGTCTCGGCGCTCTTGACACTCGGGACCAGCAGCTGCCGGCTGCCGTCGGACTTCGGCACGTCGATCGCGATCCCCAGGTTGGTGTGCGCCGGCTGGACGAGCACCGGCTTGCCACACTCCTCCGCGAAGCCGTTGTTCATCTCCGGCATCGCCTTGACCGCCTTGATCATGGCGTAGTCGATGAGGTGGGTGAAGGACACCTTGCCGCCGCGACTGCGGGAGAGGTGGTTGTTGATGACGGTGCGGTTGTCGATGAGCAGCTTGGCCGGCAGCGAGCGGACGCTGGTCGCCGTGGGGACCGACAGGCTCGCCTCCATGTTGGTGACCACCCGGGCGGTTGCGCCGCGCAGCGGCGTGCTGCGGGACTCCTCCTGCGGCTTGGAGCTCTTGCGCGCGGGGGCGTCGCGCGGGGTCGGGGAGGACTCGCCCGACCCCTTGGTCTGCTTGGGGTCGCTCTCGTCCGCCTCGGCGGCTGCGGTCTCCTTCGCGGGAGTCGCCGTAGTCTGCTTCGGCTCGGGCGAGGGCCGCGCGGCGGAGCCGTCCTTGGCGGCGTCGGCCTTGGACGGTGTCTCCCGGGGCTTGGCCGGCGCGGTGCCGTTGCCCGAGGACCCTCCGGGCTCGTAGGTGGCGAAGAATCGCTGCCACTTGGCGGACACCGAGGACTTGTCGGCGAGGTACTGCTGGTAGTGCTCCTCGACGAGCCATTCGTTGGCCCCGAAGTCCGCGAGCGGGTTGTCGTTGCTGGTCTGTTGCGTGGCCACGGCGGGTACGCCTCTTCCTCACATCATCGAGCGGGAAACGTGCGCTTCCACACTATCCCTTCGAAGGCCCCGTTGCCGGAATCGGGTCAGGTGATGTCGCGGCTGCGGGTGCGCACCAGGCCCAGTGTCGCCATCACGGCGGCGTAGGCCAGCAGGACCAGCGCGGCCAGCCACCAGGCAAGGGGGTCGGCGGCTCCGCCCAGGGCCTGGGTCAGCTCGGCGTCGGTGCCGGTGAACACATCGAGGGTCGCCGCGGTCGCCTGGCTGGGCAGGACCCGCGCGATCGGGTCGCCCCAGTCGGCGAAGGTCAGGAAGAAGCCGGCCAACGGCTCCAGGATCCAGGCGAACGCGATGGCGATCGACAGGGCCGCCACCTGGTTGGGGATCAGCACCCCGATGCCCAGGCCCATCAGCGACCACAGGGCGAGCACGAGCAGCATCAGCAGCAGGGTCTTGGTCAGCTGGGCGGGGTCGGGGTAGATCGGCAGGTCGGCGGTGGCCAGGAGGATCCCGCCCCCGATCAGGACGCCGATCACGTGCACCAGCCCGCTGAACGCGGCGATGACGACCAGTGCCACGACCTTGGCGCCGATGACGCGCTCCCGCTTGGGGGTGGCCAGGAAGGTCCCGCTGATCGTCTTGTGCCGGAACTCCTGGCCGATGCTCAGGATGCCGATGATCAGCGCCAGCAGGTAGCCGAACTGGATGCCGGCGGTGTAGACGATGCGGGCCAGGGTCAGCTCGGGCACCACATCGACGAGCTTGATGCCGTCGAGGATGTCGCCGTAGATGATCAGCCCGCCGAACAGGGCGGCGAAGCCGGCCCCGGTGAGGAACATGCCCAGGGTCAGGCCCCACGACGTCCGGGTGCTGACGTACTTGAGCACCTCGGCGCGTACGAGCGGGATCATGACTGCTCCAGGTTGCGGTTGCGGTTGTCGGGGTTCTCGGTGAGCTCGAAGAAGAGCCGCTCCAGGTCGGTGCGCAGCGGGCGCAGCTCGTGCACGGCCACGCCGGCCCGTAGCGCGCTCTCACCGACCGCCACCAGGTCGCCGGTCATCGCTTGCAGGGCACTGTCGCCTTGCTCGACCGCGGGGAATGCAGGTATGCCGTCCGTCTCCAGAGCCAAGGCCAGCCGCGAGGGGTCGGCGCTGCGCACCAGGGTGGAAAGGTCGCCGTGCAGCTCATCGATGCTGCCCTGGCGCACCAGGTGCCCGTTGGCGATGATCACCACGTCGTCGACGGTCTGCTCGACCTCGGTCAGCAGGTGTGAGCTGATCAGGATCGTCGTGCCTTCGCTCGCGAGGTGGCGCAGGAAGCCGCGCAGCCATCGGATGCCCTCGGGGTCCAGCCCGTTGGCCGGCTCGTCCAGCAGCAGCACCTTCGGCTCGCCGAGCAGCGCCGCGGCCAGGCCGAGCCGCTGCCGCATACCCATCGAGTAGCCGCCCGCCCGCTTGCGCGCCGCCGCCGGGATGCCGACCAGCTCCAGCAGGTGGTCCACCCGGGAGTCGGGGATGCGGTGGGTGGCGGCAAGCACCCGCAGGTGGTCGCGGCCGGTGCGGCCCGGGTGGAAGTTGGTGGCCTCCAGCGCCGAGCCGACGGTCTCCAGCGGCCGGGGCAGCTCGGCATACGCATGTCCGCCGATCAGCCCCACCCCGTCGCTGGGCCGGATCAGCCCGAGCAGCATCCGCAGCGTCGTGGTCTTGCCGGCGCCGTTGGGGCCGAGGAAGCCGGTGATCCGCCCCGGCTCGACCCGGAAGCTGAGGTCCTGGACGGCCGTGAAGTCGCCGAACTTCTTGCTGAGCCCCCGGACCTCGATGTCGGTGCCGTCGGTGGGCGCCCTCTGATCGGTCGTGGTCATGGCTGACAGTCAAGCAAAGCTGGATCCGGCGGGCATCGGCCGATAGTCGGAGATCTAAGGCCGGTCGGCTGCACCGATTGGCGTAGCCTGGGCGTCGTGGCGGTCGAGAGCCCGGGGGCACGCAGGTCGCGTCGCCGCACCGTCGGTGTGATGGGCGCGGCGGGTGCGGTGACCGCGTTGGGGGCGATCCCGCCGTTCCTGATCGGCGCGCAAGCCGTGTTCGTCCGCGCCGAGCTCGGCTTCGACCTCACCCGGTTGGGTGTCGCGGTCAGCGCCTTCTTCGCCGCTGCCGCAGCGGCCGCCCTGGCCGGCGGTGGGTTGATCGACCGGATCGGCGCGCGGGCCGGGCTGGTCCTGGCCGGGCTGCTGGTGACCGGCGGGGGCGCCGCGGTGGTGCTGCTCGTGCACGACTGGACCTCCCTGGTGCTCTGCATGCTCCTGCTCGGGCTGGGCAACGCGGCCTGCCAGGTCTCCTCCAACCTCAGCGTGGCCCAGGCGCTTCCGGCGCACCGCCGAGGGTTGGGCTTCGGGGTCAAGCAGGCGGCTGTCCCCCTGGCGATCATGCTTGCGGGGCTGGCCGTCCCCACGGTGGGCCGGATCTACAGCTGGCGGTTCTCCTTCGGGATGACGGCCGTCTGCGGCTTGCTCGTCGTGGCTGTGGCGCTGCTGGTCCGCTCGCCGCGCCGGCAGCGAGGTGCCAGGGTCGCTCAGGGGCAGGACCGGGCACCGCTGGGTCCGCTGCTCGTGGCGGGACTGAGCATCACGTTCGCCAGCGCTGCCGCCAACTTCTTGGGGGCCTACCTGGCCTCGTGGGCGGACCGGTCGGGGTTGACCCCGAGCCAGGCCGGGCTGCTGATCGCCGCCGGGTCCGGCGCGTCCATCGTGGTTCGGATCGTGCTGGGACACCGGGCCGACGGTCGGCATGGCGCCAACCTGCCCGTGGTCGCCGTGCAGATGTTCGTCGGCGCCGGGTGCCTGCTCGGTGTGAGCAGCGGGCTGCCGTGGGCAGTGGTCGGCTTCGGGTTCGCCGCCTTCGCCGTCGGCTGGTCCTGGCCCGGGCTGTTCCTGTATGCCGTGGCCCGGGTGGGTCGCGACGCCCCGGCTCGGGCCTCGGCGATCGTGCAGGCGGGCGCGTTCGCGGGCGGGGCAGTGGGGCCGATCGGCTTCGGCCTGCTGGTGGGCACCGCCGGCTTCCGGAGCGCCTGGTGGTGTGCCGCGGGGGCGTTCGTGGTGGCGGGCGTGCTGGTACTGCTGGCCCGACGGGGCCTGGTCGTCGACCTGGTGGACCGTCCGCCGCGCATTCCGCTGGGCTACGGGGGCGGCCGTGGAACGGCCGCTCGCCGGACTCCGGAAGGAGCGGCAGACACGGGCGACAGGAAGCCGACCAACCCCTGAGCAGGTCTGGGCAGGCGTTGCGCCCCCGGCAGGATTCGAACCTGTCTCCCGGGGCGGGACGACACTATCGGCTGGCAGCATTAAAATGACTATATGTGCTGGTCAGATAGGCTTTTGGCGAGCGACACAGATGGACGCTGGTTGCCAGAGTCTGACATAGTTAGGGCACGTATAGGGCACGACCAGAGAGGGGTACGCGCTGTGTCGACGTCCCGTCGCCCGCGCCGAGGCTTCGGCAAGATC
>NZ_JBPCKQ010000143.1:0-8117 GCF_051004135.1 Ornithinimicrobium sp.
CTGACCAAAGAGCACGCATCGCCGGCCGTCCTCAAGGCCGTCGCCCAGGCCCGACACAGCGGTTCCATGGGCACCGTGCGGCCCCCGCTGGTCCCGCTGCCCCACGGGTACGACGCGGCGCCCGCGCTGGCCGCGATGGGGGTGCAGCCGGGGAGCTGAGACGCGGTCAGCGAGCGGGAGGTTCTCCTGGCACGCCGGGTGCCGCGTCCGGCGCGGCCTCGGCGACCGGTTCGGTCACCGGCTCGGTGCACCCCTGCTGCACCGGCTCGGCGTGCTCCTCCGCGGTGTCGCGCCCGGCGGTGGCGACGACGACCACGTGCACCTGCACTGGTCCGTGCATCCCTCTGATGTGCACCTGCTCGATGTCACCGGAGCTGCTTGGCCCGCTGACCAGGCGGATGCCGCTGGGCACCGGCCGGAGCGCACCCAGCGCGCCCAGGGTCTGGGCGTAGCCGCCAACCAGTCGGTCCGCAGGGACCAGCGCGATATGCACCGGAGGCACCAGAGCGGTCCGCCGGCGGTGGGCGGCGTCGAAGGCCAGGCCGAGCGTCGACGTCTCCGCGGCGGCCACCACGGCCGTGGTGAGCCCGATGTCCGCAACCCAGGGGTCGGTGACGGTGACCAGCCCCTCCAGGACCGGCGTGAGGACCGGGTCGTCGTCGCTGATGACGCGCAGCCCGGCACACAGCTCGGCGACCACGTCCCGGGCTGCCTTGAGGTCGGCCACCAGGTGCGGGGTGCCGCCGCGGGCCCGGAGCGCGTCGGCGAACGTGTCGGCCAGCCCCTGCGCGGGGGCGCCGACTGCGGCATCCTGCCCGGTGTCGGTGCTCATCGTCGGCCTCCCCTGCGCCGTGCGGAGCCGGCTCGTCGGGTCGTCGGCAGGGCGCGTCCCCTCGCCCAGTCCCGAGCCACCGGCAGGCGTTCCAGGACACCGCGCGGCAGCAGGCCGCCCGCACGCGCGGCGAGACGGGTCGCGGTGTGCGTGGCGCGGTGGCTCCACGCCACCGACCAGGCCCTCCACAGGAAGCGGGTGGCAGTGTCGGACGTCTCCTCCTGGTAGTCACCGCGCAGGTCGACCAGCATGTCGGGCAACGGGATCTTGACGGGGCAGGCGTCGCCGCAGGCACCGCACAGGCTGGAAAGGTAGGCCAGGTCCCGGTCCTCGGGACGCTTCGACAGCAGCGGCGTCAGCACCGCCCCGATCGGACCGCCATAGACGTTGGCGTAGGAGTGCCCGCCGCCGACGGAGGCGAACACAGGGCAGGCCGTCTGGCAGGCGCCGCAGCGGATGCAGGCCAGCACCTCCTCGTAGCGGCCACCCAGCAGCCTGCTGCGCCCGCCGTCCAGGATGACCAGGTGCAGCTCCTCTGGGCCGTCGTCCTCACCGGGCCGGCGCGGACCGTTGACCAGGGACTGGTAGACGGTGATCTCCTGAGCAGCCCCGGCGTGCGAGAGCAACGGGAGCAGCACGGCGAGGTCGTCGAAGGAGGGGATCACCTTCTCCACCGTCATGACGGCGATGTGCACCTTCGGCTGGGACATCACCATGTCCGCGTTGCCCTCGTTGGTCACCAGGGCAAGCGTCCCGGTGTCCGCCGCCGCGAAGTTGACGCCGGTGATCCCGATGTCGGCGGTGTGGAAGTCCTCGCGCAGCCGCTCCCGGGCGAACCGGGCCAGGTCCTGCGGCTCGTCGCCCAGGTTGGTGCCGGCCAGCGCGGCGAACCGGGTGGCGACGTCGCCACGAGAGAGGTGGACCGCCGGCGCCACGATGTGTGACGGGCGCTCGTCGGCGACCTGCACGATGTACTCGCCGAGGTCGGTCTCCACGACGTCGACGCCCATCTTCTCGAGGTGCTCGTTGAGGTGGATCTCCTCGGTCACCATCGACTTGGACTTGACCACCATCCCGGCGTCGTGACGGCGCACGATCGCGTCGATGGCCCCCAGCGCCTGGTCCGCGTCCGCCGCGCGGTGCACGACACCTCCGTGCGCCTCGACGTTCTGCTGGAGCTGGTCGAGGTAGCCCTCCAGGTCACCCAGCGTCCGTCGCCGGATCGCTGCGGCCTCCTCCCGCAGGGTGGCAAGCCGCCCAGTCCACCGGCCGATGCCCCACTCCCGGCTGCGGGTCGAGAGCCGGTCGGCGGTGAGCCGCGACTCAGGCCGGTCCACGGCTTCCTTCACGATCAGCGGGAGCTGTCGCCGGTGCTCCGGGATGTGGCCGGACGCCCACTCCGGGCGGTCCAGGGCGACGGCCTCGGTGCCGATGAGGGACGCCGAACGGCCCGCGCCGCCTCGGGTGTGCGAAGGCACCTGCTGGGTCGTCATGGCTGGACCCTTCCTGTGGTGGCGGGCGAGCCGTCCATGGCCTGCAGCACCAGCTCGGCGATGTGGATCGTCGGGACGCGGGCGGCGGTGTTCTCTGCCCGCCCGCCCAGGTGCAGCAGGCACCCGGGGTCGGCGGACACGAGGTAGGTCAGGTCCGCCTCGGCAGCCGTCCTCAGCTTGCGGTCGGCCATGGTGCAGGACAGCTCGGGGAACTTGGTGGCGAAGGTACCGCCGAAGCCGCAGCAGCTCTCGCTGTCGGCCACCTCGTGCAGCTCCAGCCCCTCGATGCGCTGCAGCACCGTGCGCGGCGACTCCTTCTCACCCAGGGTGCGCAGCATGTGGCAGGAGTCGTGCCAGGCGACCCGTGCGTCGAGAGCCATCGGCAGGTCCGCGCCGTACTCGGCCAGAAACTGGGTCAGCTCCCAGGTCCGGCCGGCCACCTCTCGCGCCTCATCGGCCCAGCCCTCCTCGGCCAGCCGCTGTATGCCGTGGTGCACGGTGGCCACGCAGGACCCGGAAGGGCTGACCACGGCGTCGAACGGCGCGAAGGTGTCCACCCAGTGCCGGGAGAGCATCCGGGCCGGGCCGGTGTGCCCGCTGTTGAGGGCGACCTGACCGCAGCAGCTCTGCGCCGGCGGGACAACGACCTCGATGCCCATCGCCTCGAGGATCCGCTGGGCCGCCGTCCCCGCCCGCGGCATCGCGAAGTCCACCGCGCAGGACAGGAACAGGGCGACACGGCGAGGCCTCACGCCACCGTGCCCGGTGCCGGTCGCGGGCATGCTGTCGTTCACAGGTGCGGCCACGCGGGCAACTCTCCTCTCGCGCCGAAGACGACAGGTCGCGGCTCGTCGGCCACCTCGAGCGAGGGGTCGGCGGCCACCGCGTCCAGGAGCGGCTCGCTGACGAGCATCTCGCCCAAGTGCAGGGTGCTGACGACACGGACCAGCCGCACATCCCGGATAGTACGCCGCCCGCACATCCGGGCCGCGGCGTGCACCACGTCCCGGTCGGTGGGCAGCACCATCGGCAGCCGGGAGCGGCGCAGCCCGCCCGTGCCGGAGGTCAGCGCGTTCACGTAGGTCGCGGGCAGGTCCACGTCGGCGATCAGCGCCGCCGGGACCAGGTCGGCGAGCCCGATTCCGGAGGCGTTGCCGCGCGAGGCCGCGGTCAGCCGGTGCACGGTCACTGCGGCGATGTGCGGGCCGGAGGGCTCCGGCACGCCGGGGATCCAGAACCGGCCCAGCACGTTGGTGTCCATCCCGGCGCCGGAGATGTCCTTGCCCATGGTGTCGACGACGAGCACGTCCAGGTCCTCGAAGGGCAGGTGCCCGTGCAGTGACCGGGCCCGGGCGACGAGGCGTCGCTCGTGGTCCCCGGCCACGCCCTCGGCGTCCACGACGGCCACCTCGGCGGTGCGCCCGAGTGAGTCCTCGACGATCGCCACCCCGCCCAGCAGCACCCCGGCGTCGCGCAGCACCTCGACGAACTCAGTGATCACCCGCGGCAGCTCGGCGCTGCCGTCCGCGTGCACGACGGTCGCACCGGTGATGTTGCCCAGACCGATGGCGGCCATCTTGGCCAGCCCGCTGCCGAAGTCGCCGGCAAAGTCAGTGTGCGGCTTCACCCGGTTCACCACGATGACGCCGTCCGCAGCCGCCACGGCGGCATCGAGGTGCACGGGCACGCCCGAGCCGGTGCGGCCCAGCAGGACGGTGTCCATGGTGGCCGTGACCGGTACGCCGAGCGCCTCCTCGGTCACCCCGAGATCGGCCAGGACCGCGGCCTGCCCGGACGCATGGGAGCTGCCGTGCGACCCCATGGCGGGGACGACGAACGGCTCTGCACCCTGCTCCCGCAGCGCGCCGACGGTCGCGGCCACCACCGCCGCGACGTCACGGATGCCCCGGCTGCCGACGCCCACTGCGATCCGCCGGCCGGCCAGGCCACCCAGCCCGTCCGCCAGATCACGTATGCCGGATCCCACTACGGCGTCGAAGTCGACCTCGGCAGCTGGCTCGCTGCGCCGACGCACCAGCACCCATCGAGGCAGCTCGGCCCCGTCGAGCAGGTCGACCCCCATATCGCGGACCGCCTCGAGCACGTCCCGGGAACGGTCCATCAGGACGTCACATCCTCCGTGGTCAGCTCCCCGTTTACCCGGCGGAGCAGCCCGCCGGGGTTGGCGTCGCGCAGCTCGGGCGGCAGCAGCGAGGGGACATCGGTGGCCAGCAGTGTCGGGGGCACGATGCCATCCTCCTCGTCGGATCCTGCCTGGGCCAGCACCCGCACCGCGGGGCGCTCGACGAGGGAGTCCAGCACCTCCTGGTGCCCGGCTTGGGTGCGGTCCATCAGCATGCGCCCCGGTGTGGCCGTCGACGTCCCCTCCGCGAGCTGGTCGACCAGACCGCTGTCCCGGGGCAGGAAGAGCAGCCCCGGCTTGGTGCAGAACTGGCCGACGCCGGGGGCGGCCCGCACCGCCGCCCCACCGCCGCCGCGCAGCTGCCCGCAGACGTCTTGTTCTGCGGGATGTAGAGCGGGTTGGCGCCTTCGATGTTCCGGGAGGACATGTCGCTGCAGATCCCGTAGCCGAGCACCTGCCCACGGGACATGATCAGCAGCGCCAGCTCTGGCTCCGGCACCGTCACCTCCGAGTCCGGACGGACGGCCACGGGCTCGCCGTCGGTGACCACCCGGCAGGGCGGTGACTTGAAGAACAACTCCGGCCGCTGTGCGTCGTACACCCAGGAGTGGGCGTCGCGCACCTGGCTTTCCGCCACGCGTGCATCCATCGACCGCTCGTAGCTGAGGCCCGAGTCCCAGACCTCCATCAGCCCCTCGACCGGGGGCAGCGTCAGCACCGACTCCAGCGGCAGGGACGCCTCGTGGTCCGCGCTATCCAGCCTGCTCCGGGCCTCGTCGAGATCGAGCGCCAGGAGGTCGGCGAAACCGCTCAGACCGGCCATCGGGCACACCCGGCCCTGGGCCAGCGTCCCGAGGCCGGGACTGCCGTCGTCCCGCCGGACATAGCGGATGATGTGCATGGGCTCTCCTGGTCGCTGTGTCGTCGGATCGGGTTGGCACCGGCTCACATGGAGACCCCCAGACGGCCCCGGCTCACCTGGAAGCCGACCAGGCCCGAGCGCTGTGCCCGGGTCTGGTACCGGCCCTCCACCGTCGCGCCGAGCAGCCGGGCCAGCGACTGCGTCGCCGCCTCCTCGGCCGGCTCGGTGGTCAGGCCGGAGTCCGCGGCGGGATCGGGTGCCAGGGTTGCGTCCAGGTCCTCGGCGTGGTGCCGCAGAGTGCCGGGGTCGGCCGACACCTGCAGCACCGGCGCGAATGGGTGGCCGGGCAGGCTCACCCCGGCCACGTGCACGAGGAGGGCGGCTGCGCCCCCGGCCACCAGCGCCGCCATCACCTCGAGCCAGTCCTCCCCCGGCCGCGCCACCACGTGCAGGCCCGGCTCGACTGGGGAACCGCCGTGCGGGAGGGTGGCACCGGGTCCCGTCGCGAGTCCGAGCACGTCGAGGAACGCCCGGCTCCCGATCAGGTCGGACTCCTCCATGACCAGCACGCTCGCCCCCGCCGCGACAGCAGCGCAGGCGATCCGGCCGAAGACCCGTGCTGCCCGGTCCGGCACCGGCCCGACGGCATGCATCCCGACCGACGGGGCTGACGCCGGGTCTGCGGCCGTGCCCCGACCGGCTCGGGTGGCCCCACGCTCGGCGAACCAGCGCTCCACCTTCTCCCCGACCGCGGTGATGCCACCGTCGAGCTGGATGCTGGCCCAGCCGTAGCGAGCTGGGTCGGTGCCGTCGGTGACCATGTGCCTGCGGAAGTAGTCGTTGTGGGTCTTCTCGCAGCCGTGCTCCAGGAGCAGCGCGTCGCGCACTCGGGGGTGCTTGACGTGGCCGACGACGACCCGGGCGAACAGCCGCTCGGAGGCGCCGCTGGAGACCCCGCAGCCCTCCGTGTGCACCGGCGCCGCGAACTGCCGGCCGGCGCCGGCACCTGCCGCCTGCAGGCGCTCTGCGATCTGCTGTGCCACCTGTCCGGAGCAGATGCTGGTCGGCATCACCAGGCCGATGTCTTGCGGCGCGCGCAGTCCGCCGAGCAGCTCGACGAGTCCCGCGTCGGCGGCTGCGCCGGCGAGCCGAACCGGCCCGCCGTCGGGGGCCTCGTCGAGCGTCGCGTCGTCGCCCGGTCGCGCCGCGGGCTCCTCCGGTCCCCGCTCCCAGTCCCGCCACAGCGACACCTGGCTGTGCCCGGCACGCTCCCCTGCCGTCCGGCGACCGGTGGCCACCTCGAGGGTTAGCCCGAGCACGTCACGGGTCAGCTGTTCCATCGGTGTGCCGGTCAGCAGGGCCCCGGCGTCGACGTCCATCTCGGCAGGCAGCAGCCGGTAGCGACCGGTGGTGGACACCAGCTTCACCGTCGGGACGAACGGGAAGTTGGTCACCGACCCGTTGCCGGTGGTGAAGAACACGACATTGGCGCCGGTGGCCACCTCGCCGGCGATGCTCTCCAGGTCGTTGCCGGGGCTGTCCATGAACGCGTACCCCGGCTCGGTCAACCGCTCGCCGTAGTCCAGGACGTAGTCCAGTCGCACCTGCGGATCCAGCTTGCGGGCGGCACCGAGTGACTTGATCGTGATGTTGTACAGCCCGCGCCACAGGTTGCCGCCAGAGACGTTGGTCTCGGCCGTGTGACCGTGCCTGCCGACCTGCTCCTTGAACCGGTCGACGGCCGCCAGGAAGCGCCGCGCGGTGTCCGCGTCGCGCACATTGGACACGACGTGGTCCTCGGCCCCTATCAGCTCGTCGGTCTCGGCCAGGATCGCCGAGCCGCCGTGCGCAACGACCTCGCGGGCCACCGCGCCCGCCAACGGGTTGGCGGTGATGCCGGAGAACGCGTCGGAGCCGCCGCACTGCAGGGCGATGCTGAGCGCGCTCATCGGCTGCTCGGTGCGCGCGGCGGTGACCAGCGAGACCCACGAGCGCACGATCGCCTCGGCCCTGCCGAGATCCTCCTGCACCGAGCCCGTCCGGGTCAGGAAGCCCACCGGTCGCCCGGTCGCCGGGTAGCCGGATCGCTGCGCGAACTCCCGCAGATCGGAGTTGCGCACCGGGGAGCCCGGCTCGTCCACGGCGAGCATGGCCCCCACGTTGGGGTGCACCGCATACCCGGCCAGCGTGCGCAGCACCAGCTCGCGGTTGTGCGTCCAGCGACGCCGTCCGCCCTCCGTGTGCACCACGGTGACGACCGGGTCCAGCCCGTCGACGGACCGGCCCACGTCGCCCAGCCGCCGTCCGAGAGCCTGCACGAAGGCGCCGGTCCGCGACGAGGTGGCCACGAGGATGATGTGGTTGCGGGTGCCAACCCCCAGCCCCGGACCACGGCTGTAGCCCCAGAAGGTGCCGCCGGGCGTGCTGGGCGTGGACTGCTGTCCCGGCCGGACCGTGTCCTCGTCCAGCTCGTAGGGCACCAGCGCGACGTCAACGATGTTGGCCGGCGGCAGGGCGGACGGGGCCAAGCGGCCGCGCAGGACGTCCAGCATCCGCTCGCTCACCAGGTACTCACCGGCCTGGACCGGGCGGGTGGCCGTGCCGAACGGACGGCCCCAGGAGAGCACCGGCTCGCCCTCGGCGACCGGGCGGACCGCGAACCGGTGTCCCTCCGGCACGGTGTGGCTGGCGGTGACGGCGCCGGACTCGCTCAGCAGGCGGGTACCGGCGTCGATCCTGCGCGCGGCCACCGCGGCGTTGTCCGCCGGAACGGGCAGCACTGCGACG
>NZ_JBPCKQ010000144.1:0-18873 GCF_051004135.1 Ornithinimicrobium sp.
GCGGTGGCGTAGGCGTAGAGCGCGGCGGCTTCCATCTCCACGCATACGACTTCCTGAGCGGCAGCGACGTCGATCGCCCGGGCGGTTTCTCGGTAGGGGGCATCGGTGGTCCAGGACGATCCGAGCAGGACCGGTTCGGCCAGCTGGTCGAATGCGCCGTCCAGGCGGGCCAGTAACTGCTCGTCCAGGTGCGACCAGCGGGCTGGGGGGACGTAATGACTGCTCGTGCCCTCATCGCGCAGGGCGCGGGTGATGAGGACGAAGCACGGTGTGCCAGCGACGGGAGAGACCTGTCCGGCTGAGGTGATGCTCACGACCAGCTTGGCCCCGGACTCGGCCATCTGCTCGGCGACGAGGACCGCGAAAGGAGCACCTACGGCCATCCCGACCAACCCGACCTCGACGCCGTCAAGATCAACGATCCACATGTCGGTGTGGTAGCACGCCCAACCCGCATGAAGGCGGCCGCGCCCGGTGGCGGCTAGGTAGCGGACGATGTCGCCGTCGGGATCGAGAACGCAGACCGCGGGAACCGACACGTCGGCGAGGTCCTTTTGGCGCCGCGCTTCCCGAAGCAGGTTCGCCGGTGTGAACAGAGACGCCGATTCGAAGTCTTTCGCTACCAGGAGCGGATACTCGTCGGGAAAATGGGTCATGGGCACATCACAGCATCCCGCGTTCAACACCCCAACCCCGACTGGGCTCGTGGTCGGTGGCCGGGTCGACGCAGGGGCCATCAGGCGCAGAACACCTCGCAGCAGCCGTGGCCCCCGCGGCCCACGACCCGCGCCCGGATCTCGGCGAGGCATTCGGCTAGGTAGCGCGGACGGCTTGCGGCGAGTCGGCTGGCGAAGCGAGGGACCTGCGAGCCGTCGCCGGTCGCGGATCGACGCACGGAGCGGACTGGTGGATTGTCATTCGACCGTTGGATCTGCGTAGGCCGCGGGCATCACGGCCTTCCGGAACGGTGAGAGGGTGAGGACAAGGGCCGCTGCCACGAGCCCCGCGATGCCGACGGCGATGACCGGGCGGTTGCCGAACGTCGCTGCCGCCAGCCCAGCCAGCGGTGCCGACACGGCGATCGAGCCCCAGTTGATGGGCCGGATCGTCGCGTTCATCCGGGCACGCAGCCGATCGGGGGTGACAGCGTTCCGGTAGCTCAGCTCGAGCGGCCCTTGAGTCCCGCGCCCAGCCCGTAGACCAGCTGTCCTACGATCAGCAAGGCGGCGGCGGTGCCGCCGCGTGGGGCGAGCAGGAGGAACAGGAACGCCAGTGGGTTCAACCACTCGGCGACTACGCAGACGGTGCCCAGGCCGAACCGCTCGGCGGCTCGTGGCGCCAGTCCGGCGCCGATCACCCCGCTCACTCCCGCGCACGAGAGCACGAGGCCGACCGTGAGCGCGCCCAGACCGAGTTGCTCGGTCGCGTGGAAGACGAAGACGGTCATGATCGCGGAGTTGAAGAAGAACCACAGGTGCAGCGACACCGCGTTCGGGGCGAGAGTGCGGTGGCGGTACACCCAGGATGCCCCGGTTTGCAGCTCACGCCCCAGGTGCCGGTCCGGCTGCCGCTCAGGTGTGGGCTCCTCGACCCGGATCGTGATCAGGAGCACGGCGGAGGCGGCCTTGCTGACGGCGTTGAACAGGATGGCGACGGGGGCGGACAGCAATTTGACGAGCGCGCCGGCCAGAAGCGGGCAGATAGGACTGGTGGCGGCGTGGTAGAACATCGACGCCGCCCCGACGAGGGCGACCAGCCCGGCCAGCACCGGGACCGTCAGCAGTCCGGCCAGGGCGAGGGCCCCGATCGCTCCGGTAGCAAGGGCGGTGACGGTGTCGGCGGCGATCAGGACCGGCCGACGGCGCACTCGGTCGATGAGCACTCCGGCGAGCATCCCGATCGCCAGGGCCGGCATCCACTGCGCCGATCGCACGAACCCGATCGCTGCCTGGTCCGCGTCGAGGGTTTCAATCAGGAGCAGCTGCAGGGCCAGGCCGAAGGTGAACGTGCCTACCCACGAGATCGTGCCTGCTAGCCACAGACGCACGAACGCGGGATACGCCAACATCTCCCGCTCCCGCACGAGTGAAGTCAACCAGACCCGAGCTGCGAGCTCCCGTGCCGCCTGAGTAAGCACACTCGCACTCTCGGCGCTACCGCTGGGAATCGGCTTGCGAGACGTCGTGGGCTGCAGCCTGATGGTGCCCTGCTCGCATCTGGTGACGCCAAGCGCGGGAGGGTCAACGCCCGACTGCGGAGCGGGCGTCCTTCATCAGCAGTAGCAGGTGTAGCGGGTCCGTAGGTGACGGTTCGAAGTTGAAGTGGGCGTAGAAGGCGCGGGCGGTGTCGTTGAGCGCATGCACGAGCAGCGCTCGGACGCCAATAACCTCGGATGCCTCGACCGAGCGCAGGATGGCGTCGCGTAGCAGGTTCTTGCCCAGCCCGGAGCTCTGCTCCTTGCGGTCCACTGCGAGCCGGGCTAGCAGGATCACCGGCACTGGATCGGGTATATTGCGCCGCACCTTCCCGGCGACGTCCTGCTGCTGGATGCTGGCCGAGGCGAGGGCGTAGTAGCCGACGACCCGGGAGTCGCGCCCGGTGACGAAGCAGCGTGGGGCTCCCTGGACGTGGTTAACAAGGGCCCGTTTGCGCAGGTATTCGTCGAGACTGCGCTCGCCGCTGTCGAAGCCGCTGGTGTCGTCGTCCTCGGCGATCGGGCGGGGCAGGCTGTACCTGCTCACCCCTCGGTGAAGACAGACGGTTCGGTGAACAGCTTCTCCAGCCGTGGCTTGTGGCTGACCGGGCGGTTCAGCACCGCGAGGAACTCGCTCCACGCGGCATCGTCGATCGCGAACACGCGTCGATCTGCCAGCACGTCGACGGCGTGGCTCAGCGTCGCAGCGACGGTGAACTCGGTGATGTTGGTGCCCTCCACCTCGGCGGCATGCCGGATGAGCGCGTCCTGGTCCGAGGACAGGCGCACGGCGATCCGGGAGTCCTTGACGACAGTCATGTACCCATTGTGTGCCTAGTACGCGTACACCCCAACTCGACCTACCAGCCGGTTGCGGATCGTCAGTGACACCCGCTGGGCGGCTGGGGTGCCCCGCCTGGTGCGACGGTGACGTGGCGCTGGCGCGCAGCCTTGGCCAAGTCGTCATCGAAGGTGGCCAGGGTGGAGGCTGTGCTCAGGGCGATGTCCAGCGCGCAACAGTCGGGCAGTTTCAGTCCAGAACTGGCCCGCAGGTTCGCCAATCGCAGTGGCGCATCGTTGGGCCGATCAGCGACGCGGAGACCGACCGCTTCGAGGTCGGCAAGCATCTCTTGACCGCGGCCGGCCTTCACACCGCCCACGAGCACTTCGGCGAGATTCAACGAGTGGATGACCATGTCCTCAGCTGCCGACCCACGCAGATACTCTTCTGCGGCCTTGTGGTGCGGGTCGTGCGGGCTCAGGTGCGCGATCACCACGCTGGCATCCAGGGTGATCACTGGGGCCAGTCCTGACGCAGCCCGGCGAGGTAATCGCCGCTGAAGGCGTCGGCGTACTTGCCGCTGCTGGCGTCGATGGCCTCGACTCGGCTGCGGACCTCCTCGCTCAGTCCCTGCTCCAAGACGGCACCCCCGGCGTGCAGCAGGCGCAGCAGCAGTTTGGGACGTGAGTCACCGGGCCACCGCCGCGCGGCGATATCCAATGCATGCGCCACGGCGGCAGTCTCAGTGATCTGATGGCGTGGTCGGGTGGTTGGCACCCCAAAAGTGTACCACTGCGAATTCGGTGGTACACCTGGGTGACTCGGTGTCGCGCTGGATCATCCCCTGGCGGCAGCGCTTACGCCCGAAGTGAACTCAGGAGAGTGAAAGGGCGAGGCGGACCTCGCAGCGGAGGGCCGGGATGCGGGCGAGGCGAGCGTCAGCGGTCACGAGTGCGCAGCCGAAGGTCTCGGCGACGGCGAGGTAGGCGGCGTCATAGCCAGAGACGGTGCTGCGCAGCTCCCACATGCGCATCAGCAGGGGTGCTTCGCGGTCGGCGCGGGCCTGGTCGAGCGCTTCGATGGCCTGGGCGGTCGACAGCCGTGTGCCATCGCGTCGGGCGTCGAAGCGCTCCAGGAGCGCCTGGTTGGTCGATCGACGTGCTTCGTCGGTGACCAACGTCAAGAGGAAGGCCTGCAGCGACCGCCCACGGGCCAGTACTTGTCGAATGTCGTCGGGAACGTCGCGGATATGCAGAGCCACCGTGCATGCATTTGACATGCGTTCGCCACTCCCAGCAAGAGAGCTCGACGAGACTCACCTGTGGCGGGCGCGAAGTGGGGTGCGTAAGGACCGTGGGCGCTCAGAGAAGGGATCACGGCGGCGCCACAGTCACCGGGCGGTCCAGCCAGCGGGTGCCTGCAGGGGTCAGCTCACCGGCCCCAGCGGTGGCCTCGGCGGTCACCGCGGCCAGCTCGTCGCGCTCACCCGCGGGGGCACCGAGGCGGATCCGCGCCTGCTCGGCATACTCGGTGTGCATGACGTGAACCCCGCGCCCTCGCAGGTCGTTCTCGATCCGGCCGGCGTGGGCATGGCTGACCGCGAGCCAGTGCTCCTCGACCAGGATCCGCCGCACCCGAGGTATGTCGTGCAGCGCCGCCCGGACCGCGCCGCCGTAGGCGCGGATCAGGCCGCCCGAGCCGAGCAGGGTGCCGCCGAACCAGCGAGTCACGACGGCGACCACGTCGCTGACCTCGGCGCCGCGCAGCACGTCGAGCATCGGGGCGCCCGCCGTGCCGGCCGGCTCGCCGTCGTCGCTGGAGCGCTCCGGCGACCTATCGGGCCCCAGCACCATCGCCGAGCAGTGGTGCCCGGCGTCCGCGTGACCTGAGCGGACTGCGGCGATCACCTCGCGGGCCTGTTCCTCCGTCTCCACGCGGCGCAGCGTGCATCGGAAGCGCGAGCGTCTGGCCTCGACCTCGGCGGTGGTGTCGCGGCCGATCGTCAGGTAGGCGGTGCGCACCCTGCGCCGGTCAGCTGCGCTCACTCGCACTGCCGCCGTCCCACCGGACCAGCGCCGCCCGCGCTGCCAGCACGGTTGCCGTGGACACCACCGCGCCCCAGGCCAGGTCGGACAGGGCGACGGCGGCGTTGAACGGCTCGAGCACCGCCCAGCCGGTCAGGGCGTACGTGCCGTAGGCGACGACACCGAAGAATGCGGCATCACGTGCGGCGAGCGCTACGCCCGCGTGACGCCTGGGCAGGGTGACGAAGTGGGTGAGACCCAGCAGGTAGATGACGTAGAACGCCAGGGCAGGGGCCAGCAGGAACGTCTCGCGGACCACCGCTCCGAGCTCGGCGCGGTAGAGCGGTCCGGCGACCTGGGTGATCCACAGCGCGTCGAGCACCCCCAGCACTACGGCGGAGACGGCGACGGCGATCGCCCAGGGACGCATGGCACGCAGCCTACGTCCGGCCGGCGACACGTCCGTGGACCGCCCCAGGATCCGCTGGCTACCCAGGGGTGGACGGTGCCCGCAGCGGGCGGCTGCGCTCAGCGGACAGGGCAGCGATCTGCTCGGCGTCGCGCCGGTCATCGAGGTCGACCACCTGGGCCTCGAGCGGGTGCAGCGCAGGTGGCGCCGTCGTCCACAGCCAGGACCAGTGCGCGCCATTGTCCAGAGCCACTGCCCGCGCGGCGACCTCGGACAGGTGGTCGGGCACCGACAGCGAGCACACCCCGAGCCACTGCGGCACCCCAGCCACCACGGCTTGGCGCAGCAGGCTCTCGACGGAGTCGGGCCGGCCCAGACTCACCAGGCGTGTCGTCGCGGCATCCACCGGTGCCGTCGCTCGATCAGCAGGGCACCCTCCAGCTCCCACGCCGCACCCGAGAGGTGGTGCGGGACGGCATACCGGACCCACGGGTCATCGCCGCTGGCCTCCAGCAGCCGGGCGTGCGACCGGACCGCCAGCTCGGGAAGTGGGGCCGAGTCGCGCACCGGGCTAGCCTGCCAGACGTGACCGACGAGCCCGACCTGTTCGCCGCGGGAGCCGACCGCTCGTCTCCCGACCTGCGCCCGCCGCTGGCGGTGCGGATGCGTCCGCGCAGCCTGGGGGAGGTGCGCGGCCAGGGCGACGTGCTGCGCCCGGGCAGTCCGCTGCGCCGTCTGATCGAGGGCGGATCGGGCACCGCCGGCCCGGTCTCGGCCATCCTGTGGGGACCGCCGGGCACCGGCAAGACCACCCTGGCCCACCTCGCGGCGCAGGCCGCCGACCGGCGCTTCGTCGAGCTGTCCGCGGTCACCGCGGGGGTCAAGGACGTGCGAGCGGTGATGGAGGGGGCCACCCGGGAGCGCGACCTGCACGGCCGGGCCACCGTGCTCTTCCTCGACGAGATCCACCGCTTCACCAAGGCCCAGCAGGACGCGCTGCTGCCGGGTGTGGAGAACCGGCTGGTCATTCTGGTTGCCGCCACGACGGAGAACCCGTCGTTCAGCATCATCGCACCGCTGCTGTCCCGTTCGCTGCTGGTCACCCTGGCCCCCCTCGCCGACGACGACCTGGGCGAGCTGGTCGACCGGGCGATCGCCGAGGACAGGGGCCTGGACGGCGAGGTCACGCTGGCCCCGGAGGCCCGGTCGGCGATCGTGCGGCTGGCCGGCGGCGACGCCCGGCGGGCGCTGACCACCCTCGAGGCGGCCACCGGGGTCGCCCTCGACGAGCAGCCACCTGGCTCGGCCGACACGCCCACCATCACGACGGCATACGTCGAGCAGGCCGTGGCCCACGCCGTGGTGCGCTACGACCGCGCCGGCGACCAGCACTACGACGTGGCCAGCGCCTTCATCAAGTCGATGCGCGGCAGCGACGTCGACGCTGCGCTGCACTACCTGGCCCGGCAGCTCGAAGCGGGGGAGGACCCCCGCTTCATCGCGCGGCGGGTCGTGATCAGCGCCAGCGAGGACGTGGGCATGGCCGACCCCACCGCCCTGCAGACCGCGGTCGCGGCGCTGCACGCAGTCGCCCAGATCGGTATGCCGGAGGCCCGGATCGTGCTCGCGCAGGCCGTGGTGCACAACACCCTCGCCCCGAAGTCCAACGCCGCATACACGGGCATCAACGAGGCGATCGCCGACATCCGCGCCGGTCACGGCGGTCCCGTCCCGGCCCAGCTGCGCGGCACAGGGTATGCCGGTGCCGCCCGGCTGGGGCACGGCGAGGGATACCGATACAGCCACGACGAGAGTGACGGCGTCGGGGCCCAGCAGTACCTGCCCGACGACCTCGCAGGAGCCGACTACTACCGCCCGACCGACCGCGGCTGGGAGGAGCGACTCGGGCCCCGGTGGGAGCAGCTGCGCCGGATCGTCCGGGGCCAGCAGCGCCCCGGACGATAGAGTGCTCGGTGCGCTCGTCCCCATCGAGTCGCACGAGCCCCCACCGAACCCACCCGATGAGGAGTCATGCAGACCGCGGAGATCCGGCGACGCTGGCTGAGCCACTTCGAGAGCAGGGGACACGCGGTGGTCCCCAGCGCCTCGCTGGTCAGCGACGACCCGACGCTGCTGTTCACCGTGGCCGGGATGGTGCCGTTCATCCCCTACCTGACCGGCCAGCAGACCCCGCCGTGGAAGCGCGCAACCTCCGTGCAGAAGTGCGTGCGGACCCTGGACATCGAGGAGGTCGGCAAGACCACCCGGCACGGCACGTTCTTCCAGATGAACGGCAACTTCTCCTTCGGAGACTACTTCAAGGAGGGCGCGGTCCAGCTGGCCTGGGACCTGATCACCGGGTCGCAGGACGACGGGGGCTACGGCTTCGACCCCGACAAGGTCTGGGTCACGGTGCTCGACGGCGACGAAGAGGCCGCGCAGATCTGGGAGCGGGTGGCGGGACTCCCACCGGAGCGGATCCAGCGCCGCGGCCCGGCCGACAACTACTGGAGCACCGGCGTCCCCGGCCCCGGCGGACCGTGCAGCGAGATCTACATCGACCGCGGGCCCGCCTACGGACCCGAGGGCGGGCCGGTCGTCGACGAGGACCGCTACCTGGAGATCTGGAACCTGGTCTTCATGCAGGAGGAGTTGTCCGCGGTCCGCTCCAAGACCGACTTCGACGTGGCCGGGGAGCTGCCCAGCAAGAACATCGACACCGGCATGGGGCTGGAGCGGGTGGCCTACCTGCTGCAGGGAGTCGACAACCTCTACGAGATCGATGAGGTCTATCCGGTCATCGAGGCGGCCGAGGAGCTGTCCGGGCGCCGCTACGGGGCCGATGAGCAGGACGACGTGCGCTTCCGCGTCGTCGCCGACCACGTGCGCTCGGCACTGATGCTGATCGGCGACGGGGTGACGCCGGCCAACGAGGGCCGTGGCTACGTGCTGCGTCGGCTGCTGCGGCGCGCCGTGCGCTCGATGCGGCTGCTCGGGGTCACCGGGTCATCGCTGCCCACGCTGCTGCCGGTCAGCAGGGACGTGATGGCCACGTCCTACCCCGAGCTCGCCTCCGACTGGTCCCGGATCAGCCAGGTGGCGTATGCCGAGGAGCAGGCCTTCGCACGCACCCTCGCCAGCGGCACGACCCTGCTCGACACGGCGGTCGGACAGGCCAAGGGCACCGGCTCTGCCACGCTCGGCGGCGCCGAGGCGTTCGCGTTGCACGACACCTACGGCTTCCCGATCGACCTGACCCTGGAGATGGCTGCCGAGCAAGGCCTGGAGGTCGACGAGGCCGGCTTCCGGCGACTGATGGGCGAGCAGCGCGGCCGGGCCAAGGCCGACGCGCGCGCCAAGAAGTCCTCGCACGGTGACACCACGGCATACCGCGGCATCGCCGACACCCTCGGTCGGGCGGTACAGTTCACCGGCTACGACGAGGTCGTCTCCGAGGGCAGCGTCGTGGGTGTGCTGGTTGACGGCGCGGCCGTGCGGACCGCGGGCCCCGGCGACCAGATCGAGCTCGTCCTGGACCGCACCCCCTTCTACGCCGAGGGCGGTGGTCAGCTCGCCGACGGCGGCACCATTCGGCTGGCCGGTGGCGCCGTGCTGACCGTGCACGACGTGCAGTCGCCCATCACCGGGCTGATCGCGCACTGGGCGCAGGTCGTCTCCGGCGAGGTCAGCACGGGCGAGCAGGCGCACAGCGAGGTCGACATCGCCCGTCGCCGCTCGATCTCCCGCGCCCACACCGCCACCCACATGGTGCACAAGGCGATCCGCGAGGCGCTGGGCGACACCGCGACCCAGGCCGGGTCGGAGAACGCGCCGGGCCGGTTCCGGTTCGACTTCAACGCCCAGTCCGCGCTGCCACCCTCGGTGGTGACGGATGTGGAGGCGCGGGTCAACGCCCTGCTGATGGACGACCTGCCGGTGCGGGCCGAGGTGATGACGCAATCGCAGGCGCGCGACGCCGGGGCGATGGCGCTGTTCGGGGAGAAGTACGGCGACCAGGTCCGGGTGGTCTCGGTCGGCGACTGGGCCAGCGAGCTGTGCGGCGGCACGCACGCCCAGCGCTCCGGCCAGCTCGGGCTGGTCAAGCTGCTCGGCGAGAGCTCGATCGGCGCCGGGGTACGCCGGGTCGAGGCGCTGGTCGGCACCGACGCCTACGACTTCCTGGCCCGCGAGCACGCCGTCGTCGGTCAGCTCACGGAGGCCCTCAAGGTGCGCCCGGAGGAGCTGCCCGAGCGGGTGCACGGCATTCTGACGCGACTGAAGGACGCCGAGCGGGAGATCGCGGCCGCCCGCCAGCAGCAGGTGCTGGGGGCCGCCGCCGCGCTGGTGGACCAGGCCCGCGACGTCTATGGCGTGACCTACCTGGCCCACGAGGCGGGTGAGGGAGTCGGCGGCGACGACCTACGCCGGCTGGTCACCGACCTGCGCGCGCGGCTGGGGCAGGACCGGCCCAGCGTGGTCGCCGCGACAGGCGCAGCGAAGGGCCGCCCGGCGGTCGTCGTGGCCACCAACGAGCTGGCCCGGTCGTGGGGGATCTTCGCCGGCGACCTGGTCAAGGTCGCCGCCCAGGCACTCGGCGGCGGGGGCGGTGGCAAGCCCGACCTGGCTCAGGGCGGCGGCACCGACCCGGGGCAGAGCGCCGTCGCCTTGCAACGGGTCGAGCATGCGGTGGGCGAGCGCGCAACCCGAGGCGCATGAGCCCGATGAGGAACGGACACCCGGCACCGGACCCGACGATGGACGAGCAGCGGTCGGCGCACCAGGGCCCCGTGCGGCCGGGTGTGCGGCTGGGGGTCGATGTGGGCGAGGTCCGGGTCGGCCTGGCGGCCAGCGATCCAGCGGGTCTGCTGGCGGTCCCGGTGGAGACCGTGCGACGAGAGGCTGGCCGCACAGCCGACCTGGACCGGCTGGCCGCAGTGGCAGCGGAGCGGCAGGTGCTGGAGATCATCGTGGGCCTGCCGCGCACCCTCGCGGGGGTCGAAGGGGTGGCCGCACAACGAGCCCGCGACTACGCTCGTGAACTGCACCGACGGCTGGGAGGCATGCCGGTGCGGTTGTGGGATGAACGGCTGAGCACGGTCGACGCCCATCGCACACTGCGTGACTCCGGTGTCCCGGGGCGGGCGCAGCGGGCGAGGGTCGACCAGGCGGCTGCCGTGCTGATCCTGCAGTCGGCGCTGGACGCCGAACGTCTCACCGGGCGTCCGCCCGGCAGGGCCCTGGGGGAACGCAAGCCCCGGACCCGCAGGTCCGGCCCATCGGACGAAGGACGGAAGGCATGAGCAGGATCTCCGACGACGAGCGCTATGACGGCGCCCACTACGACGACGCCTACGACGATCACCTGCACGACGACCCGTACGACGACGGTCATGGACCGGGCGGCGGTCTGCTGCCGGGCGAGCCGGAGCAGGTGCATCACCGGCCGTCCCCGGGTCGGCGACGCCCCCCGCACGTGCGGTGGGGTGCGCTGCTCGGTGCGCTGGTCGTGGTCGTGGTCGGCGGTTACCTCGCGGTGCAGGTGCTCGCCGGCCTGGTGCCCTCGTTCAGCTTCGGCTCCGATGCACCCGAGGACTACGAGGGTTCCGGCAGTGGTGAGGTGAGCGTCGAGATCCCCGATGGAGCTGGTGGCGCAGAGATCGGTCGGGTGCTGGCCGAGGCCGATGTCGTCGCCTCAGCAGAGGCTTTCACCAGCCTCGCGATCGCCGACGACCGCTCGGCGACGATCCAGCCCGGGACCTACCGGATGGCTGAGCAGATGAGTGCCGCCAGTGCTTTGGAGCGGCTCCTCGAGCCGGACTCCCGGGTGGTCACGGGGGTCACCATCCGGGAGGGGCTGTGGAAGGAGGAGGTCTTTGCGCTGCTCGCCGAGGGCACCGACAACGCCGCCGCCGACTACGAGTCCGTGGACCCTGCCACGCTCGGGCTGCCTGAGGCGGCCGGGGGTGATGTGGAGGGCTACCTGTTCCCCGACACCTACTCCTTCGGTCCGGATAGCACCCCCCAGCAGCACCTGCAGAAGATGGTGGATCTGGGCAAGCAGCGCTACGCCGAGCTCGGGCTCGAGGGCGAGGAGCTGGAGCGGACGCTGATCGATGCCAGTCTGATCCAGGCCGAGGCGGCCTTCTCCGACGACCTGCCCAAGGTGGCCCGGGTCATCGAGAACCGGCTCGAGGAGGAGATGCCGCTGGGCTTCGACTCCACCATCCACTTCATGTTCAAGGAGCGCGGACGGGCCGGCACGACCGACGAGCAGCGGGCCACCGAGAGCCCGTACAACACCTATCTCAACACCGGCCTGCCACCGGGGCCGATCAACAGCCCCGGGGTGGCGGCGATCGAGGCGGCCATGGACCCCGCCGACGGTCCCTGGACCTACTTCGTCACGGTGAATCCGAGCACCGGGGAGACCAAGTTCGCCACGACCTTCGAGGAGCATGAGCAGAATGTCGCCGAGTTCCAGCAGTGGTGCCGGGACAACCCCGACGGGTGCTGAGACCAAAGCCCCGGTGCACGCCGGGGTGATCGGGTCCCCGATCGCCCACTCGCTGTCCCCCACCCTGCACCGCGCTGCGTATGCCGCGCTCGGGCTGACCGGGTGGCAGTACCACCGGGAGGAGGTGCGCAGCGGAGAGCTCACGGCATACCTGGCCGCCCGACCGCCGGACTGGGTGGGCCTGTCCGTGACGATGCCCGGCAAGGAGGAGGCCCTGGCCGCGGCCGACGCCGTGTCCGACGTGGCCGGGCTGACCGGGGCCGCCAACACTCTGGTCCGCACGGATGCCGGCTGGGCGGGCGACAACACCGACGTCCAGGGCATTCGGCGTGCCTTCACCGAGGCCGGGGTCCTGCCCGGGCAGGCGTCGCGCGGGTTGGTCTTCGGATCGGGGGCCACGGCCCGCTCGGCTCTCGTGGCCCTGCGGGGCCTGGGGGTGAGCGACGTCCAGCTGGTCGTGCGCGACCAGGCCCGTCCGGCCACCCTGGAGCTGGCCAGGCCACTCGGGCTGAGGGTGCGGGTCGTGCGGCTCGACGACCCCCTGCGACCGGGCTCGGCCGACCTGGCCATCAGCACCGTGCCCGCGCTCGATCCGGACTCGGCCGGTCCGGTGCCGCCCGCCTGGCGGGGTGCGCAGGGGTGCGCCGCAACGCTCGACGTGGTCTATCGGCCCTGGCCCACGCCCTTTGCCCGCGAGGTGGCAGCGTCGGGCACCCGAGTGATCGGCGGACTCGAGATGCTGGTGCACCAGGCGGCCGCCCAGGTGGAGCTGATGACGGGGTGCGTCGCACCGGTGACCGCGATGAGAGCCGGCCTAAAAGGTCTGTCCGCGGAGCCCGTCCCGTGACATGGCAGGTGGTGGCGGTCGTGGTCGGGCTGCTCGGTGTGGCCGTGGGGGTGCCGGTCGGGCGCTGGCTGCGCCAGGGCACCTACCGCAAGCCCGACGAGGAGGCCATGGCGCTGCCCGGCACCCGGTGGTGGGTTGCCCCGGCGCTGGGCGTGGTCTGGGCGGCGCTGACCTGGCGGCTGCTGGCTGCTGCGCCCGCCACCGGCGCGGGACCGGTGCTGGATCCGGGCGTGAGTCCGGGGTCGCACGGGCCGGCCCAGTTCCTGGCCTGGGTGACGCTGCTGGCGGTGGCCGTGGCCTGCGTGTGCCTGGCCGCGATGGACCTGGACGTGCACCGGCTGCCCGACCGGGTCATGTGGCCGACGCTGGGCCTCCTCGGTGCCGGGCTGGCCCTGGCTGCGTTGGCCAGCGGCGAGTGGCAGGTGCTGGGGCGGTTCCTGCTGGCGGGTTTCGCGTGCGGGGTCGGCTACCTGGCGCTGGCGCTGCTGTCGCTGGCCCGGGGCTCGCTGGCGCTGGGTCTCGGCGACGTCAAGCTCGCCGTGGTCCTGGGCGCTGCGCTCGGGTGGTTCGGCTGGCAGAGCGTGGTCCTGGGCATGTATGCGGGGTTCCTCGTGGGCGGTCTGATCGCCCTTGTCCTGCTGGCCACCCGGAGGATCGGGCTGCGGGGCGACCTGGCCTACGGGCCGCCGATGATGATCGGCGCCCTGATCGGCGTGCTGCTGGCCCCGGACAGCCTCAGCGCGATGTTTTGAGCGGATGCGCCGTGCCGAGCGGCTGCATCGTTCTGAGAGGATGCGCCCATGTTGCGTTGGCTGACCGCGGGCGAGTCGCACGGACCAGCTCTCACGGCGGTGCTGGAGGGGCTGCCGGCCGGCGTCCGGGTCGAGCGTGACCGGGTCGCCGGAGCGCTGGCCCGGCGGCGCCTGGGTTACGGCCGGGGAGCTCGGATGTCGTTCGAGGCTGACCGGCTCGAGTTCCTGGGTGGGCTGCGGCACGGCTTGAGCCTGGGATCCCCGGTCGCGCTGCAGATCGCCAACTCCGAGTGGGCCAAGTGGGAGTCGGTGATGAGCCCGGAGCCGGTCCCCGAGGTCGACCTGGCTCGGTCCGACGACGTCGGCGCCCCCCAGGAGCTGGCCCGCAACAAGGCGCTGACCCGTCCCCGACCCGGTCACGCCGACCTGGTGGGCATGCAGAAGTACGCCTTCACCGAGGCCCGGCCGGTGCTGGAGCGCGCCTCTGCCCGGGAGACCGCGGCTCGGGTCGCCCTGGGTGCCGTGGCCGCGGCCATGCTGGAGCAGACCTGCGGGGTCCGGCTGGTCAGCCACACCGTGGCCATCGGCACCGCGGGGGTTCCGGCGGTGCAGGACGACGCCCCGGCGCTGGAGGACCTGCCCGGCCCCGACGACGTCGAGCGCTTGGACGCCGACCCGCTGCGCTGCCTGGACCCGGCGCTGTCCGCGGCGATGGTGGCCGAGGTCGACGCGGCCAAGAAGGACGGTGACACCCTCGGGGGTGTCGTCGAGGTGCTGGCCTGGGGACTGCCCCCCGGCCTGGGCTCACACGTGCACTGGGACCGGCGGCTGGACTCCCGGCTCGCTGGAGCGCTGATGGGCATCCAGGCGATCAAGGGGGTCGAGGTCGGCGAGGGCTTCCGCACCGCGGCCCGGCGCGGCAGCCTGGCCCACGACGAGATCGAGCGGGACGACACCGGGGCGGTCCGGCGCACCACATTGCGCTCCGGCGGCACCGAGGGTGGGATGAGCACCGGCGGCGTGCTGCGCGTCCGGGCCGCGATGAAGCCGATCTCCACCGTGCCCCGGGCGCTACGCACGATCGACACCGCCACCGGCGAGCAGGCCACCGCGATCCACCAGCGCTCCGACGTGTGCGCCGTGCCGGCCTCGGGCGTCGTCGCCGAGGCGATGGTCGCGCTGGTCCTTGCTGACGCGGTGCTGGAGAAGTTCGGCGGTGACAGCGTCGCGGAGGTCGCCCGCAACGTGCAGGGCTACCTCGGCGCCATCCCAGACAGTATGCGGAGCGCCGCCCATGGCTGAGGTCCCCGTCCTGGTGGTGGTGGGTCCCCCGGGATCGGGCAAGACCACCATCGGCACCCACGTGGCGACGGCTCTGGAGGTGCCGTTCCACGACACCGACCAGGCCGTGGAGGTCGCGGCCGGACGCAGCACCAGTGACATCTTCGTGCAGGACGGCGAGGCGGCCTTCCGGGCGCTGGAACGCTCGGAGGTGCTGCGGGCGCTGCAGCAGGAAGCGGGGGCCGTCGTCTCCCTCGGCGGCGGCGCCGTGCTCGACGCCGACGTGCGCGCCGCGCTGACCGCATACGACGTGGTCTTCCTCGACGTCGGCATCGCCGACGCGGCGGGCAGGGTCGGCTTCGATGCCTCCCGCCCGCTGCTGGTGGTCAACCCCCGCGCCTCCTGGCAGCGGCTGATGACCGCGCGGCGACCGCTCTACGAGGAGGTGGCCACCTGGCGGGTGGACACCGCCGGTCGCTCACCGCAGGAGGTCGCCGACGCCGTGCTGGCGCTGCTGGAAGCACCGGAGTCCGCCGGTGAGTGAGCTGTGGACCGTCCGGGTCCACGGCCCTGCGCCCTACCCCGTCCATGTGGGGCCCGGCGCGCTGGGCCGGCTGCGTGACGAGCTCCGGCCGGAGCGCCGCGTGCTGATCGTGCACCAGCCCGGGCGCGAGCAGCTGGTCACCGCGGTCGAAGCCGTGGTGCGCGAGAGCGGGGCGCAAGCGTGGAGCGCCCCGGTCCCGGACGCCGAGGCGGCCAAGGAGGTGGGCGTGCTCGCGGCCCTGTGGCAGCAGATGGGGATCGCCGGCTTCACCCGGGACGACCTGGTGGTCGGGGTCGGGGGAGGGGCGGTCACCGACCTGGCCGGCTTCGCGGCGGCGACCTGGCTGCGCGGAGTCGACGTCGTGCAGCTGCCGACGTCGCTGCTCGGAGTCGTGGACGCCGCGGTCGGCGGCAAGACCGGTCTCAACACCGCGGAGGGCAAGAACCTGGTCGGAGCCTTCCACCCGCCGCGTGCCGTGCTGTGCGACCCTGCCTGGCTGGTCACGATGCCGCGGGGAGAGTATGTCGCCGGCCTGGCCGAGGTGATCAAGGCCGGGCTGATCGCCGACCCCGTCATCCTGGATCTGCTCCGCGCCGACACCGCCGCCGCGACCCGCGCCGACGCCCCGGTGGCCCTGGAGCTGATCGCCCGTGCCGTGCAGGTCAAGGCCGACGTGGTCGCCGCCGACCTGCGCGAGGCATCGCTGCGCGAGATCCTCAACTACGGCCACACGTTCGCCCACGCCATCGAGCAGGTGGAGCACTACACCTGGCGGCACGGTGACGCCGTCGCCGTGGGACTCGTCTACGCCGCGGAGCTGGGGCAGCGTGCCGGACGCACGCCAACCGACCTGGTCGCCCTCACCCGGGAGATGCTGGGATCCGTGGGCCTGCCCACGACATACGGCGGGGGCACCTGGGAGGACCTGCGGGCGGCGATGGGCCGGGACAAGAAGGCGCGGGGCGCGACCCTGCGCTTCGTGGTGCTCGACGGCCTCGCCCGGCCTGGTCGGTTGGAGGGTCCGAGCGAGCAGCTGCTGCGTCAGGCCTTCGACGCCGTGCAGCCCTAATCCCTACCCCTTCGCACCCTGCTCTTCCCGCACCAGCTGCACCTGCACCCCACACATTCCTCTGCGCACGTTTCGTCAAACCTGCACAATTTGAGACGCCCTGCGGGTTTGTGGCTCGGATCGCGATTGTGCAGGTTTGACGGAACGCCCAGTAGGTCGCGGCGCCGGGTGGCCTCGTGCGGGCGGGGCACTCAGGCCATGCGGGCTGCAGCGCCGCTGGCCTGCACGGGCAGCATCCCCGGCGTGGCGAATCCGGCGGCCGCGAAGGCACCGGTGATCGCTGCGGCCACCGCGGGCCGGTCGCCCGGCCGGCACAGCACGACGGCCGACCCGCCGAACCCGCCACCGGTCATCCGCGCGCCCGGCGCGCCGGCCGCCACGGCGGCTTCGACGACAAGGTCGAGCTCCGGGGTGGAGATGACGAAGTCGTCGCGCATCGAGGCGTGTGACTCCAGCAGAGTCGGCCCGGCCTCCAGTAGCCGTCCTTCCCGCAGGTGGCTGACCACCGCACCGACCCGCTGCACCTCGGTCACCACGTGCCGGACGACGCCACGCAGCTCGTCGTCCGACAGCCGCGGCAGCAGCCCCGGCAGCTGCGTCACGTCGAGACCGGCCAGCCTGGGCACGTCCAGCTCCTGTGCGGCGCGCTCGCAGGCCGCGCGCCGGCCGCCGTACTGACCGTCGGTCAGCTCGTGGTGGCCTCGCGTGTCTACGACGAGGAGCTCGCCGACATGGGGCACGGGCACCTGCTCGGCGTCGAAGGTGGTGCAGTCCAGCAGCAGGGCGTGACCCGCAAGGGCTCGCAGCACCACGGCCTGGTCCATGCCACCGGTGGGGGCTCCGGCGAAGTCGTTCTCGGCCCGGACGCAGATGGCGGCCAGCTCCCGGCGGGCGTCGTCGCCGCTCACACCAGACCCGGACAGCTGTGCCGCGGCGAGGGCCACGGCGCAGGTCAATGCCGCCGAGGACGAGAGTCCACCGCCGACCGGGACGCGGCCGTCCACCAACAGGTTCAGACCGGACAGCGGGCGACCGGCCTCGCGCGCCGCCCACAGCACGCCGGCGGCATACCCGCACCATCCGGTGGGCCGACCCGGGCGCAGTTCGGCGAGTGAGCCCTCCCAGGTCGCCGCGTCCTGGCGGGAGGCCATCCGGATCCGGCCGTCCGAGCGGGGGGAGGCCGCCACCAGGGTGCGGTGGTCGATGGCCAGTGGCAACACCGGTCCGCCGTTGTAGTCCAGGTGCTCACCGATGAGGTTGACCCGGCCGGGTGCGGACCAGATACCCTCGGGCTCGGTGTCGAAGGCGGCGGTGAAGGCCTGCTGCGCGTCGGCACGATGGTCTCGCGAATCACCGGCGTCCACCCAGTCCGGCGCTGCGGTGCTCATCTTCCTCCTCCGGCCAGGAGCGTGGTCGACGTCGGCGTCATGCGGGGTCGCCCTGCAGACCAGCGGTGCGGTCCGGGCCCAGGGGCGCGATCACGAGCTGACCCCCCTGCGACCGGATCATGGCATGGTCGTCCTCGGGCAGTCCGGCGTCACTGACCAGGATGTCGACATCGTCCAGCGGGGCGATCGTGGCCAGGCCGATCAGCCGAAGCTTGGTGTGATCGGCGACGACCACGGTGGCAGCGGCGGCGCCGATGAGGGCACGGTTGGTGGCGGCCTCAGCCATGTTGGGGCTGGTGCACCCCGTGCGCTCGCTGAACCCGTGCACGCCGAGGAAGAACTGATCGACGTGCAGATCGCGCAGAGCGGTGTTGGCCACCGGACCGACCAGTGCGTCCGACGGAGTGCGCGAGCCACCGGTGAGAATGACGATCCGGTCGTGCCGTTCCGGGTCGTGCAGCGCCTCGGCCACCGGGATGGAGTTGGTGACCACGGTGAGTCCGTCCACCTCACGCAGCTCCTGCGCAAGCGCCAAGGTGGTGGTCCCGGCGGAGAGGGCCACCGAGGACCCGACGGGCACGAGGTCCGCGGCTGCCCGTGCGATCGCCAGCTTCTCCGCCTGCTGCTCGCCCAGCTTGGTGTGGAAGGAGGGCTCGTGACTGGAATGCGGAGCATCGGCCAACGTGGCACCGCCGTGCACTCGGATCAGCAGACCGCGGTCGGCCAGCTGGGCGATGTCGCGGCGGATGGTCATGTCGGAGACGCCGAGCACGTCCACCAGCTCGGTGACCCGTACCCCTCCGTCGCGGCGCACCTGGTCGAGGATCTCGCGTTGCCGTTGCCGCGCCAGAGCGCTCATGGACCGGCCCATCTGTATGTCGTGGTCTCCCTGATCACGGCGACCCCACCGGGCGGGAGATGGAGCGGATGCTCCGGACCGCAGGTGCGCCCGCTGACCAGGTCGGTGCCCTCCGCAGAGACCTCGTGGCCTTGCCCTGAGTGGTCGATGACGAACACCCAGGAGGCGCCCTCGCCCACGCGACGCACGGCATCCACGCCCTGGGATAGGC